>DATMVT010000234.1:0-26725 GCA_035562895.1 Patescibacteria group bacterium | reverse complement strand
GTCGCGCCCACCGAAAGCTGCGCCCAGCCATGATGGATCAGCCCGCCATTGGATTCGTTCGCGAAACGGAACCCGATGAAATTCTCGCTGCTGTTCAGCGCCAGTTGGGTACCGACATTCAAGCTGCCACCCGGACGAAAGAACGCGGCGGCCGCGCCCTGGATCACCGTGGTGCGCGGCAAGTTGTAATTGCCGCTGACAACCGCCTGTGGATTGAAGTACGTGTTGGTCGTCGGTCCCCACAATTGGAATTGACCAGCGACGGCCGAGTAAAGATTCACGTCCCAGCCGGCCACGCCGCTGCCGAGCGGGCCGCTTGCACCCGTGATGACATTGAAATAGATGCCATCGATGTTGTCGGGAATCGGAATATTCACGGGGCCGCTGTTCACGACCGAGGCGTGTGCCGCACCGATCATGCCTGCGCTCGCACAGATCGCGATTGCACCGGCCACGACCTGCTTGCCGATGGACTTCCTGATTGAATTTGCCAGCATGTTCACGCGCGATCCCCAGAATATTGAATGTGATGTCATTTTTTGGGCCGATGGCCGACGCAGTTGCGTCGACCCGACGCCGGGCGAAGGAATCCCCTCGGGGCTTCAGCCACGGTACATCTAGCTTGTGGGGTTGCCTGGACAATGTCAAGAAACATGGCGGCATTGCCCCGGGCATATCGACGCCACCCGATGCAATGGTCTGACTAGACTTGGACGAAGTGGCGTCGTTCGTTTCGGGAACAGGGACATGAGCAAGACAGCAACGGTCAGAGCAGCGGCAACCGGCACGGCCGCCCGGCTGCGGGCGGCAAGCCTGCCACCCAAGGCCGGCGTCCTGCTCGACGAACTGGCCGCCGCCCACGCGCGCGGCGATGCGATGGCGGCTGAAGCCCGATGGCTGATGCTGACCTTGCTGGCACCTGCCCATCCGGAAGTGCTCCGTTGGTCGGCCCAGCTGGCATTGAATCGAGGCGACGTGGCAGCGGCCATCCACGCGCTGCGGCAAGGACTGGACAGCGGCCTGCCGGACCCGGACCTGTTGCGGCTGCTGGCGACCGCGCATGCCCTCGAAGGCCATCACGACAGGGCATTGCAATGCCTGAGGGAAGCCGCGGCGTGCACGACACACGCATCGGACTGGCTCGAACTGAGCATCGCCTTCGATCGACACGGCCACGCCGAGGATGCGTTGCAGGCCGCCGAACAGGCGCTGGCGCTGCAGCCGACCCTCGCGCGCGCGCGACTGGTGCGTGTGCGGAGCCTGCAAGCCCTCGGCCGCGCGACCGCGGCCGCGACCGAATGCCGACAACTGATCCGTCGCCAACAAGAAGTCGCACGCGCCTGGTTCTCGCTGCTTGACCTCAAGACCGAACGCATCGATGCAGGCGAACTCGTGGCACTGGCACGTGCCGAGCGACAGGCCAGCGACGCGGAATCGCGCTGTCTGCTCGGATTTGCACTCGGGCGCGCCTACGAAGTCGACGACCGCTTCGATGATGCGTATGCCGTTCTTGAACGCGCCAATCGCTCGGCGACGGCGACCCGACCGTGGCAACCGTCCGCGTTCAGCGCCGAGGTCGAGCGCATCGGCGCGGCGTTCGCGCAGACGGATCGCGCAAGCGAATCGCCCCAGGGTGCGGAAGTGCTGTTCCTCGTCGGCATGCCGCGCTCGGGCAGCACCCTGTTCGAGCAGGTGTTGGCGGCCCATCCACAGGTGGCGGGCGCGAGTGAACTGTCCTGTCTGGAACAGGTCATCGCCGGCGAGTCCTTGCGCCGGAAACAGCCGCTGGCGACGTGGGCGGCACAAGCCACCGAACAGGATTGGGCTCGACTGGGTCGGGAATATCTGCAACGGAGCGCACGCTGGCGTCGCGAGCACGCGACGTCGACCGACAAGATGCCCACGAACTGGCTGTTGGCCGGCGCGGCGATGGCGATGCTTCCCGAAGCCCGGATCATCGACTGTCGGCGCGATCCCTTGGAGACCTGCTGGTCCTGCTACAAGCAGCTGTTCGCGCCGGGAAGAGCCGACTACGCCTATTCGCTCGATCACCTTGCCGACTATTGGCGGCACTGCCGGCAACTGTCGGATCTGTGGTCGCGTCGCAACCCGCAACAGTTTCGCAGTTTCGAGTACGAGCATCTGGTGTCCGATCCCGAGCAGCAGATCCGCGAGCTGCTCGAGTTTTGTCGACTCCCGTTCGATTCACGCTGCCTGCGACCGCACGAGGCCGAGCGCGTCGTCCGCACCGCGAGTGCGGCGCAAGTGCGGCAACCGATCCAGAAGACACCCATGCGCGGAAACGAATACGGGACGCTGCTCGACCCGCTGCGCCAGCGCCTGCAAGCCGCCGCATCATTGCGCTGAGCTTCGCCGATGACGCATCGGCATCGTCGACGATCGGCCTGTTCATGTTCGTCCCTGGAAACGGATACTCGGCAACCCCATCGCGGAAGCAACGAAGTCGCTACGATGGTTCGCATGCGCCCAATCAGCCGCCCCATCCTGTTCTGCTCCGTGCTCGCTTGCGCGCTGCTGGGTCCGATCGAGGTTGCCGCCAAGCGCCTCTATCAGTACCGCGATGCGAACGGCGTGCTGCACGTGACCGACCGGCCACCGGCGGACGCGACGAAGGTGACCGAGGTGAAGGAGACCCTGATCCGCGCCGACGAGCAGGACATCGTCGACATGTTCACCAACGACGTCGGCGACGAGCACACGATGACCTTCGTGAACAAGATCGCCGGCCCGGTGGCGGTGCAACTCGAATTCGTCGATGCATCGAATGCGGCCGCCGAGCCGCCCTTGCCCTTGCGCACCGTGCTCGGCGGCTTCGAGCAACGCCTGGTCGCGAAGGCATTTCCGGCGGATCGCTATCGCGACTCGCGTTTCGGGCTGCGTTACGTCGCGGCGCCGGGCGATCCTTCGGCACGCCACGACGACGCCGTGCGCTATTCGGTGCCGTTCGCACCGGGCACGAAGTTCGTGCTCGCGCAGGGCTTCAACGGCCCGCACACGCACACCGGCGACCAGTCGCGCTATGCGGTCGACCTCGGGGTCGAGGACGGCACGCCGGTGCTGTGCGCGCGCGAAGGCATCGTGATGATGGTCGAAGAAGACTTTTACGGCGCCGGACTCGACAAGGAAAAGTTCGGCAGCCGCGCCAACCATGTCCGCGTGCTGCACGCGGACGGTTCGATGGGCGTCTACGCGCACCTGCAGCTGGAATCGGCGCGCGTGCAGCCCGGGCAACGCGTGCGCCGCGGCCAGGTACTCGGCCTGTCCGGCAATACCGGCTTCTCGACCGGCCCGCACTTGCACTTCGCGGTGCAGGTGAATATCGACATGGTGCTGACGTCGGTGCCGTTCGGCTTCGAAGGCGACGCGATTCCGTTGCGATAGCGTCCAATTCTTTGTGCGCCGCGTCACAGATGTTTGCAGCGCAGCGCAGGACTCGTTAGGCTCATCAGTCTGTCTGCCATACAGCCGGCATTCAGTGACGCGCGCCCAATTCATCGAACGAGGTACTGGATCATGTCCCTGTTACGCACCGTGGCCAGCATTGCGCTGGTCGGCATCGCATTCGCCGCCCAGGCCAACAATCCCGTGGAACGGCAACGCCTCGATCGCGTCGCCATCGAACTCGCCCTCAAGGGCCAGGAAGCTCGCGGCACGCCCGCTTCTGTCGTTCTCGACACCGTCAACTACAGCGACACCACGGTGGGCGCTGCGACATGGACGCGACCGTTCTCAGACTGCAGCGGATTGAGTGGTCTCGGTGTCGGTGTCGGCTATCACGCGCAGGAATTCACCGTTTCCGCAACCGGCGCTTACGACCTCACCAGCATTCAGGATGGTTCCGCCGACGGCTTCTTGCTGCTCTACGCCGGCGCCTTCGATCCCACCGACCAACTCACCAATTGCCAGGCGGGCAGCGATGATGGCGTCGGCGGCATCGGCACCTCGGAGATCCTCGGCGAGAACCTGACCGCCGGCACCACTTATATCCTGGTGACCACGGCTTTCGAGCCCGGCGAAGAAAGCACGTTCACCAACACGATTTCGGGCGGCGGCAACGTCATCCTGGTCGGCGCAGGTCCGGACCTCGGTGTCACCGTGACGGCACCGGATGGCGTGCTCACCGGCGGCCAGTTCACCTACGAATTGACGGCGACGAACAACGGCGTCGGCGACGCGACCGGCGTGTTCGTGACCGACCTGCTCTCGCCGTCCGTGACCTTCGTCAGCAGCGACTGCGGCGCCACCGAGGCCAGCGGCACGGTCACCTGGAACATCGGCGCGTTCCCCGATGGCGGCAATGCCACCTGCACGATCACGGTCAGCATGGGCGCCCAGTGCGCAGTCGTCGACAACGTGGCCACGATCGACGGTGCCGAGGGTGACTCGGCGGGCGCAAACAACACCTCGTCGTTGTCGAACAGCGCCGGCAACCTCGTGCTCGACCCGAGCTTCGAAGTCGGAACGCCCAGCACCGACTGGACCGAGGCGGAAGCCACCTTCGGCACGCCGATCTGCGACGCCGGAGGCTGCGGCGTGGGCGGCGGCACCGGTCCGCGTACCGGCAGTTTCTGGGTGTGGTTCGGCGGACTTGCCGCGGGTCCGACGACGGGCTCGATGACCCAGTCGCTGGTCATCCCGGCCGGCACCACGAACCTGACCTTCTGGCTGGAAACCCCGGTCTGCAACACCGCCAATGGTGCGAACGACTTCGTCCGCCTGACCATTGACGGCAATACCCTGTGGCAAACCGATGCCAACTCGGCCACTTGCAACACGGTCGGCTATGCGCAGGTCTCGGTCGATGTCTCGGCCTTCGCCAACGACGCGAGCCACACGTTGCAGTTCGACTCGGCGACGGCCGGCAACGGCGCGGTGACCAACTTCTTCATCGACGATGTCGAACTGCTGGCGCCACCGGTGTGCGGCCAGTTCGTCGCGCCGCTGGAGCCGCAGGTCCCGGTCCCGGCATTCGATCGCTTCGGCATCGCCCTGCTGGCGATCATGCTCGGCCTGCTGGGCATCGCCGCGACGCGCCGCAGCAGCATCTGAGGCGCGACCGCGCACTCGGAAAACGCCCGCTTCGGCGGGCGTTTTCTTTTGGCTCGCCAGGCGCTGGAGGCGCACGCAGGTTGCTGGCCCGCCCGCGTATAATCCGCCCCCCTTAAGCCGCCCCGGGCGGCACATCGAATCGAACCCATGTCCGAACAGCACACCGAAACGGCGCGGCGACGCACGTTCGCGATCATTTCGCATCCCGACGCCGGCAAGACCACGTTGACCGAAAAGCTGCTGCTGTTCGGCGGCGCGATCCAAATGGCCGGCAGCGTGAAGTCGCGCAAGGCGGCGAAGCACGCCACGTCCGACTGGATGGCGCTGGAGAAAGAACGCGGCATCTCGGTGACGTCCTCGGTGATGCAGTTCCCTTACGAGGGTCGCATCGTCAACCTGCTCGACACGCCGGGCCATGCCGACTTCTCGGAAGACACGTATCGCGTGCTGACCGCGGTCGACTCGGCCCTGATGGTCATCGACTGCGCGAAAGGCGTCGAGGAACGCACGATCAAGCTGATGGAAGTCTGCCGGCTGCGCGACACGCCGATCATGACCTTCATCAACAAACTCGACCGCGAAGGCCGCAGCGGGATCGACCTGATCGACGAAGTCGAGTCGGTCCTCGGTATCGCCTGCGCGCCGATCACCTGGCCGGTCGGCATGGGCTCGCGCCTGAAGGGCATCGTGCACCTGCTCGACAACGAGGTGCACCTGTTCGAGGCGGGAAAAAACTTCACGCGCCAGGATTCGACCATCCTCAAGCTCGACGACCCGGGCTTGCGGGAACGGGTCGGTGCCGAGATCCACAAGGAACTGATGGACGAACTCGAACTCGTCCAGGGCGCCTCGCAACCGTTCGATCGCGAGGCTTATCTCGCCGGGCGGCAGACGCCGGTGTTCTTCGGTTCGGCGGTGAACAACTTCGGCGTGCAGATCCTGCTCGACGCGTTCGTCGATTGGGCGCCCGGCCCGAAGGCGCATGCAACCACGACACGCCAAGTCGTCGCGACCGAAGAGAAGATGACCGGCTTCGTGTTCAAGATCCAGGCGAACATGGACCCGAACCACCGCGACCGCGTCGCCTTCATGCGCATCTGCTCGGGCCGCTACGAACAAGGCATGAAGGCCTTGCACGTGCGTACCGGCAAAGAGATCAAGTTCGCGAACGCCCTGACCTTCATGGCCTCGGACCGCGAGATCGTGGACAAGGCCTGGCCGGGCGACGTGATCGGCCTGCACAACCACGGCACCATCTCGATCGGCGACACCTTCACCGAAGGCGAAGCGCTGGCGTTCACCGGTATCCCCAACTTCGCGCCGGAGCTGTTCCGCCGCGCGCGCCTGCGCGACCCGCTCAAGCTCAAGCAACTGCAGAAGGGACTGGCGCAGTTGTCCGAGGAAGGCGCGACCCAGTTCTTCAAGCCGATCATGTCGAACGACCTGATCCTCGGCGCCGTCGGCACGCTGCAGTTCGACGTGGTGGCGTATCGGCTGAAGGACGAGTACTCGGTCGACTGCACGTTCGAACCGGTGCAGGTCGCGACCGCGCGCTGGATCAAGTGCGACAACGACAAGAAGCTGGAAGAGTTCCGCGAGAAGGCGGCGATGAACCTCGCGCTCGATGCCGCCGGCAAGCTCGTCTACATCGCACCGACCCGCGTCAACCTGCAACTGACGCAGGAACGCTGGCCGAACGTGCAGTTCATGGCCACGCGCGAACATGCGCACGCGGTGGACGCGGATTGAGCATGCGACCGAGCCGGATTGACGCCGATCAGGTGCTTTGACAACTCGGCACACTCGCGACGCCGGCCTGATTGCATACTGGTCGTGACCGCCCATTGCAATGGATCAGCCATGGCCCATGATGTCGAACAACGCCTGCTTGTCCTGCGCTCGATGGCGGCGATCCGTGCCTATCTCGACGACTACCCGATCGCGCCGGCGGAAACGCCGGACAGCGTCCGCATGACCCTGGCCGAATGGTTGGCCGACGGCGACGACACGGACGAGCAACGCTTCCTTCTCGCGATCCGACTCGGCTATCCGGCCGCGCGCCTGCAGACATTCCAGGATCGCGGCGCCTCCGATTCGATCACCCCGGAAGTCGCGCGACGCCTGCGCGCGGTGCCGCTGCAGAACGCCAAGGGACTGGTCGCGGTGGCACTGGAAGACTGCGAAAACCCCGAGGCCCTGCAACAGCTGAATTTCCTGATGCGCGACCGCGTCGTGCCGATGATTGCGACCTCCCGGACGATTCGTGCCTGCATCGGCAACTTCTACGACCACGACCAGGATCTGGCGATTGCCCGCCAACTCGGTCTCGACCCCGCGACCGAGACGCCGCAGCGCGAGATGGAGCGACTGGCGCGTGAAAAACCGGTCGTGCGCATCGTCACCGACCTGATCTCGGAAGCGGTCGCGCGACGCGCGTCGGACATCCACATCCGTCCGGGTGAACAAGGCGCCGACGTGCTGTACCGCATCGACGACGAACTGGTTCCGGTGCGGCGATTCATGCGCGCCCTGCTGCCGGCGGTGGTGTCGCGCGTCAAGGTCCTGGCGGAGATGAACCTGGCCGAACACCGCAAGCCGCAGGACGGCCGCACCAGCTTCGTCCTCGACGACGGTCGCAAGATCGACCTGCGCATCTCGGTGATGCCGGCGGTGTTCGGCGAATCGCTGGTGATCCGCCTGCTCGACACCATGGAGAGCCTGTGGAGCATCGACCAGCTCGGACTGAGCCCGAGCGATCGCGTTCGCCTCGACGACGTCATGGCGCGCAGCCACGGCATGTTCCTGACCACCGGCCCGACCGGTTGCGGCAAGTCGACGACGCTGTACGCGATGCTGCAGGAACTGCGCAAGCAACGCATCAACATCCTGACGATCGAGGACCCGGTCGAGTTCTACATCGAGGACATCCAGCAGATGCAGGTGAACCGCGCCGCGGACTTCACCTTCGCGAACGCGATGCGCAATTTCCTGCGCCACGATCCGGACGTGATCATGGTCGGCGAGATGCGCGACCGCGAGACCGCGGCGATCGGCGTCGAATCGGCGCTGACCGGACATCTGGTGCTGTCGACCCTGCACACCAACACGGCGGCAGCGACCATCACGCGCCTGCTCGACCTCGGCGTCGAGGCCTATCTGCTGCGCGCGTCGCTGCTCGCGGTCATGGCGCAACGTCTGGCCCGCCTCACCTGCGTGCATTGCCGCGTGGTCGAAGAGGTCGGCGCGCACATCCGCGACACGCTCGGCGTCGCCCATGACGAGGTCTTCCACATCGGCCGCGGCTGCTCGCACTGCGAAGGCCTCGGCGTCAAGAAGCGGCGCGCCGTCTACGAATTGATGGTGGTCACGCCGGCGATCCAGCGACTGATCGTCCCCGGCGCCGAAGCCGACACCATCCACCAGACGGCGATCTCGGAAGGCATGACCCCGCTCACCCAGGCGGCCGTTCACTTGGCGCGCAGCGGCTTGATTTCGCTGTCCGAAGCGTGGCGGTTGCGCGCGGACTGAGGCGTCCGCCGCTCAGTCGATCTCGATGCGGATGCGTTCAGCGACGCGGCGCGCCTTTTCCCGGGCAGTGAACAGGCTGTCGCCGCGTGCCAGAGCGACGCCGACACGACGCCGGCCTTCGACCAAGGGCTTGCCGAACAGGCGCAAATCGGTGTCCGCCTCGGCCAGAGCATCGGCGACGCCATGGAACTTCGGGACACCGTGACCGACGGCAAGCATGGCCATCGAGGCCGACGGACCGCGCGCGCGAATCACCGGGATCGGCAACCCGAGAATCGCGCGCAGATGCAGCTCGAACTCGGACAGGTCCTGGCTGATCAACGTCACCAGCCCGGTGTCATGCGGTCGCGGTGATACCTCCGAAAACAGGACCTCGTCACCGCGCACGAACAGCTCGACGCCGAACAATCCCCAACCGCCCAGCGCGTCGGTGACCTTGCGCGCGATGTCGCGCGATGCCGCCAGCGCACCGGCCGACATCGGCTGCGGCTGCCAGCTCTCGCGATAGTCTCCGTCTTCCTGGTAGTGGCCGATCGGATCGCAGAAGCTGGTGCCATCGCGATGGCGCACGGTGAGCAGGGTGATCTCGTAGTCGAACGGCACGAAACCTTCGACGATCACGCGCCCGGCGCCGGCACGGCCTCCGGATTGCGCGTAGTCCCAGGCGGCATCGACCTCGCCCGCTGCACGCACGATGCTCTGGCCCTTGCCGGACGAACTCATCACCGGTTTGACGACGCAGGGCATGCCGAGTGACGCGACCGCGGCGCGGTAATCGTCCAGCGTATCGACGAATCGATACGGCGAGGTCGGCACGCCCAGGGTCTCCGCAGCGAGGCGGCGGATGCCTTCGCGGTCCATGGTCAATCGCGTCGCCCGCGCCGTCGGCACCACGCGCAGGCCCTCCGCTTCCAGCGCGATCAGGGTCGGCGTGTGGATGGCTTCGATCTCGGGCACGACCAGCGTCGGGCGTTCCAGTTCGATCACGCGTCGCAATTCGGCGGGATCGAGCATCGGAATGACATGCGAACGATGCGCGACCTGCATCGCCGGGGCATGCGCGTAGCGATCGACCGCGATCACCTCGACGCCGAGACGCTGCGCCGCGATCGCGACCTCCTTGCCCAGCTCTCCGGCGCCGAGCAGCATCAATCGGATCGCATCATGTTGAAACGGGGTGCCGAAAACCTGCATGTCGCCTCCTGTGCTGGCCGGATTGTAGTGGCAGCCCCCGTGATCGCGGGGTGGGCGCGGCGTCGATCGGTCGATACCTTGCCGATCCATGAACCCGGGAGCCCGCGCCATGTCCGTCACAGCCCGCCGCGCGCTGCCGATGCTGGCGGCCGTCTCGCTCGCGATGGCCGCGCCCGCCGAGGCGGCACTCTTTTTGAAGCTGCGCACCGGCCACATGCACGAGGCGCATCAAGCCGTGCAGCCGAACCTGCGCCCCTACATAGCGACTTACGACGCGGCCTACACCTTCGTCGGCATCGCCAACGAGGCCGGTGTCGCGACGGCGCCCGTCACCTTCGCTACGCGCGTGCCGGATGGATTCACCGTCACCCGCTTCGTCGCCGACAATTGGAACTGCACGCAGAACGGCCAGAACGTGAGTTGCGTGTCGATCGCCGACATCCCGACGCCGACCTTTGGCCCGGACTTCCAGCCGGTTCCGCCGCCGCAGGGACAGATCCGGATCTACTACGACATCAGTACCGATCTGGTGCCGAACACGCCGTTCCAGTTGCGCGGTGCCGCCAGCAACGCGGCCAACCCGCATGATCCGGACGGCCCCTGCGACTACTGGAACAGTTGCCTGACGGAAACCAGCCAGGTGCTCGAATCGTGGCTGAAACCGTCGCTCTCGTTTTCGGGCAGCCCGATCTTCGTGCCCGGCAGCGAACGTCCGCTGACCTTTCTCGCCGACATCCGCGGCTACAACGTCAACAACGGCGCAGTGGCGTATCGCATGTTCCTGCCGCGACACGTCGCCTACGACCGCATCGTGTTCACCACGCCGACCACGGGCTGGACGTGCGATCCGGTCGCGCTCGGCAGTGGCCGGACGCGCCTCGACTGCACCACGCCGGCACTGCACAACGCCATCACCGAGCCCTACGGCACCAGCCTCGGCGGCGCGCTGTTCCTCGACCTCGATCCGGCCACGCCGGTACCCGGTTCGATCGACCTCTTCGTGACCCTGGAGAATGCCGATCAGCCGGCGCCGACCGACTGCTACGTCGATCCGACCCCGACCGGCTGCGCGCGCATCACGATTCCGGTCGATGCCGCGCCGGCGCCCCGACTGATCGTCGAACGCGTCGATCCGTCGCATCCACAAGGCCTGTCGCATTCGCCGAACGTGTTCACGCCGGGCGGCGCGCAGACCGCCATCGCCCTGCACTACCTCAACACCGGCAATGCCGCGGCGACGACGCCACACATCGACGTGCGCTTGCCGGCAGGTCTCGGCTATGTCTCCAGCAGCAATTCGCTGCCCGCCGCGGCGTGCACGATCGAGGGCAGTGTCGGCACCGGGCAGACCTTGCGCTGCGCGACCCAATCGCTGGGCATTGCGCCGAACCATCGCGGCCGCCTCGAACTGGTGCTGCAGCCGACATTGGCGCTGCCGATTCCGAGCACGACGATCACCGGCGCAGTGCGGCGCGATGCCGACATCGCGGCCGACGCCGTGCTGGCGGACTGTGAGGCCACGCCGGGCCAGATCCATTGCGCGCGCAGCATCATTCCGGTGATTCAGCCCAGCACGTGCGTCGGTCTGCCGGAGAATGAAGGCCTGTATTGCGACGGATTCGAGGAGCGCTGACCCCGCCGCGACGGCCACTTGCATTGTGATATCTAATTGATATCATTCTCTCCGCCCACCCGGAGAGAACCATGAACCAGAACGCCGAAATCCGCGAGATCCGCGCCCGCAGTGCCGCCGGCATCCCGATGCTGCTGCTGTTGCTCGCCATCACCTTCGTCGGCCTGCCGGCCCTGTTCGTCATCGGTTTCCGCATCCCGGCCGTGCTCGCCGCGATCGTCGTGTTCTTCTGCTGGTTCGGCTTCTTCATGGTCCAGCCGAACCAGGGCGCGGTGATGCAGCTGTTCGGTCGCTACGTCGGCACCGTGCGCGACGAGGGTCTGCGCTGGGCCAACCCGTTCTACTCGAAGAAGGCGGTATCCCTGCGCATCCGCAACTTCGAGTCGAACAAGCTCAAGGTCAACGACCTCGAAGGTTCGCCGATCGAGATCGGTGCGGTCGTGGTCTGGCAGGTGGTGGATACCGCCGAGGCCGTGTTCTCGGTCGACGATTACGAGGACTTCGTGCATGTCCAGGCCGAGGCCGCGCTGCGCCAGTCCGCGACCAGCTATCCCTACGACCTGCACGACGAGCACAAGGTCTCGCTGCGCAGTCACACTCAGGAAATCGCCGACCATCTGCGCAAGGAAATCCAGGAACGCCTGACCAGCGCGGGCGTGAAGGTGCTCGAGGCGCGCATCAGCCATCTCGCCTATGCGCCGGAAATCGCGCAGGCGATGCTGCAGCGCCAACAGGCCACCGCGATCATCGCGGCGCGCACCAAGATCGTCGAAGGCGCGGTCAGCATGGTGCACATGGCCCTCGATCAGCTGGAAGAGCGCGGCGCGATCAAGCTCGATGAAGAACGCAAGGCGGCGATGGTCAGCAACCTGCTGGTCGTGCTCTGCGGCGAACGCGGCACGCAGCCGATCGTCAACACCGGCTCGATCTACTGAGGCCACTGCCATGGAGGACCGCTATCTCGCTGCGGCCGGCTTGCTGCTAGCCGCCATTCCGGCCGGACTGTTCGCGATCAAGTTTCGATCCGGCGGCGCGCTGCATCTGATCAGCGGCATCGACCCCGCCAAGGTCCGCGATCCTGCGGCCCTCGGCGAATTCATCGGACTGTTGTTTCTGGCGCTCGCGGGTTTGCTGGCGCTGGCGGCCGGTGCCGTCGCAGTGTTGCCTGAATCGGTATTGCCGGTCGTCGTCGGCTTGCTGGTCGCCGGCAGCGTCGCGTTCCCCATCGCGCTCGCGATTGGCCTGCAGAAATTCGTGCGCCGGTGATGCGATGAGCGAGAAGAAAGCCTATCCGCTGCGCATCAACGCCGCCGTGCTCGACGCGATGCAGCGCTGGTCCGACGACGAGTTGCGCAGCCTGAACGCGCAGATCGAGTACGTGTTGCGCGATGCGCTGCGCAAGGCCGGCAAGTTGCCCTCGGCCAGCGAACGCAGTGACGAGGCGGGCGAATGAAACGGCCCGTCCTCGTCTTCCTGTTGCTGGCCTACGCGCTCAGCTGGAGCTTTGCCGAGATCGGATTCCGGCTGCTGCATCTGAACGCGGCCCTGGTCGGCGTCGCCTTCATGTTCGGCCCCGCGTTGGCCGCGGTGATCACGACAGAGTTCCTGCTGCATCGGCCCGTCGCCAGCCTTGGGCCATGGTGGCGACCGAACCGCTGGCTCGCGGTGGCGGTGATCGCGCCGATGCTGTTCACGTTTGCGTGGATGGCGATCTCGCCGCTGCTGCCCGGACTTTCGCTCGCGCTCGACACGCAAGGCCTGATCGACAACGTGCTGACCTCGGTGCCGGCCACGCAACATGCGAAGGTGCGTGTCGAACTCGAGAAAATCGGCGACGCCCTGGTGCCGCTGCTGCTGGTGCAGATGACCCTGGTCGCCGCCGGTGTCGGCATGACGATCAATGCGATCGCGGCCTTCGGCGAAGAACTCGGCTGGCGCGGTTTTCTGCATCGGCATCTCGGCCACTGGGGATTCTGGTCGCGCGCCGCGTTCATCGGTTTCTTCTGGGGCCTGTGGCATCTGCCGCTGACGCTGCGCGGCCACAACTATCCGGGCCATCCCGAGCTCGGCGTCGCGATGATGATCGCGTTCTGCCTGTTGCTGTCACCCGCCTTCGAATGGATCCGCGCACGCTCCGGCTGCGTGATCGGACCGGCGTGGATGCACGGCACCTTGAATGCGCTCGGCGGCGCCGGGGCCCTTGTCGGCGGCAGCGTGCTGATGCGCGGCCCGGCCGGCATCGCCGGCATGATCGTGCTCGCCGCGTTCAACCTCGGGCTGTGGTGGGCGGCGCGACGCGGCATCACGCGCCTGCAGTAGCATCACGCCGTGTCCATGCCCTTCCCTTTCCGACTGAATGGCCGCCGCTACATCATCGCGACGGCGCACAGGACGACGAAGCACCTCCGTCACGTCGTTGCCGACGCACGCGGCCGGCGCTGGTGCGACGTGCAGATCCGCCGCCGCGCCGACGACTCGTTCCTCGCCATCGATCGCGCCTTCGTCGATTCACGCGGACGCATCCTCGCGATGGCCACGGATCTCGGTCGCGCGGCGTGGACGGAGGTCGATGCGCGCCGCATCGCCGCCATGCATCGCATGCGTGTCCACGCAGCACCCACGACGTGCCGCTCGATCCGCCCGCCCGACTGGGATGGCATCGCGCGGTCGCGCGGCTTCGAACGCATCGACGAACCGCATCGCCTCGATTTCGTCGGATTCGCACCCGATGGGCGCCCGATGTTTCTCGCTTCGAGAGCCGCTGCTGCATGGCGCGGGATGCGGTCGGCGGCATTCGCCGATGGCATCGCGCTCGAAACCGTATCAACCTTCCGATCCATCGCGCATCAGCACGCGCTGGTCGCACGCAAGCTCGCGCGCGGCAACGCCATCGATCAGGTCTTTGCGGTGAATGCCGTGCCCGGCTACAGCGAACACCACAGCGGCCGCGCCATCGACATCGGCACGCCCGGCTGCGCCGCCCTTGATGAAGCCTTCGAACGCACACCCGCCTTCACCTGGTTGCAAAACCACGCGGCCGCGTTCGGATTCCGAATGTCCTACCCGCGCGACAATCGTCACGGCGTCATCCACGAGCCGTGGCATTGGTGTTTCGTCGCTTGACGATCAACTCGCGATGTAGCGTTGCAACTGATCGATCTCGTGCTGCTTCTCGGCGAGCGCGTGTTTGATCAGGTCGCCGACCGAGAGCATGCCGATGACGCGGCCGGCATCGATCACCGGCAGGTGGCGGAACTTGCCTTCGGTCATCAGCACCATGCACGACTGCGTCGTGGTGTCGGGAGCGACCGTCGTCACCGGCGCCGACATGATCTGCCAGACCGGCGTATCGGCCGAGGAGCGACCAAGCAGGATGACTTTGCGCGCGTAGTCGCGCTCGGACACGATGCCGGCGAGTTCGCCGTCCTTCATCACCAGCAAGGCACCGATGCCATGGTCGGCCATCATCTGAATCGCCGCCAGCACCGGCTCGTCCGGATGGATCGAGATGATCGCCGGCGGCTTCGCCAGCAAGAGTTCGCGCACTTTGGCCATGCCTGGACTCCGCTTCCCAACCTGCCCGGAGTGTACGCCGGCGCCGGACCGTGGCGAAGGTCATGCTTGCATCCCGCCTATTATTTCCATATCTTTCGAATTATGGAATTACATGCCGCCATCGACAGCCTCGCCGCCCTCGCCCACGACTCGCGACTGCGTGCCTTCCGCCTGCTGGTGCAGGCCGGCCCAGGTGGCCTGCCCGTGGGCGACATCCGCGACGCGCTCGACATCCCCGGCGCCACACTCAGCGCGCACCTGAACGTGCTGCGCCATGCCGGACTGGTCGAGGACCAACGCGAGGGCCGCGTCATCCGCTGCCGCGCCAACTTCACCGCCATGAATGCGCTGATGGCCTATCTGCTCGAAAACTGCTGCAGCGGCGCGGGTTGTGCCCCCGCAACGCTGGGCGCATCGGGAGCGGCGTGCACACCGTCGACCCCGCCTTTGAAACGGAGCAAGTGATGAAACGTTTTCATGTCCACCTCAATGTCGAACACATCGGCAAGAACGTCGCCTTCTACACGCAGTTGTTCGGCGCCGAACCGATGATCGTCAAGCCGGACTACGCGAAATGGATGCTCGACGATCCGCGCGTCAACTTCGCGATCTCGTCGCGTCCCGCCGCGATCGGGCTCGATCATCTGGGTCTGCAAGCGGAGAACGCCGACGAATTGACCGAAATCGGCGATCGCCTCCAGGCCGCGGACGCCATCGCAATGGCCGAGCAGAACTCGACCTGCTGCTACGCCCGCTCCGACAAGTTCTGGGCCGAAGACCCGCAAGGCACGCGCTGGGAGAGTTTCCACACGCGCGGTGACGCCACGACCTACTACGCCCCGCACGAAGCCGAAGCACGAAGCGCCGCCAATATCGCTCGCGGCACCGCCTGCTGCGGTCCGACCGCCGCGCACTGAAGGACATCGCAGCCGATGAAACGCCTGTTGTTCGTCTGTGTCGAAAACAGCAATCGCAGCCAGATGGCACAGGCCTTCGCGCGCCTGCACGGCGGTGACGCCGTGCAGGCCGAATCGGCCGGATCGCGGCCGTCCGGCGTGGTCAATCCGCGCGCCATCGCGTTCATGGCCGAGCGCGGCTACGACTTGTCCACGCACGTCTCGAAATCGCTGGAAGAGATCGGCGATGGCGAATGGGACGCCGTCATCACCATGGGCTGCGGCGACAATTGTCCTTGGGTGCCGGCGAAACGCCGCGAGGACTGGGCCCTGCCCGATCCGAAACACATGGCGCCGGACGACTACCGCGCCGTGCGCGACGAGATCGAACGCCGCGTCATCGACCTGATCGCATCGACATGAACGCGCAGTGCGAAGTCACCGCCAAGCGTGCGTCAGCAGCACCCATGAGCGTTTTCGAGCGCTTTCTCACGCTCTGGGTGTTCCTGTGCATCGTCGCCGGGATCGGCATCGGCCAACTGTTGCCCGAGCTCGTGCAATCGATCGGCCGCATGGAAATCGCCCAGGTCAACCTGCCGGTCGGCGTGCTGATTTGGGTCATGATCATCCCGATGCTGGTCAAGGTCGATTTCGGCGCGCTGCACGAAGTGCGTCGGCATGTCCGCGGCATCGGCGTCACCCTGTTCGTGAACTGGCTGGTCAAGCCGTTCTCGATGGCCTTGCTCGGCTGGTTGTTCATCCGTCACCTGTTTGCACCCTGGCTGCCGGCGGACCAGATCGACAGCTACATCGCGGGGCTGATCCTGCTCGCGGCGGCGCCGTGCACGGCCATGGTCTTCGTGTGGAGTCGGCTGACGAACGGCGACCCGCTGTTCACGCTGTCCCAGGTCGCGTTGAACGACGGCATCATGATCGTCGCGTTCGCACCGCTGGTCGCCTTTCTGCTCGGGCTCTCGGCGATCACCGTGCCGTGGGCGACCCTGGTCACGTCGGTCGGGCTGTACATCATCGTTCCGGTGATCATTGCGCAAGTCTGGCGCAGGCAACTGTTGGCACGCGGACAAGCCGCATTCGACGCGGCGATGGCGATGATCGGGCCGTGGTCGATCGCGGCATTGCTGGCGACGCTGGTCCTGCTGTTCGCGTTCCAGGGCGAGGCCATCCTGAAGCAGCCGTTGATCATCGCGCTGCTCGCGGTGCCGATCCTGATCCAGGTTTTCTTCAACTCGGCACTGGCCTACTGGCTCAATCGCGCAGTCGGCGAGAAGCACGACATCGCCTGTCCTTCGGCCCTGATCGGCGCGTCGAACTTCTTCGAACTTGCCGTGGCCGCGGCCATCAGCCTGTTCGGGTTCGAATCCGGCGCTGCGCTCGCGACCGTGGTCGGCGTGCTGATCGAAGTCCCGGTGATGCTGCTGGTCGTGCATGTCGTCAATCGCACCAAGCCCTGGTACGAAGCACGCCGCTGACGTATCGGTTCAATCGCTCAGCAGCGGCGCCAGATAGTCGCGGCCACCAAGCTGGCGCATCTGGCGTTCGATCCACTGTTGCCGGCGCAGCACGTAGGGGCCGGGGCGGGCGACGCTGTAGTGCTTCGGGTTCGGCAACACCGCGGCGAGGCGCGCTGCCTGCGATGAATTCAGCTGCACGGCATCGCGACCGAAATACCGCTTCGACGCTGCCTGCGCGCCGTAAACACCGTCGCCGAATTCGGCGATGTTGACGTACATCTCGAGGATGCGCCGCTTCGGCCAGCACAGCTCGATCAGGCCGGTGAACCAGACTTCGAGCCCCTTGCGCACCCAGCTGCGACCGGACCACAGGAACAGGTTCTTCGCGACCTGCTGCGAGATCGTGCTGGCGCCACGGACCTTGCCCTTCTCGCGATCATCCAGCGCCTGCTCGATCGCCTGCAGGTCGAAGCCGTGGTGGTCGGGGAAGCGCTGGTCTTCCGCCGCGACGACGGCGAGGAACATCTCGGGCGCGATCCGCGACTGCGCCACCCAGACGCGGCGGACCGGCACGTTCGCCGCAGCGCCGGTCCAGCCATCGACGTGCCGCGCGATCACGAATGCCGTGGTCGGCGGCGGCAGCCAGCGCAGGGCGAGCACGACGGTCAAGGACAGCACGGCGAACACGATCGCCACCTGCAGCAGGCGCCAGGACATGCGTCGCCACAGGGGTTTGCGGGCGGCGGCCTTCATGCGCGCTCGGGCATAATGATCGGCATGAATGATTCCCCGTTTACTCCCGTCGATCCCGAAGGCATCCGTCGTTTCCTGTTCGAAGGCGCAGGCGTGCGCGGCGTCATTGTGCGGCTCGAGCACAGTTGGCGCCAGATTCGCGGTCGCGATGACTATCCCGAACCCGTCGCGCGCGTGCTCGGCGAAGCGATCGCCGCCACGGCGTTGTTCGCCGGCGACATCAAGCTGGCCGGACATGTTTCCGTGCATCTGAAAGCATCGCCCGAACTGCCGCTGGTGTTCGCGGAATGCACCGCCGAAGGCCACGTCCGCGGACTTGCGCGCTGGGGCGAAGCGGCGGCGACAAGCAACCTGCGTCCGGACGATCTCGCCGGCGCCGTGCTTGCCATCAGCATCGAGCGCCAGGAAAACGGCATCCGGTACCAGGGACTGGTTCCGCTCGAGGGCGACTGTCTTGCCCGAAGTTTCGAGGCCTATTTCGCGCAGTCGGAACAATTGCCGACGGCGATCTATCTTGCCGCCGACCGCCAGACTTGTGCCGGCGTGCTGATCCAGCAGATCCCGGCCGAAGGCGGCGCCGAGCGCGAACGCGATGCACTGACGTTCGAGCACGCGAAGATCCTGGCCGACACCCTGCAGCCCGAAGAACTGCTCAAGCTCGACGCGACCGACATCTTGCACCGCCTGTATCACGAAGACGACCTGCGCCTGTTCGACGCGAATCCAGTGCGCTTCCAGTGCCGCTGCTCGCGCGAACGCGTGGCCGGCATGTTGCGTTCACTCGGCCGCGAGGAGGCCTTCGCGGTGCTGGCCGAGCAAGGTCAGGTCGCGGTCACCTGCGAGTTCTGCAACGAGCACTACCGCTTCGACGGCATCGACCTGGAACAGGTCTTCGCCAGTGACATGCTGAATGCTGCACCGCAACGAGCCCAGTGATCGAAACTGCCAAATCCTGCCCATTCCGTGACTTGCAGAATTCTTGTAAACTTCACGTTAAATCAGCATGCGACCGGATCGGAGGGAACCGACCGGCCCCGGGCAAGGTCTCATGCACGTCCCGAGGAAGATCATGAAACGCGCTCGCGCACCACTGGCCTCTGCAATGATCCTGGCGCTTTCCGCGCTGGTGTCGACGCATGCCTTGGCCGACGAATCGCAGCAGATCTGGTCGGCACGACCCGGCAATCCGCGCATCGGCAGTGACTTCGGCGCAACGTCGCCACTGATCCTCCCCAGCGCCGGGTTCGGCGAATCGGACAACGCGGCGAGCGTGATCATCGACCGCAACGGCCGGATCAGCTTGAACGCCGGCATCGGCACCGACGGCACGCGCGGCGATGCGCTCGCGACGCTGCCTTGGTGCGCGGAGGCTTCGGGGTTGCTGCGCATCGGCGCGCTCGGCCGCGACTGCCTGATGCAGGGCACGGTGCAACTGGAACTTCCGGGTCGCGTCGCGACTGCAGCGACCGGTGCGCAATGGCGCGGTGAACGCATCGACCTGTCGCTCGCCTACGGATTTTCCTGGTGGACGCCGAACCCGTCCGAACATCAGGGCGCGCCGTACGTCACGAGTCAGGATCTGAGTCTTGCGTCCGGCCTCGGCGCACAACCGCTGCTGCCGGGCATGAGTGGCGAAGCGCAAGGTGTCGGAGTGAATTCGCAATGGCGATTGACGGCGGAATCCGCCGTGCAATTGAATGCCGCACTGAATCAGTTGCGTCTGCGCAACGGCGGCACGGCACCGGCCCTCGATTTGCAACAGGCGACGCTCGGGGTCGGCATGAACTACGGACCGTTCAGCGGCAAGGTCACTGGGCGCGTCAATCGGCTCAGCGAGCAGCCGGGTTATCCGAACAGCTACTGGAGCGGCATCGACATCGGCGTGTCCTGGCGTACCCCTTGGCGCGGCGAACTCACCGTCGGTGCACGCAATCTCGTCAGCAAGTCCGAGGCGAACGAGCCGACGCCGGCAGCGCGCAACCTCAGCGAAACGTCGGCGCGTACGCCTTACGTTCGATACAAGCAAGACCTCTGATCGCGACTTGCCGTGCAACGAAAAGCCCGCCAATCGGCGGGCTTTTGCGTTGCGGAACCGATCGATCAGCGCTTGCGCAGATTCACGTCGCCGCTGAAGGATTCAATCTCGATGCTCGCGCCCCCGGCACCCAGCGTGCCATGCAGGGTCGAGCCCGGACCATCGTCGTCCTCGACGACCAGTCCGAAATCGTTCTCGAGGTCGCCACTGAAGCTCTCGGCCGAAACGCGCGCACTGGCATCCGCCGGCAGCGTGATGCTGACGTCACCGCTCATGCTTTCGACGTCCATGCGACCGTCGGCGGCGAGTGTCCCTTCGAAATCGATGTCGCCGGACACCGAGGCCGCCTCGAATTCGTTCACCGACGCCCCCCGCACGATGGCGCTGCCCGAGACGGTTTCGACGGAGACGTCACCGGACACGCCGGATACGCGCACATCGCCGCTCACGGTCTCGGCATCGACCCGTCCCGCCTGGCCTTCGAAGCTGACATCCCCGGAAACGCTGGAAATCTCGAGCTTGTCGGCGCTCGAAGCACGAAGGCTGACTTCACCACTGACCGACTCGGCTTCGATCGAGGGCGAGCCGCGCATCGCGGTGACATCGATGTTGGCGCTGACCGCAGACAAGTCGAGCGCTGCACTCGCGGGCACCTTGATCACCAGCACGCTGTCTTCGCGTGGCCCATTGTTCCAGCCCAGCCAGTTGCCGCCTTCCTCGGACTCGACGCTGATCGACACGCGCGTCGCGCTCTTCTCGACGACGAGTTTGGCGCCGGCACCGAGCGCGCCGCTCCAGCTCACTTCATTGCGATCCCACGCGGTCACGCTGATGCGTCCACGCACATTGGAAGCCTCCAGCGTGCCGCGGGGATCGAGTGGCGCCGTGGCTTCGGCAATCGGTGCCGCCGCGAACAGCGGCGAACTCAGCGAACCCAGCAGCGCAAGGGCAAGCACATTGAATCGATTCGGGGATGTCATCGGAAACTCCATCGTCGTATCAGGCGGAAAGGGCTTTCTGTGTCAGGTGCAGGCGCCGATCCTGCACCTGCTTCAATCGGTTCAACAGGAAACGGGCATCCGGATCCCGTTCGAGCGCATCGGACAATTCGGCTTCCGCGGCATCGAGCTCGGTCCAGGCCGCGACGAGGCGCGGGTCGGCCTGTTCGCGCACCTGCGTCCATTGGTTGGACGTGCCGGCGATCAGGGCGGCGGCGTATTCGGCGCGCAGCGCACGCGCTTCGCGCAACATCATCGGCGCGGATCCGGCGGCGACCGCCGTCGGCACGTCCTGGTCCGGCAAGCGATGCAGCGCCATCCAGCCGGCGGCGATGGCGACGGCGGCGAACCCCGCGGCGGCCGCGAACGGAAACCATCCGCGCCTTCGGGATCGCATTGCCGAACGCGCTTCGAGGCGCGCAGCGATGCCGGGAAACAAGTCGCGATCCGGTTCGATCGCGTGCGGCAGCGTCTTCAACAAACGCCGATATTCAAGCTCGTCCATGGGGACCTCCGAGCCATTGTTTGAGCAGGTTGCGGGCGCGATGCAGCTGCGCCTTGGATGACCCGACCGCCATGCCGAGTTCGCCGGAGATCTCTTCGTGCTTCCAGCCCTCGACATCGTGCAGCACCAGAACGGCACGCGCGCGCGGCGGCAGCCTGGCGATGACCTTGTCGAGATCGATGCCGAGGTCGGGCGAACGCGCGAGGGTGTCGGCCAGATGAAACTCGGGGTTGTCGACGTCCTCGTCCGCGCCCGGTTCGCTGCGCGCGGAACGCAGCGCCATCAATGCCGTGTTGACCGCCAGACGGTGCAGCCAGGTCGAGAATGCGCTCTCGAAACGGAACTCCGGCAGCTTTTGCCAGACACGGACAAAAGCCTCTTGCGTGAGGTCTTCGGCACGAGCGCGGTCGCCGCCCTGAAGGCGCAGGATGACCGCGAATACCCGCGCCGAATGGCAGCGATACAACCGTTCGAAGGCATGCCGGTCACCGACGGCCGCGGCGCGGACGAGGGCATGATCGGCGGACTCCGCGGGAATCGCGTGGCTCACGGACGCAGTCGGCAGTGGATTGATGGCGAACATCATGGCGCATCTGATGTGCACCGGCACGAAAAGGTTTAAGCCCTTTTCGTCATCGCCTTGCAATCAGCTGCGCCGCGGTGCGCACGGTGGCCTCGTGGATGTCGACGATGTCGTCGATCTGCTCGGCATAGCCGCCGGCCATGGCGATCGCGGCGGGCAGCCCAGCAGTCAGGCACTGGCTCAGCACCCTGCGATCGCGCTCCGCGAGCCCGGCCTTGCTCAAGGCGAGATGGCCGAGGCGATCGCCGACGTAGGGATCGGCACCGGCCAGATAGATCGCCGCGTCGGCCCCACTCCGCGCGATCGCGAGCGGCAGGTGCATGCGCAGCAGCGACAGGTATTCGTCGTCGCCGCAACCGTCCGGCAAGGGCACGTCGAGATCACCGGCCGGTTTGACGCTCGGGTAATTGCGTGCGCCGTGCATCGAGAAGGTGTAGATGCTCGGATCGTCGGCGCAGATCGACGCCGTGCCATCGCCATGGTGCACGTCGAGGTCGATCACCAGCACGCGCCGCGCCAGCCCGAGGGCCTGCGCGTGGCGCGCGGCCACGACGGCGTCGTTGAAGACGCAGTAGCCGCCGCCGCGATCGCGATGCGCATGATGGGTGCCACCCGCGAGGTTCACCGCGAAGCCGCGTTCGCGAATCGCCGAACGCAGGGCGGCTACCGTGGCTCCGGACGAGCGCCGACTGCGCTCGACCATGCCCGGCGACCATGGAAAACCGATGCGGCCGAGTTCGCGCGGGGTCAGTTCGCCGGCGACGACGCGTGCGACGTAGTCGGCCTCGTGCGCGCGCTCGAGATCGGCGATGCTGGCCGCTTCGGGCTCGTGCAAGCTGATGCCAAGCGCCTCCGCCTGTGCGGCGACGCGTTCGTACAGGCGCGCGTACTTCGCCATCGGGAAGCGATGACCCTCGGGCAGCGGCAGCACGAAATGATGCGTGTGGAAGACATCCATGATCGCGCACGATACTCGAGCCGACGTGCGACTCGCGTGCAGGGCGCGCCGCATCGATAATCGCCGCATGTCCGAGTCCGACCTGATCGCGCGCATCGACGCGCTGTTGCCGCAGACGCAGTGCACGCGCTGCGGGTATCCCGCGTGCAAGCCCTACGCCGAAGCGATTGCCGTCGGTGAAGCCGAAATCAATCGTTGCCCGCCGGGCGGTGTGGCCGGCATTCGCGCGCTCGCGTCATTGCTCGAGCGCGCCGAGTTGCCGCTCGATCCCGAATGCGGCGAGGAGGCGCCGATGCGCCTGGCCTTCATCCGCGAAGACGACTGCATCGGCTGCGTCAAATGCATCCAGGCCTGCCCGGTCGATGCCATCGTCGGCGCCAGCAAGCGCATGCACACCGTCATCGCCGATCGCTGCACCGGCTGCGCACTGTGCCTGCCGCCCTGCCCGGTCGACTGCATCGACCTCGTCCCCGCCCCCGCGCACCGCGACGCCGTCCGCGAAGCCGACGCCTCCCGCGCCCGCTTCGAATTCCGCCGGTTCCGCCTGCAACGCGACGACGCCGAACGCGACGAACGCCTGCGCGCGAAGCGCCCGAGCGCCTGATCAGCCCCTTACGAACCGCTGGAAGCCGGCGAGCAGCAGCGCCAATCCAAGCAGCACGAAGCCGACGCTCGGAATCAGGAACAGGAAGGGGAGGCCGAACACGACTGCGGCCAGCGACCAGGCGTAGAGGTCGCTGTTCGGTTGCGGCCAGGCGTCGGCACCGAACCACTTCGCCACGAGGTGATCGACGCTGAGCTTGCCGGGACCGTTGAAGATCAGCGGCAGCAGCATCACGACGAACAGCAGCGGCAGCTTGAAGTTGCCGTTGCCCTGGTCGGAGATTGCGTAGCCCTTCAGCAGGTCGCTCCACATCGACCCGATGTCCGGCCAATGCACCGCCGCAGTCGCGACGAAGGTCAGCACCAGCAGGCCGAACGCGAAGAAGCGCGTGCCGAAACCGATCCACAGCGCCACCGCGCCGACCAGTTCGAACCAGGTCGCCAGGGTCCAACTGACGTTTGCCGGAATCACGTTGAACGGCACCGGGAAATCGGACTGGATCGACGCGAACCAGTTCTCGCCTTGGAGTTTCTCGCGACCGGCCTCGAAAAATTCCCAGCCCATGATCAGGCGCAGGATCAGGCGCGGCAAGATTTCGCCGACCGCACGCAGGCGTGCGATCAGGTCGCGCCACGAGTCGACGAGACGGGAGAGGCTGAGCATGGTGTTCCCCTTGCGACGCGCGTGGCGTCAGGTGTCGATGACGGTGCCGAGCACGATGTCGCGTTGACGGAATTCGCGCAGGCCGTGGCAGGCGCCATCGACGATCTGCGCGTGCGGATACTGCGGCAGCGCGTCGGCCAGCGCTTCTGCGAGCTGAAGACCGGGCACGCCCGCGTGTTCTTTCAACAGGTCGAACAAGACGTTCGCGAGCGGGCTGAGTTCGAGGAAGGAGATTTCGTCGTCGCGGTTGCGCACGATGATCAGATGCGTCGGCCGTTCCGGCGCCGAGGTCGGCTGGAACTCCGGACCGATTCGATGCACCGGCCAGCGATAGCTGAAGCGCCAAGCCAGCGGCGACAGCACCGGCGCTGCATTCATGACATCACCGACGGCATCAAGTTCGACATCGTCGATGTCGCGTTCGTCCAGTGACAACGCCAGCTCCACCCATTCGTAGTGCGCCAGTTCGGTCAGGAACGGCGGATCACCGCGGCCAGCATCGATACGCGTCTCCAGGTACCGCTGGAACTCGCGTCCGATCTCGGTGAACAGCGGCGTGTGCGAGGCGTGTTCGCGATAGAAATCACGCACCAGCCGATGCCAGCGCGTGTCGCCGAACAGTTTTCGCATGACCGGGAAATTCGTCGCGAGCAGTCCCTCGATGTTGTTGTAGAACAGCTCGCGATAGATTTTCAGGCGACGCTCTTCCAGGCCTTCCGGCGGCGGGAACAGCTCCGGATCGCGCAGATGGCGCGCGAATTCGCGCTGCAACGCGAGCGTGGCGTCGGCATCAAGCGACATCGGCATGCACCAGCGGCGCGGGCATTTGCGCCTGTGATTGCAGGACACGGATGCGGTCGAGTTCGGCGATCAGTTCCGCGATCGGCGGAAAATTGAAGTCGCGTTCGAGCAGGGTCGGCTTGGCGCCGAAGCAACGATAGGCCTCGGCCAGCAGCGCGAACACCGGTTCGATGACGGACGCGCCATGGGTGTCGACGATCAGGTCCGCGGCTTCGTCGTAGTGGCCTGCGATGTGATATTGCGACACGCGCCCGGCCGGCATCGCACGGATGAATTCGATCGCGTCGTAGCGGTGGTTGATGCTGTTCACGTGCACGTTGTTGACGTCGAGCAGCAGGTCGCAATCGGCTTCGGCGAGCACGGCGAGAACGAACTCGCGTTCGCTCATCTCGCCGGCCAGCGGCGTATAGAAGGACACGTTCTCGATCGCGATGCGTCGACCGAGCACGTCCTGCACCTGTCGGATGCGCACGGCGCAATGGCGCACGGCGGCGTCGGTGAACGGGATCGGCATCAGGTCGTAGAGATGGCCGTGATCACTGCAATAACTCAGGTGTTCGCTGTAACTCTGGATGCCGTGATCGTCAAGGAAACGGCGCAGCTTCAGCAGGAAGGTTTCGTCCAGCGGTTCCGGGCCGCCGATCGACAGGGACAACCCGTGCGCCGAAAGCGGTTGTCTCTCGGTAAGTGCTCGGAAGCGGCGGCCAAGGCGACCGCCGACGCCGATCCAGTTTTCGGGCGCGACCTCCATGAAATCGATCGCGCCAGGCGCGACCGATTCCAATGGCGTCAACAAGCCACGCCGCAGACCCAAGCCGGCACCCGCGATCGGCGCATGCGCAGAATTCGAGATGCCGGCGTCCATCGACTTACTGCTTGGGAGACTCTTCGACCTTCGGTGCCGCGTCGGCCTTCTTCTCGCCGCCGCACTTGCCTTCACCACACTTGCCTTCCTTGCCGGCCTCATGATGAGCCGCCACGGTGAATCCGCTGGACAGCGGCTTGGCGGCAAACGGATTTTCGGCAGCCTGGCTAACGCCGGACAGGGAAACGGCAAGCACAGCAGCAATCGGGGTCAGGGTGCTGAGTCTGGACATGGTGTAGCTCCTTTGCATGATTGGCGCCGGCTGGCGCGAGTGTGTGAAACAGGGGCTGCGTGGCAGCTTCCCTTATCTGATTCCGGAAGTGCCAACTTGTTACAACCCGATGGTAAAAACAATGTGACAGGCCATCATCCGGTCGGGACACCCTATATACGCAAAGGCCGCATCGTTCGGATGCGGCCTTTGCGTATCAGTTTGTAACCGGATGGTTATTGATCAGCGCTTGCGCACGATGATGCTGCCAATCGAATACCCTGCGCCAAAGGAGCAGATGACCCCGGTGTCGCCCGACTTGATGTCGTCACGGTGCAGATGGAAAGCGATCATGGAGCCCGCCGAGCTGGTATTGGCATAACGGTCCAGAATGACCGGGG
>DATMVT010000233.1:0-7215 GCA_035562895.1 Patescibacteria group bacterium | reverse complement strand
GACCGCGATCACCACGAAGACGGCGAAGCCCGCCCACATCCACCATTCACCGATTGTCTGCATCTCGATCCCCTGAACGCCTCAGCCACCGAACAATCCCGTCGTGGCGAGGAAGGGCGGGATGGATCGACCCGGCCTCCGCACACGGCGGCCGGACACGCGGCGGGTGCCACGCGTCCGGAAAGGCCAAGGTCTTGCTCGCAGTGCAGGCACTGCCCACAGGGCCGGGAACCATCGGTTCCGTACTGACGACGTCTGCGGCGGGAGCTACTCCCCTTGGAACACGCCCGCTCGTAGCAGGCTGCCGTTAGTATGTCGCAAGCACCGCCATCGAATGTCAAGAAATTGTCGGCGCGGCACAAGTTCACCGCATACTGCACATTCGCCCGCCGCGGGCACCGCGAGATCGTGATGACGCCACAACGTATCGAAGGACCCGGATTCACGATCGACCTCGAGGAGCGCGCCGACTTCCTGCGCGCGGTAGTGCACGGTGGCGAGGATACGCTGGCCGTCTCGACCGCCTACTGGAACCTGCTCGGCGCGGAATGCAAACGCCGGCGCGCCAAGGCGATCCTGGTCGTCGAGGATCTGGATCCGTGGCCGGACGCCGGACCCGAGGTGTTCGAAGCCGTCACCGACGCGATGGTCGTCGCCGGCTTCGGCGACATCCGCTGTGCCTTCGTCGATCTGCGCGAGGAAGTCGAAGCCAACGAGTTCGGCATGATCGTCGGGGCCGGCAAGGGCCTGACCATCATGATGTTCTCGAACGAGAGTTACGCCGAGCGCTGGCTGCGTTTCGGTTCGCCGTCACGGCCGTTGCGCTCGGCCTGATCGATCAGGGCGTGGCCGGCAAGTCCGCGCGCGCCGGCAATCGCCAGTCGATGGGCGCCAGGCCGCCCGCGAGGAGATGCGCGTTCGCGGCCGAGAAGTGGCCGCAGCCGATGAAGCCGCGATAGGCCGAGAGCGGCGAAGGATGCGGCGCCCTCAGCACGGTGTGGCGGCGCGGGTCGATGGCCTTGCCCTTCGCTTGCGCATGGCTGCCCCAGAGCAAGAACACGAGGCCTTCGCGTTCCTCGCCAAGCCGTGCCACGGCCGCGTCGGTGAAGCGCTCCCAGCCCTTGCCCTGATGCGAGCCAGCCAGGCCTTGCTCGACCGTCAACACGGCATTGAGCAGCAGCACCCCCTGACGCGCCCAAGGCATCAACCAGCCGTGATCGGGACGGGGCAGGCCGAGGTCGCGCGCGAGCTCGGCATGGATGTTCGCGAGCGAAGGCGGCACCGGCACGCCCGGTCGCACCGAGAAACACAGACCGTGCGCCTGTCCTGGCCCGTGATAGGGGTCCTGGCCGAGAATGACGACCTTGACCTGATCGAATGGCGTCGCATCGAATGCGGCGAAGAGATCGGCGTTGGCCGGATGGATGATCTTGCCGGCCTGCTTTTCGGCGATCAGGAACGCACGCAGCGCCTGCATGTAGGGCGCCTCGAACTCGCCGGCGAGCCGCGCCTTCCAGCCCGGTTCGAGGCGGACGCGCTCTGCACTCACGCGCCGACGGACTGGGTCTTGCGGAAGTTCTTGCCGACGCGCAGCTGAAACAGCAGCTTGGTGATCAGCAGACGCTCCTCGACCGGCTTGCTCACCAGGTCGTTCGCGCCGGCGCGCAACAGCGCGGCCTGATTGGCCGGATTGTCGTCCGCCGTCATCACCAGGATCGGCAAATGGCCCTTGGAGAAGCCATAGGGCCCGCGCGCGTGCTCGAGCAATTCCTTGCCGGTGAGCCCGCCCTTCAGATAGACGTCGGTCAGCACCAGGTCGGCACCGGGACCGCCGGTTTGCGCCAACGCGGTGTCGATCAGCGCCAGCGCATCCTCGACACTCACCACATGCGTCACTTTCAGGCCGTACTTCTCGAGCATGCGCCGGGTCGCCAGGGCGACCACCTTGCTGTCCTCGACGTACAGCACCTGACCGTCCCCCGAGGACTGCGAGCTGACATAGCCGCGGATGAACTCGCCGAGCGCCGAAAAGCCGAGCGACTTGTCGAAGTAGTCGGTCACGTCTTCCGACATGCCGCGGGTTTCCAGCATCTCGGTGACGCTG
This sequence comes from Patescibacteria group bacterium, assembly GCA_035562895.1. Lineage (GTDB taxonomy): Bacteria > Pseudomonadota > Gammaproteobacteria > Xanthomonadales > Ahniellaceae > JADKHK01. Next base: position 5,111 of record DATMVT010000233.1, on the reverse strand, counting down.
CCGGACACGACGATGATCGGAATATAGGCCTGCGGCGTGTGTTCGCGGATGTAGCGCGCGAGCTCGAAGCCGCCCATGTCGGGCAGGGTCAGCGCCATCGTGACCAGGTCGACGACACCCGACTCGAGATGCTGCTTGGCTTGCGCGCCGGTTTCGCAACTCATCACGATCGCGTTCGGCAATTCGCTCTTCAGCACCTGCTCGATCATCTTGCGCGCCACTTTCGAACCATCGACCACCAGCACGCGCGGCTCGTCGCTCGCAATGTGAGAAGTCAATACGGCATCCATGGGGCAGGCGTCAGGCTCGGTCGGAAAGTAACTGCAGCGTAGCGGCGACCCATGCGCCAATCCAGCCCAGAACCGAGCCGACCCCGACCGCACCCACGCTCGATACGACGCCCGGCGGCGCCAGGCGGAAGTCCGCAGCATAGGTTGCGGCCAACACCGCGACCGGCTCGCGCACCACCAGATGCACGATCCACAGCAACGCGATCGCGGTCAGCGCGCCGAGCACGCCGTAGAGCGCGCCGCCGTAGAGGAAGGGACGTCGCACATAGCCGTCGCTGCCGCCGAGCAACGACACGATGCTGATTTCCTCGCGACGCGCCATCACGTCGAGACGGATCGCATTCGCGATCAGCAGCATCGCGCCGACACCGAGCAGACTCGCCAGCACGTAGACGACGCGGCGCAGCAACCGCAGGATGCCGTCCAGCCGTTCACGCCAGACCGAATCATGCTGGACCAGATCGACGCCGGCGACGGACTCGAGCCGCGCCGCCAATTCGCCCTGGACGACGTCCTCGCCCGGCGTGACCAGCGCCACCCACGGCAGCGGATTGCGATCGAGCGCTGCAGCCGCCGCTTCGAACCCCGGGAGTTGTCGCAACTCCGACAACCCCTGCGCCGGCGTGCGTCGCTGCAACGACGAGACACCCGGCACGCCGCGGAGCGCGCCCATCGCGGCTTCGACCGCCGGCGGCTCGAGCGCCGGATCAAGGAACACGGTGATGTCGCGCTGCTCGTCGAGCGCGCCGCCGACCTGCGCAAGATTGCGCACGGCATGATCGAGCAGCAAGGGCAGGGCCAGCGCGAGTCCGATCACCAGCACGTTGACGACACTGCCGACGCGATGTGCGGCGAGCTGCCCCGCGGCGGAAGCGAGGGCGGCGCGATGTTGCGCGACCCATTGCATCACGCTGGTGCGCGCCAGGCCGCGATTGCGCGCGACGCGGATGTTGGCCGGCGGTGGCACCGCTGCAGCGTTCTCCGGCTTGCGGTTGCGGCGACTCATGCGCCCTTCCCCGGCCGGAAATCGTCGATCAGTCGCCCCTTGTCCAGCACCAGCACGCGCTTTTTCATGCGCTGGATCAGGTGCAGGTCGTGCGACGCGACGAGGATGGTGGAACCGGTATGCGCCAACGCAACGAACAACTGCATGATCTCGCTGGCGAGTTGCGGATCGAGGTTGCCGGTGGGCTCGTCGGCGACGATCAATGCCGGGCGCGCGACGATCGCGCGCGCGATGCCGACCCGTTGCTGCTCGCCGCCCGACAACATGCTCGGGCGCACCCGTTCACGTCCGCCGAGGCCGACCAGGTCGAGCGAAGCGCGAACGCGCTTCTGGATTTCGGCCGCGTCGCAGCCGGCAATCCTCAGCGGCAGGGCGACGTTGTCGGCGATGCTGCGATCTTCCAGCAGGCGATAGTCCTGGAACACCAGGCCGAGCCGCTGTCGATAGGCGGCGATGCGCGCGCCGCGCGTCCGCGCGAGGTGTTCGCCGTCGATCACGATTTGGCCGCGCGTCGGGCGTTCGATCAGGGCCAGCAACTTGATCAGCGTGCTCTTGCCGGCACCGGAATGCCCGGTCACGAACACCATCTCGCCGGTGCCGATCTCGAAATCGAGTTCGGACAGGGCGTCACCACCGTTCGCATAGCGCTTGCTGACATGGTCGAAACGGATCATGCGCGACCCACCAGCGAGTTCAGCTCGAAGATCGGCAGCAGGATTGCCAGCACGATGGCGAGCACGACGGCACCGACGAGCAGGATCACGACCGGGCCGAGGATGGCGGCGAGCACCGCCAGATTCGTGCGCACTTCGCGCGACTGTTGCACCGCCGCCGCTTCCAGCATCGGTGCGAGCTGGCCGCTCTTCTCGCCACTGCCGATCAGGCGCAAGGCCACCGGCGGCATCGCCTTGTGCTCGCCGAGCGCGCGCGCCAGCGTCGCGCCTTCGCGCACGCGCACCGCGGCCTGATGCAACGCCGCCCGCATCGGCGCGCGCCGGACGGTGCCGACCGACAGCTTCAATGCGTCGAGCACCGGAACGCCGGAACCGATCAGGACCGCCAAGGTCCGGGTCGCGCGCGCGGTGTCCATCGCACGCAGCAAGCGCCCGAGACCCGGCACGCGCAGCAGCAATGCATCGAACCGCGCTTGCATGGCCGGCCGCTGCAGCGCACCGATCGTCAGCGCCGCGATCACCGCCAGTGCAAGCCCCAGCCACAGGCCCCAGGCCGACAGAAAGCGCGACAACGCCACCATCGCCACGGTCAGCCACGGCAGGTCACGGCCGAGGTTCTCGAAGACATCGATGACCTTCGGCACGACCGAGGTCATCAGGCCCATCACCACCGCCGCCGCGACCACCAGCAGCAGCAGTGGATAGGCGAGCGCGGTCCAGACTTCGCGCTGCAGGCTGTCACGCTGGTCGGCATATTCGGCGAGGCGGTGCAAGGCGCCATCGAGTTGCCCGCTGCTTTCGCCGGCGGTGACCGTCGCGACGAACAAGGCATCGAAGGACTCCGGAAACTCCGCCAGCGCCGCCGCCAGCGAACGACCTTCGCGGACGCGTCCACGCAAGGCCGCGACCAGATGGCGCAGCTTCAGGTCATCGGTCTCGTCGGCGAGTGCGCCCAGCGCGTCGTCGATCGGCAGGCCGGCACCGAGCAGGGTCGCGAGCTGCTGCGTGAACACCGCCAGGCGCGCCGTGCCCAGTCCGCGACGCGCGCCCACGCTGCCCGCCGCCGCATCGACCGCGGTCTCCACCGCCACCGGATGCAATCCGCGATCACGCAGCTGCTGGCGCGCGGCGCGCGCGGTATCGGCATCGATGACGCCGCGCTGCTCGCGCCCGTCCGCATCCAGCGCCTGGTATTGGAATGCCGCCACGAATGTCCGTCGCACGAAGAACAGCGCGCATTCTGCCTGATCGGCGATCGGTCCTGCAGGCAAAAGAAAGCCCCGGGCGCTTGGGGGCACACCCGGGGCTGGGGTCGCAGGCCGAACTGGGGAGTGAGGGCCTGCTTCAGTTCACTTAGGGGAGAAGTGAACGGACCGGATTGGGGGAATCGCGATCCGGTACCTATGATCCGCTTGCGAGGTGAAAAGTTCGCATGCCGGAGGTCTCGAATTCAGAATCGATTCATCGCTGTGTAGAAGACGCGAAATCGGCGCGATTTCACACGCTCCGTCCCGGACTCAGTGCGCTTCATCCCAGTTCGCGCCGGCGCCGATGCCGACTTCGAGCGGCACGCGCAGATCGGCCGCACCCATCATCCGTGCGCGCAGGCCTTCGGTGAGTTCCTCGACGACCGCCGGACGCACCTCGAACACCAGCTCATCGTGCACCTGCAGCAGCATGCGTGCATCGTCGCGCGCGCCGAGCCAGGCATCGACCGCGAGCATCGCGCGCTTGATGACGTCTGCGGCGGTGCCCTGCATCGGCGCATTGATCGCGGCACGCTCCGCGCCCGCGCGCTGCGCGGCATTGCGCGAGTGAATCTCGTTCAGATACAGCCGGCGCCCGAACACGGTCTCGACAAAGCCGTCGCGCTTGGCCTGTTCGCGGATGCGGTCCATGAACGCGCGCACGCCGGGGTAGCGGTGGAAATAGCGATTGACGTAATCCTGCGCCTCGCCGCGACCGACGCCGATCTGCTTCGCCAGGCCGAACGCCGACATGCCGTACATCAGGCCGAAGTTGATCGCCTTCGCGGCGCGCCGCTGGTCGCCACTGACGTGATCGACATCGACGCCGAACACCTCCGCCGCCGTCGCGCGATGCACGTCGAGCCCGTCGCGAAACGCCCGCAGCAGGCCCTCGTCCTCGGACAGGTGGGCCATGATGCGCAGCTCGATCTGCGAATAGTCCGCCGCCACCAGCACGAACCCGGGCGCCGCGACGAACGCGGTGCGGATGCGCCGGCCATCTTCGGTCCGGATCGGGATGTTCTGCAGATTCGGGTCGGTCGAGGACAGGCGCCCGGTCTGCGCCGTCGCCTGATGGAACGAGGTGTGCACGCGCCCGGTGCGCGGAAGGATCTGCCCGGGCAGCTTCTCGGTATAGGTGTTGGCGAGCTTCGCGGCCGCGCGGTAGTCGAGGATCAGGCGCGGCAGTTCGTGTTGCTCGGCGAGATCGGAGATCGCGTCCTCGTTCGTCGACGGCTGGCCGGTCGGCGTCTTCGCCAGAACCGGCAACTGGAGCTCGTCGTACAGCACTGCCTGCAACTGCTTCGGCGAATCGAGACTGAACCCGTGCCCGACCAGTTCGTGCGCGCGCGTGGTGATCTCGTGCATGCGCCGCTTCAACTGCTGCGTCTGCTCGCGCAGGCATTGCGCATCGATCAGGATGCCGCGCGCTTCCATGCGCTGCAGCACCGGCACCAGCGGCATCTCGATCTCGTCATAGACGCGCTGGAGCGCCGGCACCGTGGCGAGCTTGCGCTGCAGCACCTCGTGCAGGCGCAAGGTCACGTCGGCATCCTCGGCGGCGTAATCGGTCGCCTGTTCGAGTGCGACATCGGCGAATCCGATCTGCTTGGCACCCTTGCCGGCCACCTCTTCGTACTTGATCGTGGTGTAACCGAGATACTTCTGCGCCAGCGAATCCATGTCGTGGCGCGTCGCCGTCGAGTTCCAGACATAGGACGCGAGCATGGTGTCGTGACGATAGCCGCGCATCGCGATGCCGTGGTTCGCCAGCACGTGCATGTCGTACTTGCCGTGTTGTCCGATCTTGGTCAGCGTCGCGTCTTCGAGCAGTGGCTGGATCGCGGCCAGCGCCGCATCGCGATCGAGTTGCTCCGGCACGCCCGGATACCGA
>DATMVT010000232.1:0-1822 GCA_035562895.1 Patescibacteria group bacterium | reverse complement strand
CCGCGATCGCCTTGCTGGCCTACGTGCTCAGCGACGAGGTCATCACCCTCGACGAACTGTTCGCGATCGCCGGCATCTACGTCCTGCTCGGACTGCTTTGGGCCAGCGCCTACGCCATCGTCATCCACTACGACCCCGGCGCCATCTTCATCAACCCGACCAATGATCCGGACGGCATCGTCGGCTTCGGCGACCTGGTGTATTACTCGCTGACCACCCTGACCAGCACCGGTTACGGCGAGATCACGCCGGTCAGCCCGGCCGCGCGGGCGCTGGCGATGCTGCAGCAGATCGTCGGCGTGCTCTTCGTCGCGATCCTGATCTCGCGCCTGACCAACCTCTATCGCGCCCCGAAAGCCTGAGGGCATTCGCACTACAATGCGCGCCCCATTCGCAGGAGCCGCCGCATGAACACGATCAGCGAAGAAGACATCGACGTGCTCGATCGCTTCCTCCAGGAGCGCTGCGAGGACAGCAACGGCTTCTTCAGCGTCGAGATGCTGGACGGCTACCTGTGCGCGCTGCACGTCTGCGCCCAGCCGATCGCACCGGACCAGTGGCTGCCGCCGATCTGGGGCGAAGGCTTCCAGTTCGCCAGCGTCGAGGAACGCGACGCGATGAGCGAACGCGTGCTGGCGATGTGGGAAGACGTGGCGACACGCGTCGGCGCCGCCGCCGAAGGGCGCGAAGAGGAATGCATGCCGCTGATCGCCGCCGCACCCGACATGGAGGACATGGATCCGGAACGCACCGACGAATTCCTCGGTCTGGCCTGGTCGATGGGCTTCTCGATCGCGATCGACCTCGCGACCGATGCCTGGGACGAGATGTGCGACCGCATCGAGGGCCTGAGCGACGACCTCGACCAGATCGACGAACTGATGATGATCGGCACCGAAGAGGACAATTCGCCGGCGATCACCCTCGCCCGGCGCATGGAAATCCTGGAGATCATCCCCGGCCTGCTCGGCGCGCTAGAAGCGCACCGACTGGATGGACGCAAGTCCAACTGATCGCCGCCGCGCAGGGCCGGCGTGGCGGCCAGATCGTGGCGCGCCGCTGTTAGCATCGGCGCGCACCGTATCCGGGAACGAATCATGCGCGCCTTGCCGACCTTGCTGTTCACCCTGCTGTCGGCCGTGCCGATGCTCGCATCCGCGACCGGCGCCGACGAATACGCCGCACGCCGCGCCGAGGTGATGCGCCGGATCGGCCCGGACGCCATGCTGATCCTGCGCTCGCCGCCGACGCAGGTACGCAATGGCGACGTCGACTGGCCATTCCGCCAGGAAGACAGCCTGTTGTACCTGACCGGTCTGGAGAACGCCGACACGTCGCTGGTGTTGGTGCCCGGCGAAGACGCGCACCGCGAGATCGTGTTCACCCGCGACAGCGACCCGACGGCGACGCTGTGGACCGGCCGCGTGCCCGGCGCGCCCGAGATTTCCGCACGCAGCGGCGTCACCGAGGTGGTGTCGGCGACGCGCTTCGAGGACTTCATCCGGGCGGCGATGGAAGGCCGGGCCTGGGGCGACGCGACGACCTACCGCTCGTTCGCCACCGCCGGATTGCCGAACTGGCAGCAGAAGCGGCGCGGCGGACAGGCCGTGGTCTGGATGATCCTCGAGGACCGTCGCTTCGGCGGCGAAGTCAGCGCCGAACAGCAACTCATCGAACGGCTGCGGCGCAGTTATCCGGAACTGCAGTTCCGCGACGCGTTCCCGCTGCTGACCGAGATGCGCATGGTCAAGAGCCCGACCGAGATCGCGACCGTGCAGCGCGCGATCGACGCGACGGTCGCTGCGCAGAAGGCGGCGATGCG
>DATMVT010000231.1:0-10793 GCA_035562895.1 Patescibacteria group bacterium | reverse complement strand
ATGCGAGCGCTCTCACCGGCCACCGTCAGCGACCGCACCAGCATCTTCATCTTCATCGGTCTGCCGATGAGCAGTCAGGACTTTGATCTCGCCTGTGCCGAACTGAACCAGATCATCGAGCTTGGTCCCGATGACTGACGCAGCGCGTCCGCATCACTTCTCGCGCCGCTTCCGAACCGCGGCTGCCAAATCCTCCAGCAGCGTTTCGGTGTGTTCGAAGCCGATGCAGGCATCGGTGATCGAGACGCCGTAATGCAGCGCTTGGCCGGGCACGAGGTCCTGGCGACCTTCGTGCAGGTGGCTCTCGATCATCACGCCGATGATGCGGCGTTCGCCGTTCGCGAGTTGCGCGGCGACGTCGGCCCCGACCTCGACCTGGCGTGCGAACTGCTTGCTCGAATTGGCATGCGAGCAGTCGATCATCACGCGTTCGGCGAGGCCCGATGCGGCGAGTTCCCTGCAGGCTGCAGCGACGTGCATTGCATCGTAGTTCGGCGCCTTGCCGCCGCGCAGGATCAGGTGGCAATCGGCATTGCCCTCGGTCGCGACGATGGCCGAATGGCCGCCCTTGGTCACCGACAGGAAGTGGTGCGGCGCGGCCGCGGCCTTGATCGCATCGACGGCGATGCGGATGTTGCCGTCGGTGCCGTTCTTGAAGCCGACCGGACACGACAGGCCGGAGGCGAGTTGGCGATGCGACTGGCTTTCGGTGGTGCGCGCACCGATCGCGCCCCAGCTGATCAGGTCGGCGATGTACTGCGGCGAAATCAGGTCGAGGTACTCGGTCGCGGCCGGCAGACCCATCTCGTTGATGTCGAGCAGCAGGTGCCGCGCCTGGCGCAGGCCCGTATTGATGTCGAAGCTGTCGTCGAGGTGCGGGTCGTTGATGAAGCCTTTCCAGCCCACCGTCGTGCGCGGCTTTTCGAAGTAGACGCGCATCACGATTTCGAGATCGTCCCCGAGCCGGGCGCGCACGGCCGAAAGTCGTCGTGCGTATTCGAGTGCGGCCGCACCATCGTGGATCGAACACGGGCCAACCACGGCCAGCAGGCGCTCGTCGCGGCCGTTCAGGATGCCGTGAATGGCATGACGTGAGGTCGATGCGGTGTCGGCCGCGCGCGCCGAGCAGGGAAATTCCCGGATCAGGTGCGACGGCGGCGCCAGTTCGCGGATGGCGCGCACGCGCAGGTCGTCGGTGGCAGGGGCGGCGTGCGACTGGACCAGTTTCAGGGACGTCATGGCGGCTTCCTCGGGTTGGGTGCTGCCCGGCGGCCATGAAAAAACCGCCAGGTTCGCTGGCGGTTTCGAAGGTTCGGTCGTTTGCTGTTACACGCGCACCGGTCTGCCTTCCACCGCCCGAGGGCTTGGAAAGTAGTACCAATAGAAGTGGTTCGCGGCGCGCTGCATGGGTCCGAAGCTAGCAGCGCCTTTTCGACGCTGCAAGCCGGATCGATCAAGATCTACAACCACTTCGCCCGCTTCAGGATCACGTAGACGACGCCGATGACTGAGACCGTGGCGCCGGTGAAGATCCAGTAACTCTGTTCGCCGCCGAGTTCGGGCATGTGCTTGAAGTTCATGCCGTACCAACTGGTCATCAAGGTGGGTACGGCGAGCAGGCCGGCCCAGCCGGCAAGGCGCTTGACCACTTCGTTCTGTCCGACCGACACCATCGCCAGCGATACCGACATCGCGGCGGTGAGCATTTCGGCCATCGCATCGCAGGACTCCTTGACGCGCACGGCGTGGTCGAAGACGTCGCGGAAGTACAGGCGCACATCGTCGCGAATCACCGTGGGGTGAAAGCGCATGAGCTGGTTGAGGATGTCCTGCAGCGGCGCGACCGCGAGCCGCAGCGTCACCAGTTCCTTCTTGAGTTCGTAAATGCGTTCGATCGTTTCACGCTTGTAGGTCGACTCGAAGATGTCGCTTTCCAGTTCGGCCAGTTCGTCCTGGAACGAGCGAACGATCGGGAAGAAGTTGTCGACGATGTAATCCATCACCGCGTACAGACCGTAGCTCGGGCCGATCGCGAGCAGCTCCGGCTCCTTCTCGCAGCGCGCACGCGCCGGTGAATAGCTCAGCGACGCGCCGTGTCGCACCGTCAGCAGGTAGCGTGGTCCGAGGAAGATGTGGGTTTCGCCGAACTCGATCTTGCCGCCGACGAATTGCGCGGTATGCAGCACGATGAACAGCGAGTCGCCGTAGACCTCGATCTTCGGGCGCTGATGGGCGTGGTGCGCGTCTTCGATGGCGAGGTCGTGCAGGCTGAACTCTTCCTGCAGCTTGTCGAGCAGAGGTTCGTCCGGTTCATGCAGGCCGACCCAGACGAAGGTGTCGGGCTGCTGCAACACGTCGCTGATCTGGTCGAGGGTGATGTCGGGCAGGCGATTGCCGTCGGCGGCATAGGCGACGCTGTTGACGACCATCGGTGGCTTGCTCGGGGTGACTTCGACCGACAGGGTCATGCGCGTGCTCCGGTGACGCGCGATGATGCCCGCGCCATCACCGGCGTGGCAACGTCAATCCGAATCGGTCGCGAACCAGATGTGCCACGTCAGCACCAGCTGCATCGGCAGGATCAGGGCGAACCAGTGCGCGTTCGCTTGCTGCGTCCCGGGCAGGGTCAGCCAGGTCAGGCCGAGCAGGGCGATCGTGACGATCAGCAGCGCGATCCAGCGCGAGCGCGTGCCGGGCCGGGCCGGTGGCGAGCGCCAGCGCCACAGCGGCCAAGCCAGCATCAGGCACAGCGGACTGAACAGCACCAGATTCAGATTGGCGTACGCGATCGCATGGTCGGTGAACGCCCACAGCCCGCCGAGCACGACGCCGCCCAGACCGAGCGCAAACATCAGCAGCGACAGCCACAGGGCGCCGAAGGTGCGCACTACGCCGCGACGCGACCGCAGCGTGAACACGGTCGCCGCGACCAAGGCCAGTCCGGCGATCGCCAACGGCCACAACCAGTTCGGCTGCAGCGGCACGGTGTCATCGAGGCGGCCATCGACGGCCGTCCATTCACGCGCCACCAGCGGCTGTTCGACGCCGTGCTCGTCGCGCACGCGCATCTCGCGCACCAGGTCGCGCAGGCGCAGCGGCAAGAACATTTCGTCCCAGAAACTCAGCTTGCGATCGGCCGCGGGGCCGATGCCGAGATCGATGCCGACGGCGAGCCACGGTTCGGGCCGCGCATAGGCCATCGCCAGCGAACGTTCGGTCTCGCCGCGTGCGCGTGCGCTCATCGTCTCCTTCAGGTCACCTTCGAGCACGGCGTCGAGCACGTCGCGCACCTTGGTCGAACAGTTCTGCGCGAAGTAGTCGTAGCGGTATTCGGCGTTCTCGGGCAGCGCGTTCTGGCCGAGCATCTCGGCGACGGCGTAGCGCTGGTCCGGCCGCAGATTCAACTCCTGGATCCAGACGCTGCGGCCTTCCGCTGCGTAGTTGTCGAGGTCGACCTCGGGTGGAAGTGCGGCGAGCCGGTACAGCATGCGGCCGCGCGCGAAATTGAGCAGAAAGTTCTTCTGCTCGAAGTCGAAGATGCCGAAGTTGTACATGCGCGCATCGCCGGTCACGGTGTTTTCGACCAGGAGCGCGTTGTGCCCGAAGCGCTGCCAGTAGATCTCGCCCGGCGCCGCGGTGACCAGTGCGATGCGGAATGCGGCACCGCTGTCGCGGTCGATGTCCTCGGCAAGTGCAGCGCCCGCCATCAAGCAGACGACCCACGCCAGCAGCAGGTCGCGAATCAGGCTCACGCGCCGCCGACAGTGACGACGAACTGGTGCACGCGGCGTGCGTCCGCCTTCGAAACTTGGAAGCGGAACGCGCCGAACGCGGTTTCCTCGCCGACTTCGGGCAGGTGTCCGAATTGCGCCGTGACGAGGCCGCCGATGGTGTCGTATTCCTCATCCGAAAAGCTGCTGCCGAACGCGGCATTGAACTCGGCGATCGGGGTCAGCGCGCTGACGCTGTGGCGGCCATCCGGCAACAGGCGGACCTGCGCGTCCGGATTGCTCTCGTCGTCGTGCTCGTCATCGATGTCGCCGACGATCTCTTCCAGCACGTCCTCGATGGTCACGAGCCCGGCGACGCCGCCGTACTCGTCCACGACGACCGCGAGATGATGGCGCGACGAGCGGAACTCGCGCAGCAGCACGTTCAGGCGCTTCGACTCGGGGATGAGGCGCACCGGGCGAATCAGGCTGCGGATCTCGCACGGCCGCTCGGGTTGCGCAAGGCACTTGAGCAGGTCCTTCGCGAGCAGGGTGCCGATGATTTCGTCGCGATCTTCGCCGGTCACCGGGAAACGCGAATGGCCGGACTCGAGCACGATGTCGAGGATCGCGTCGAGCGTGCCGTCGACCGGCACCGACACCATCTGCGCGCGCGGCACCATCACGTCGGAGACCTGCTTCTCGGTGACGCCGATGGCGCCCTCGATCATGGTCAGGGTCTCGGCGCTGAGCAGGCCGTTGTTCTTGGCATTGCGCAGTTCCTCGAGGAGTTCCTCGCGGTTGCGCGGCTCGCCGGAGAGCATCTGCCCAAGCCGGTCGAGCCAGGAGCGCGCCTGGGGCGCGCTGCTACTGGGCGGTTCGTCGTTCATTCCCGAAGGGTGCGTCGCCCAGAAGCCGGGCGGGGCGCGCAGTGTAGCGGCAATCATGGCCGGGCCGCGGCGGCATCCGTCAACGACCGTGGCGGGATCGCGTCGAGCCGCGACAAGTCCATGATGAAACGGGCAATTGCGAGATTCCGGCGGCGAGGAACGCAATCACTCATCGCCCTCGGCGTCGCCGACCATCCGTGCCGGGTCGCCGAGTTCGAGCGAGCGCAGCATCACCGACGCCTGGGTGCGGTTGCGCACGCCGAGCTTCTGGAAGATCAGTGACAGGTGCGCCTTGATCGTGCGCTCCTGGATGCCGAGCCGGTCGGCGATCTGCTTGTTGAGCTGGCCATCCGCGACTTGATTGAGCACGCGGAATTGCTGCGGCGTCAGGGAGGCGAGGCGCGCGGCGATCTGCTGATCCTCGCGACTGGTCGCGGTCGTGCCGATCGCATTGCGCAACTGGGTCGGCACATAGTCCTCGCAGTTCAGCACCGCGCGCAGGGCGGTCGCGAGTTCGTCCAGCGACGCGCCTTTCGGGATGTAGCCGGCGGCGCCGAACGCCAGTGCGCGACGGATCACGGCCGGGTCTTCGTTCGCGGAGATCATGACCACCGCGACCGAGGGATGTTCGGCGCGCAGAGATGCAAGGCCCATCAGGCCGTGGCTGTCCGGCAGATGCAGGTCGAGAAGAACCAGATCGATGTCGTGGCGTGTGTCGAGTTGGGCGCGTGCGGCCGCCAGCGAATCCGCCTCGATCAGCGCCGCATCCGGCGCGATGGCGCGCAGTGCCTGCGTCAAAGCAAGCCGGAACAGCGGATGGTCGTCGGCAATCAGGATCTGCGTCATGCGCCTGCCGCGTTCAGGCAGCGGTCCAGCCGCCGTCGACCGGAATGGCCGCGCCATTGAGGTTATGCGCTTCGCGGCGGCAGAGCCAGAGCGCGAGCGCGCCGATTTCCTCGGGCAGGGTCATGCGCAGGCTCGGCTGCTTCTCGCCGAGCAGGTCGCGGATGCCGGCGTCGCGGTCGCCGTCGTGGTGCGCGGCACGCGCCTGGATCTGCGGCTCGATCAGCGCGGTTTCGACGAAGCCGGGACAGATGCAGTTGATGGTGATGCCGCCGCCGGCGCGGTTGCCCTGTGCGGCGTATTCGAGCGCCGCGACTTTCGACAGACCGACCACGCCGTGTTTCGCGGCGACGTAAGGCGCCTTCTGCACCGACGCGACCAGGCCGTGCACCGACGCGATGTTGACGACGCGGCCGAAGCCACGCTGCGCCATGCCCGGCAAGGCCAGACGCATGGTGTGGAACACGGCGCTGAGATTGATCGCGAGAATGCGGTCCCATTGGCTCGGCGGCATCTCCGCCAGCGGCGCCGTGTGCTGGATGCCGGCGTTGTTGACGAGGATGTCGAGTGCGCCGGCGTCGCGCATCAGCGTGTCGATGGCCGCGGCCTCGGCGAGGTTGCCGGGCAGGAAGCGCGCACTCGCGGCGCCGGCGTCACGCACGGCCTGCTCGGCTTGCGCAATCTCGTCGGCGCCGCCGAGACCATGCACGATGACATCGGCACCCGCTGCGCCCAGCGATTTCGCGATCGCCAGGCCGATGCCCGACGTGGAACCGGTGACGAGGGCCGTGCGCCCGGCGAGAAAGCGATCGGTCATGACGACACCTGCAAGCGTGGATGATCCTCAGGCTAGCAGTGCTGCGCCGCGCCCACGCTTGTACCTAGGTCCAGTGGCGCACTGCGTCATCGCTGCTAGCGTAAGCTGAGGAGAACCCCATGCGCCCGATCATTCTGCTGTTCGCATCACTTCCACTGGCCGCCTGCATGACCTCGCGCACGACGATGCCCGAACCCGAGATCGGCCAAGCTTTCGCCGCGCAACGCGTGAGCACGCATCGCGACGGCGATGACCTGCTCACAGGCGGGCTCGGGCGCGACGCGCTGTTGAATCCGCTCGCGCCGGCGCTGTCCGATGCGACGCGACCGACCGCGGCCGAGCTCCGTCGCCGCGCGCTGCACGCGAACTGGCGCGGCATCGCCGACTTGTACGGCTCGGTGAAGCAGATACCGAGCGTGCCGGGCCGCGAATATCACGCCTATGCACGACTGCCCGGCGCGAGCCAGCCGCATCGCTTGCTGACGCAGATTCCCGACGCGTTCGATGCGGGCAAGCGTTGCCTGATCGTCACCGCCTCATCCGGTTCGCGCGGCGTCTATGGTGCGATTGGTTCGGTGTCCCATTACGGCTTGCCGCGTGGTTGCGCGGTCGTGCACACCGACAAGGGCACCGGCACCGGATTCTTCGACATCGCGTCCGGCGAAGGTGCCCAGGCCGATGGCACGCGCGCTGTACGCGGCGCCGACCTCGAATTCGATCCGGGCACGTTGGCCCAGGCGGGCGAGACGCGCGTCGCGATCAAGCACGCGCATTCGGGTGACAACCCCGAAGCGGACTGGGGTCTGCACGTGCTGCAGGCGGCACGCTTCGGCTTGCAGTCGTTGAGCGAGGCCTTCCCGCAGCAGGCGCCGTTCACGGCGGCGAACACGCGCATCATCGCCTTCGGCCTGTCGAACGGGGGGGGCGCCGTGTTGCGCGCTGGTGAACTGGATACGGACGGACTGCTCGATGGCGTCGTTGCGGCGGCGCCGAACGTCAGCGTCGGCGATACGCGACATCTGTTCGAACTCAGCATCGAAGCGGCGCTTTACCAGCCCTGCGCATTGCTGGCCTTGCCGAACGCACCGATCTTCCTGCCCGATGCGGCGCATCGGGCGGTGGCGACCGCACGCTGCGCCAGCCTGCGTGCCGCGGGATGGATCGAGGGCGACGCGGTGGACGTGCAGGCCGCTTCCGCACTCGCGCGACTGCGTGCCGGTGGTTGGCGCGACGAGACCCTGCATCTCGCCGGCCTGCAGACCGGCTTCGATCTCTGGCGTGCCGTCGCCGCGCTGTACGCGCAATCGTATGCGCGGGCGACACCGGATGCGCCGGTCTGCGGGTACCGATTCGCGCAGCGCGATGCGATGGCGCCGCCGCGTGCGGCCACGGCATCCGAACGCGCCCTGTGGTGGTCGGATGCGTCGGGCATTGCGCCGACCGCGGGCGTCGGCCTGGTCGATGGACGCGCGAGCGCCGTGCCGGATGCGTCCTGGGCAGGATTGACGTGTCTGCACGACTTGCTGGACGGCGATGACGCCGTCGCGCGGCAAGTGCGCGCCTCGATCGCGGCGACGCGTGCGAGCGCGCGCATCCGCGTACCGACGGTGATCGTGCATGGCGACCACGACAGCATCATCCCGCTCGAATTCAGCTCGCGTCCCTATCTCGCGGCCGCGCGTGCGAATGGCGCCCGCATCGCCTTGTGGGAGGTCGCGAACGCGCAGCATTTCGACGCTTTCGTCGCGTTGCCGAAGCTGGTCGGCATGCCGCCCCTGCTGCCGCAGGCGTATGCGGCGATGGACGCGTTGATCGCGCATCTCGATGGCGGCGCGATGCCGGGCGATCGCACCGCATCGCCGTGACGCGCCATCACTCGAAGCTGTTCTGGAAGATGCCCGTGCCGACCACGTTCACGAGGGCGGCGGTCGCGTTGCTGGCGCGGAATCCGGCCACGCCCGGGTAACTCGCGTTGACCGTGCGCGTGCCCAGCGTGCCGGCGGTGATCGTGCAACTGCCATCGCCCGCCGTATTCAGCGTGGCGACGCAGCTGCCGCCGCCGACTTCCTGCACGGTCACGCTGCCGCGACCGAGCGGCAGGGCGGATACGCCGATGCGGCGGCTGCGGACACTCACGGTATAGGTCTGGCCGGCCATCACCTGCGGCGGCGAAATCGACAGGATCGAGGTGCTGGTGTCGGCGGTGCTGAAGACGAGGTGCACGGCACCCTTGATGGTCGCGCTGCCGTCCTTGCGATTCGGGATGCCGACGGCGAGGTCGTCGACGTTGTCGTTGTTGAAGTCGCCGGTGGCAAGCGAGGCACCGTAACGGTCGCCACTGCGACTGCGGCCGGAAACGTCGAGATTGATCACGCCGCGCGTGCCGAGCACGATGCCGGCGGCCGAGCCGTTCGCGATAATCACGCTGCCGACGTTGACGCCGCCGTTCACGAGGTCTTCGCCGGCGACGCCGATGGCGAGGTCGTCGAAGCCGTCGCGGTTGAAGTCGCCCGCGGCGAGCCCGCCGCCGAACTCGTCGCTTTCTTCCTGCAGCAGTCCGCTGAAATCGTTCTCGTCGATGGTGTCGCTGCTGGCGGTGTTCGCGGCCAGACCGCCCGGATGGCCATACAGAATCGTCACGGTGCCGGCATTGAACAACTCACCCACGTCTTCCGAGATCGCGCCCACGGCGAGGTCGTCGAGTCCGTCGTCGTTGAAGTCACCGACCGCCAGGTGCCCGCCGAACTTGTCGTTGAGTTCGACCGCCCCGGCGATGCCGGCGACATTCTGGTGCAGGACTTCGTAGCGGAAGTTCGACGCCGAGGCGGCGCCGTAGTTCACGAACAGCGCGCCTTCGTTGCGGATGCAGCCGCTGCCGCTGTTGAAGAAGCAGCCGTCGACGGCCTGGGTGTAGGCGACCAGATCGCCGAAGCCGTCGCCGTCGAAGTCGCCGGCCGCGAGGATTTCGCCGAAGCGGCCGAGATAGCGATCGGATTCGCCCGGGAGGTCGCTGCGCTCAAAGAACGTCGCCACCCCATCGAGAATGCCGCTGGCGTTGCGGCGCACGCTGACGCCGCCCGAACTCGTCGCGAACGCATCGTGATCGTGCCCGGTCGCGGAAATGGCGAGAAACGGTCGGGTGCTGGCCGTGGTCATGTGTGGAACGGCAGCAACGGCGATGCCTTTCGAATGTCCGTCGACCGTGCCGTTCGGCGCGGTGCCGGTGCCGGGCAAGGTCAGGTCGATGTTGCTGGCGGCCGGCCCGCCGGCCTCGCCCGGCAGCAGCGCGACCATGCCGGCACTGGTGGCGGTGTCGATGTCTTCGCCGGGCACGCCGATGGCCAGGTCGGTGCAGCTGTCGCCGTTGAACTCCGCGGCGGCGAGGCTGGATCCGAACAGATCGCCGGCCTCGGCGACGCCGTCGACGTTGCCGAGGTCCTGGTGCAGCAGTCGGCCGGTGCCGGCGACGCCGGTCATCGGTTCCCCGAAGAGGATCGAAACCGATCCCGCATCGACTTCAGCGTTCACGTCGGAGCGGGGTGAGCCGACGGCGAGATCGGATTCGCCGTCGCAATTGAAGTCGCCGCTTGCGAGCACGTCCGCAGCGGTTTGCCCCGCAGGCGCCGGAAGTTGTCCCGAACCGAGCAAGAGCAGTTGGTCGCGTTCGACGGCCAGTCCGACCGCAAGCAGAGGGGTCGGCGGCGCGAGGCACGCCATGGCGGCGCCCAGGGCGGCGATGCGAAAGCGGCGGGAAGAGAACATGGCGAGGCTCCGTGACAGGTTGAACCGGTTAACCCGGAACACCGCCCGAATCCGCCAAAGCGGCGCGTTCGACTTGAAAGCACGCGCATCGGGCCCATACTGCGCGCCCAGTTCCCGATGTCGATGCCGCTGCCATGCCGATCTACGAGTACGTCTGTGCCACCTGCGGCCAGAAGAGCGATCACCTGATGCGGCTGTCCGATCCGGACCCGACCGAATGCCCGACCTGCGGGCCGGCGACGCTGTCGCGGGCGGTGTCGGCGCCGTCGTTCCGGCTGTCCGGATCCGGTTGGTACGAGACCGACTTCAAGAAGGACGGCGACAAGAAGCGCAACCTGGTCGAATCCGGTGGCGGGAGCGACAGCAAACCGGCCGAGTCGGCGCCGGCTGCCGCTCCGTCGCCGCCGCCAGTCGCCGCACCCAGCGCGGATTGAGGCGCTCGATCATTCGAAGCCGCTCGCGAACAGCGGTTTCCATTCGTAGGCGCCGCGGTCGATCGGGCCGCCCAGCGATCGGGCGTTGCCATCCAGATCGACCGACGGAATGCCGCCGGCAGCGAGCGGGTCGCCCGCGTTGACCAGCGCAGAACCCGGTTTCGGGCGATAGCCGTTGCCGGACTCGAAGACATCGTCGCCGGTGCTCGTCGCCGCGTTCTCGGTTGGTGTTCCGCCGATCGCGCCGATGTGATTGTTGCGCAGGCGCCAGATCGGGCTTTGTCCCCACAACAGACCGATGTCGGACGGCTGATTCTGGCCATCGCGGTTGCCGACG
>DATMVT010000230.1:0-2921 GCA_035562895.1 Patescibacteria group bacterium | reverse complement strand
TCAACAATGCGGTCGATACCCTGACCAGCCTGCTCGAGCCGTTCATCATCGTCATCATCGGCAGCATGGTCGGCAGCCTGGTGATCGCGATGTACCTGCCGATCTTCAAGCTTGGCGCCGTGGTCTAAGCCTGCATGGCGGACCTGGCAGAAGTGTTCGAGCATGCGGCGGTCCTTTGGACCGCCGTGTTCGTTTTCGGGCTGCTGATCGGCAGCTTCCTCAATGTCGTGATCCTGCGCACGCCGCCACGGCTGGAATTCGCCTGGCGTCGCGAAGCGCGCGAGATCCTGGAATTGCCGGAGTCCGAAGCGGCGCAGCCACCGGGCCTGGTGGCCGATCGCTCACGTTGCCCGAAGTGCGCGCACCAACTGTCGTGGTACGAGAACATCCCGGTCTTGAGTTACGCGGTGCTGCGCGGTCGCTGCCGCTCGTGCAAGTCGCCGATCTCGGTCCAGTACCCGCTGGTCGAACTGTTGACCGGGGTCGCGTCGATGGCGGTGATCGCGCATTTCGGCAGCGGCTGGGAAGGCGGCATCGCGCTGATCCTGACCTGGCTGCTGATCGCCGCATCGGGCATCGATTTCCGCACCACCCTGCTGCCGGATCAATTCACCCTGCCGGCCTTGTGGCTGGGTTTGCTGGCGGCGGCGACGGCATCGCTCTATGTGCCGCCGGCGCAGGCGATCTGGGGCGCGGCGCTGGGCTATCTGAGCCTGTGGAGCGTGTATTGGCTGTTCAAGCTGGTGACCGGCAAGGAAGGCATGGGCTTTGGCGATTTCAAGCTGCTGGCCGCGCTCGGCGCCTTCGTCGGACCGCAGGGGCTGATCCCGATCGTGCTGATGTCGTCTCTGGTCGGCGCCGTGATCGGCAGCGCCATCCTGATCGCCAAGGGTCGCGACCGCCAGACGCCGATCCCGTTCGGCCCGTTCCTCGCGATCGCCGGCTGGCTGCAGTTCCTGTATGGCGACTGGATCATCGCGACCTACAAGCGCACGATGGGCTTTTACTGAGCCATGGCGGCGTTCGCGATCGCGCTGTCGGGCGGCATTGCCTCCGGGAAGACGGCCGTCACCGATCGTTTGCGTGAACTCGGCGCGGAGATCCTCGATGCCGACCAGATCAGTCGCGAGGTCGTGGCACCGGGAACGCCGGCCCTGAGCGAGATCGTGTCGACGTTCGGCCCATCCGTCCTGCAACCCGACGGCGCACTCGATCGCCGCGCCATGCGCGAACGCATTTTCGCGAACGACGCGGACCGTCGGGCGCTGGAAGCGATCGTGCATCCGCGCGTGCGCGACGCACTCAGGCGTGGCGCGGCCACGAGCCGTTCGGACATCGTCGTGCTGGCCATCCCGTTGCTCGTCGAAAGCGGCCATTACGACTGGGTCGATCGCATCGTGATGGTCGATGCGCGCACGGCCACCCAACAGGCGCGGTTGATGCAGCGCGACCGCGTCGATGCCGACCTGGCCTTGAAGATGATCGCGGCGCAGTCCCCGCGTTCGCGGCGACTGGCGATCGCCGACGAAGTGATCACGAATGACGACACGCTGGCGGCGTTGACGCAACGCGTCGATGCGGCTTGGCACGCGTGGCAGGCGCGCCTCACCAGAACGCGCTGATCCCGGCCACGCCAAGTGCACCTTGCGCACGGGCTTCGTCCAGATCATCTGGCGCCAGTCCACCCAGGGCATAAGCCGGCAGGTCGCTGTCGGCGAGCAAGTCGCGGAAGCCCGGCCATCCGATCGGAAACGACTGCGCATGCGATGCCGTCGCGCGGATCGGCGAAATCACCACGAAGTCGGCGCCGATCGCCGCCGCCTGCGCCAGTTCGCGGCGATCGTGTGTCGACGCCGCGACCAGAAAACCGTCGGAGCGCACGAAAGGCTGCGACAGCGCCATCAGCCGCGCCGTACTCAGGTGCACGCCATCGGCGCCGAGATCGAACGCGAGCTCGGGCGTCGCATTGAGCAGCAAGCGGGCGCCATGGGCGGCGGTCAGTTTCCGCAATGCGAGCGCCACCTCGCGATAGCGTGCCGCATCAAGCGTCGGGGCACGCCATTGCACGAGACGGATGCCGCGGCGCAATCCGGTCTCGATGCGCGCCAAGAATCCGACGGCGACCTCGCGACCTGGATCGGGCGTAATCGCATACACCGGCGGCAACGCCAGCGCACGCGCGATCGCGATATCGGCTTCGCACACTGGCAGGGATGACGCATCGTCGGGCGCGCACCAGCGCAAGGCCGTGTGTTCGATCGGCGTCGGATCACCGTGCCAATGCCGTGTGCGCCAGGCTTCCAGCACCAAGGTACCGTCTGCGCGCGCTCGGCGAACCGACATGAATCGTGCCGCCGGCCCGATCTCGATGCCGAGTTCTTCGCGCAATTCACGACGCAGCGCATCCGTCGCCGACTCTCCGGGCTCGATCTTGCCACCCGGAAACTCCCATTGCCCGGCATGCGCTTTCCCGGGCGGACGCTGCGCGAGCAACACCCGCCCCGAAGCATCCTCAAGAACGGCGGCGACGACGCGCATCGCGTGAGCGCCGCCGGGTCAGTGCATTAGGCCAGCTGGCCGTGGCACTGCTTGAACTTCTTGCCCGAGCCGCAAGGACAAGGGTCGTTGCGGCCGACCTTGGGCAAGCCCGCGGCATCTGCGGCCATCGCCTGCGCCTGCTCGGCTTCCTCATCGACCCCGTAGGTGCCGGTGTCGGGATGCTGGAACGCCATCGCCTGCTGTTGCTGGCGCGCCTGCGCATGCTGTTGCTGCTCCATGCGCGCGACTTCGTCCTCGCCCTGCACGCGCACGCGCGCGAGCACCGTGACGGTCTCCTGCTTCACGCGATCGAGCATCTGCGTGAACAGTTCGAACGCCTCACGCTTGTATTCCTGCTTCGGCTGCTTCTGCGCATAGCCGCG
>DATMVT010000229.1:0-8695 GCA_035562895.1 Patescibacteria group bacterium | reverse complement strand
ACCCGGCGACGAGCGAACGATTCGTCGCCGGGTCAATCTGTTGAATGGCAAACGTGTTGAACCCTGGCATAGGACCGGTGATCAATAACAAAAAACCCCGCCTCTCACGAAGCGGGGTTTTCTTGTATCTGGCTCCCCGAGCTGGATTCGAACCAGCGACACACGGATTAACAGTCCGTTGCTCTACCGACTGAGCTATCGGGGAATTGGGAGGGCGCGCATCATCGTGATTTCGGCGTCGGCTGTCAAGTTTGCACGGAAGCCGAGGCTTGCCAGTCATCGACGATCCAGTCGGTCGGTCCAGCAAGCTCCTGGTCGACGAAGTCGGGATGCAGCAGCTGAACTTCCCAGGCGAGGTCGATGCCGTGATGGGTGCCTGCCATTTGCGGCGGCAGCAGTTCGGTGAAGATCGGTTCGAAGTCGACGTCGCCATCGAGATGGTCGGACAGCGGACTGCCGGCCGGGACGTGCGCCAGGAACTGTTCGTACAGGACCACGGCCTGGAAAGGCCTGCGGAAATGCTTGGTCTTGGTCTCCTTGCCGGACTTTTCGCGGTACTGGCCGTTTTCGCGGTTCGCGGCCACGACGCGCAACGTGCTGCGTTCCAGCGCCACGCGCGATTCGCCCTCGACCAGCACGCGTGCCGGTACGCGTTCGCCACGACGAGGCGTGCCTACGCCCGGTGCAAGTCGCAGTCGCATGTAGCGACGCAGACGCGCGCGGATCGCGAGCCAGAGTCCGACGCCGAGGAATCCGCTGCCGGCCAGCGACTTCATCGTCGGCGATTCGCTGCCGTCGCTGCCCTGGTGGTCGTACCAGATGATGTTGGCTTCCGGCACCCATTCGTCATGGATGCCGATCGCGGCATTGCCACCGCCGACGACGCCGGCGATGGCCAGCAGCGCCCTTGCGATGAACCGGTCCGTCGGCGACAGCGCGCGCAGGTTCGCGCCCAGCGAATACTGATCAGGCGGATCGATCCAGGCAGATGCCTTCGCGGTTTCCGCCTGCGGCACACGCAGTGGCGCATCGAGGGGCGCTTCAATCGTGGTGTCGAAGATGACCCCATCATCGATGCGCAGGCGGGCGACGATGATGATGTCGATGTCCTGGCCCTGATAGCGATAAGCCCGTGCCGCCGCGTCGTCGATCGGGACTCGCAGCCGCGTTGCGGTGATGTTCAAGGCGCGTTCGCACAGGACCGTGTTGCCGTCGACGCCGCTGCTGCGCTTGACGTCGACCTGCAGTCGCAAGGACAGCACGGCTTCGTGTCCGATCAGGTGCGACGGGATGCCCGCGAGATCGCAGACCGGGTGCTCGCCGGTCATGCCGTGATCGAGTCGCGCGCTGAATCCGGTCGTCATCGCGGGGGGCGACGGTGATGGTCGACGAAGCTGAAGTCGAACGCATGTCGCTCATCCGCGCGCATCGGGATGCGCACGGCTTCCTGCCAGTCGGCGAGGTCGAATTCCGGGAACCAGGCATCGGCGTCGGCGAGTGCGACGTCGACGTGGGTCAGGTGCAGCGTGTCGGCCAGCGGTAGCGCGAGTGTGTAGACCTCGCCGCCACCGATCACGAACAGACGTCCGTGGGCGCGAACGCGCGCTTCATCGAGCGACCCCACGGCGGTCATGCCGGGAATCGGGGACTGCCCCGAGCGCGTGAGCACCAGATTGTCGCGACCGGGCAGTGCGCGACCGATCGATTCTGCCGTCTTGCGCCCCATCAGGATCGCGTGGCCCGTGGTCAGTGCCTTGAATCGCTTGAGATCGGCGGGCAGCGACCACGGCAGTCGGTTGTCGAAACCGATGGCGCGGTGACGGTCGATCGCGGCGATCAGGGAGATTCCGTGCATGCGCGAAGCTTACGCGACAACGTGGCACGACATCATCCAGCGAGCAGGCGCAACGACTGATCGAGCACGCGCCGCACCGCCGTCGGCAAGGCCAGTTCGGCGAAGGCGGAGGGGGCATGCCATTCGCATTCCCGTTCACCGATGGCGGGATGCGACGCGACCTCGACGATCCATGGCGTGATGTCGAGCTTGAAGTGCGTGAACACGTGCCGGTAGTTGCGGCCAACGACGACGTCAGTGTCGCGGTGATCAAATCGTACGAGTTCGGCACGGGCAGCTGCCGTATCGGCGCATTCGGGCAAGCCCAGCAAACCGCCCCACAGGCCGGCCGGCGGACGGCGCTCGAACAGAATGCGGCCATCGGGATCGATCAGGACCAGCATCACGACCGATCGCTCGGGCGTCGTCTTGCGTGGCTTCGGCGTCGGCAATAGCGCGACGCGATCGGTCGTGAACGCGATGCAGTCGGCGTGCACCGGACACATCGTGCATGTCGGACGCCGCGGCGTGCAGACGGTGGCACCCAGATCCATCAGCGCCTGGGTGTAGTCGGCCAGGCGTGCGTCGGGCAGTCGTGTTTCGGCTTCCTGCCACAGGCGGCGCTCGATGGCCGGGGAAACCGTCGATCCTTCGATGCCGGCGTGGCGCGCCAAGACCCGTTTGACGTTGCCGTCGAGGATGGCGACGCGATCGCCATGTGCCTGCGCAAGAATCGCGGCGGCGGTGCTGCGGCCGATGCCGGGCAGGGCGACGAGCTCATCCAGGGTGCGCGGCAACTCGCTGCCATGAAATTCGACGCAGCGTTGCGCGGCACGATGCAGGTTGCGTCCGCGGCTGTAGTAGCCGAGGCCGGACCACAGCGCCAGCACGTCGTCGATCGAAGCCGCTGCCAGCACGCGGATGTCGGGAAACCGCGCGAGGAATCGCCCGAAATACGGGATCACGGTGGCGACCTGGGTCTGCTGCAGCATCACCTCGCTGAGCCAGACCCGGTAAGCGCTGCGCGGATGTTGCCAGGGCAGATCGTGGCGGCCATGGACGTCGAACCAGCGCAGCAGTCGCGGCGCGAAATCGCCGCCGCTCATCCCGCGGTGCTGGGCAACAGACCGTCGACGAATTCCTCGGCGTCGAACACGCGCAGGTCGAGCAGGCCTTCGCCAACGCCGATGAAGCGGATCGGCACGCCGACCTCGCGTGCCAGCGCGAACACCACGCCGCCCTTGGCGGTGCCGTCGAGCTTGGTCACGACCAGTCCGGTCAGTCCGACGGCCTGGTGGAACTGGCGCGCCTGGTTCAGCGCGTTCTGACCGGTGTTGCCGTCGATCACCAGCAGGGTTTCGTGCGGTGCGGTCGGATCGAGCTTGCCCATCACCCGCTTGACCTTCGCCAGTTCGTCCATCAGTCCCGCCTGGGTATGCAGCCGACCGGCGGTATCGGCGATCAGCACGTCGGCCTGGCGCGACTTCGCGGCGGCGAGCGCGTCGTAGATCACCGATGCCGAGTCGGCGTTGCCGCCCTGCGAGATCACCGGCACCTGATTGCGATCGCCCCAGGTCCTCAGCTGTTCCACCGCAGCGGCGCGGAAGGTGTCGCCGGCGGCGAGCATCACGTCCAGGCCTTCGCGCTTCATCCACTTCGCGAGCTTGCCGATGGTCGTGGTCTTGCCGGCGCCATTGACGCCGACGACCAGCAGCACGAATGGCCGGATGCCGTCCGCCAGTTCCAACGGCCGCTCGATCGGGCGCAGCAGGGTGACCAATTGTCGGCGCAGGTGCGCGAACAACGCCGGCACGTCGGCGAATTCGCGCGCCTGCATGCGTTTGCGAAGATCGTCGAGCACGTCGGTGGTTGCCTGTACGCCGACATCGGCGGTCAGCAGGCTGGTTTCAAGCTGGTCCAGCAGATCGTCGTCGAGGCGCGGGTGCGACGAGAACAATGCGCTGACCTGGCGCCCGAGCAGGCTGCCACGCAGCCGGTCACGCCAGTTCGAGCCGGGTGCCTCCATTTCAGCGGCGACAATGTCTTGCGCGATCGGCACGGCCGCGGCTGGCGCGGCCTCTTGCTTGCGCTTGAAAAATCGGAACATCGGAACTCCTTCGATCGCAAAAATCCTAGCAGGGAGTCGAGCGACTTGATTCGGGCAACGTCTCCGGGTCCAATTCCGTGTTCTGGATCGACCGGGGGATGGGTGTGGGCAGCGGCCGAATCCGCGTGATTGCCGGAAAACTGCGGGGTTCGCGCATCGACGTGCCGGATCGGCCGGGACTTCGTCCGACACCCGATCGCGTGCGCGAAACCCTGTTCAACTGGCTCGCGCCCTGGATCGAGGGCGCGCGCGTGCTCGATCTGTTTGCCGGCAGCGGCGTGCTCGGCATCGAAGCCCTGTCGCGCGGAGCCGCCGAGGTCGACTTCGTCGAGCGCGATGGCGAGCTCGCGCGACACTTGCGCGCCACGCTGGATCGATTGAAGCAAACGGCCGCCGTGCATGGCGGCGCGGCCGAACAATTTCTCCAGGGAGCGCATGCGCCTTACGCACTGGCGTTCATCGATCCGCCGTTCGCGGCCGATCTCTGGCAGGCGGTCGCGGAACGCCTGGAAACCGGCGGATTCCTGCTCGATGGCGCGATGATCTACGTCGAATCACCGCGTGATCGGGTGCCGCTGCTGCCGGGCCACTGGCACCTGCACCGGGAACTGCAAGCGGGCGAGGTGCGGGCGGCGCTCTATCGACGCGTCGTGCCGGTCCGGTAAGCTGCGTCCGCTTCCACTCCAGACTGCCGCCTTGCCCCACTATTCGCCTCGTACCGCCGTCTATCCCGGCACCTTCGATCCGATGACGAACGGGCACACCGACCTCGTGCACCGCGCGGCGCCGTTGTTCGAAACCCTGTATGTCGCCATCGCTGAAAGTCCGGGCAAGGGACCGACGTTCCCGCTCGCCGATCGCATCGAACTGGCGCGCGTCGCGATCGGGCCGGTCGCGAATGTCGAAATCGTCGGATTCGACTGTTTGCTCGCCGAGTTCGTGGGTCAAATCAGTGCCGGCGTGATCCTGCGCGGCTTGCGGGCGGTGTCGGATTTCGAATACGAGTTCCAGCTGGCGAGCATGAATCGCCACCTGATTCCGCGTGTCGAGACCCTGTTCCTGACGCCTGCCGAGCAGTACAGCTTCATCTCGTCGTCGCTGGTGCGGGAAATCGCGCGTTTGGGCGGCGACATTTCGGGATTCGTCCATCCCGCCGTCCAGCAGGCCTTGAAGACCCGCTGGCAAGCCGCAACGTAATCTTTTGTCCAATTCGGGGAATTGTCCATGAAGAACCTGTTTCGTATCGCTGTCCTGTTGACCGTGCCGCTGCTCGCGATCAGCGCCTGCAAGAAGGAAGAGGCGGCCAAACCGGCCGCCGCCGTCGCAGCGCCGCTCTCGATGCCATCCGACCCGAATGACACCGCCGCATGGAAGAACTATCTGGTCGGCGTGGCGAAGCAGAACATGGAGGGCATCCGCCAGCGACCCTATTTCTACTACGTGCCGGCGGGTGACTCGCCCGAAATCGTGGAACAGGCCGAGCGCCAGATTTCCGATGTCACCGACGTCGTCGGTCGCGGCATCCTGCCCGGCAACATGATCGCGTTCGGTTCGCCGGATTCGGCACGCATGGCCGACGGCATCATCGAAGCCTTCAAGGTTGCGCGCCCGGCGTCGCTCAAGGATGTGCGTGTCCTGTTCGTCGGCGCGGTCGCCGACGAGCAGCGCGTTCGCGACGCGGTGGCGCCGAGCGCCGCCGACTTCGTCTTCGTCGAAGCCAAGTAACCCGCTCGACTCGACTCGACACGGAACGGCACCGGTTGTCACGGTGCCGTTCACTTTCGGGGCGTCCGTCGGCAAGGCCGGATCAATCCGCCATAATGCCCGGATGGCCCTGCTGATCAACGAACTGTGCGTGAACTGCGATGTCTGCGAACCGGTCTGCCCGAACAAGGCGATCAGCGCCGGCAAGTTCATCTACGACATCGACCCGACGCTGTGCACCGAATGCGTCGGTCATTTCGACGAGCCCCAGTGCGTCGCCGTGTGCCCGGTTGAATGCATCGAGCCGGACCCGCAGGTTCCCGAAACGCGCGAGCAGTTGCTCGGCAAATACGCATTGCTGATGCGCCAGCAGGAGATCAAGGCATGAAGCTGCATCGTTACCTCGTCGGCGTGTGCTTCGCGGTCGGCGGCGTGTTCGCGGCGGAAGCGCCCAAGGCGCCCGGCAAGGCGGCGATCGCGAGCGCGCATCATCTCGCCACCGATGCCGGATTCGACGTGCTGGCCGCGGGCGGCAATGCCTTCGATGCCGCGATCGCGGTGACCGCGGCACTGGCCGTCGTCGAGTCCTCGTCCAGCGGCATTGGCGGCGGCGGTTTCTGGCTGCTGCATCGAGCCAGTGATGGCAAGCAGGTGATGATCGACGGCCGCGAGACCGCGCCGGGTGCGGTCGACGCCCAGGCCTATCTCGATGCCGACGGCAAGCTCGATCGCGACAAGAGCGTGAACGGGGCCCTGGCCGGCGGTATTCCCGGCGAGCCGGCGGCGCTCGCGCATCTGGCGAAGCACTATGGCCGACTGCCGCTGGCGCGGTCGCTGGCACCCGCCATCCGCCTGGCGCGCGACGGCTTCCCGCTGGAAGAACGCCTGCGTGGCATGCTGGCGATGCGCCAAGAGGTCATGCTGCGCTATCCGTCGTCGCGTGCGGTGTTCTTTCCGAAAGGCGAGTTGTTGCCGCTGGGCAGCATCATCAAGCAGCCGGATCTGGCGAAGACGCTGGAAGCGATCGCCGACGACGGCTTCTATCGCGGCAAGCTGGCGCGCAAGCTGGTCGATGGCGTGCGCGCGAACGGCGGCAACTGGACGCTGGAGGATCTCGCGGACTACCGGATCGTCGAACGCGAACCGCTGCGCTTCGAGCATCGCGGCGTGCGCATTGTCACCGCGGCACCGCCATCGGCGGGCGGCGTGCTGCTGGCCACCATCCTGAACATCGTCGAAGGCTATGACTACCCGGCGCTGGCCCGCGTCGATCGCCTGCACGTGCTGGTCGAGGCCATGCGTCGCGCCTATCGCGACCGCAGTTTCATCCTCGGTGATCCGGACTTCGTGCAGATGCCGATCCGCCTGCTGACCAGCAAAGACTACGCCGCCGGCTTGCGCGGCTCGATCCGAATGGACAAGGCCACGCCTTCCGCGTCCTTGCCGGAAGGCCGGGTCGTCGAAGGCGGCACCGACACCACGCATTTTTCGGTCATCGATGCCGACGGCAACCTGGCCGCGGTCACCGCCAGCGTGAACCTGCCGATGGGGTCGGGGTTCATCATTCCCGGCACCGGCGTGCTCTTGAACAACGAGATGGACGATTTCGCGCTGGCCGCGAACCAGGCCAATGCCTATGGCCTGATCGGCACCGACGCGAATGCGCCGAAACCCGGAAAGCGCATGCTGTCGACGATGTCGCCGACCTTCGCGTTCGCGCCGGACCGCGTGGCGGTGATCGGCACGCCGGGCGGTTCGCGCATCGCCACGATGGTGCTGATCGGCCTGCTCGAGTTCGTCGAAGGCAAGTCGGCGGCGGAGATCGTCGCGACGCCGCGCTTCCATCACCAGTACCTGCCGGACGCGATATCGGCCGAGGCCGGCGCCATCGCGAAGGATGACGCCGCGGCCCTGCGCGAGCGCGGCCACGTCGTCAGCGATGGCGAGCGTGCCTGGGGCAACATGAATCTGGTGATCTGGGACTTGAAGTCGAACACGTTGAGCGCCGGCAGCGACCCGCGCGGCGTGGTCGGCAAGGCCGATGTGCGCTGAGGACGAGTCGATGACGATCAAGCTATGGTCCGTGCTCGGCAACAGCCAGAAACTCGATGGCGGCGCGATGTTCGGCAATGCGCCGAAGGCGGTGTGGTCGAAGTGGCTGGCGCCGGATGAGCAGAACCGCATTCCGCTCGCCTGCCGCGCGCTGTATGCGGAGGGCGTGAACGGCAAGCGCGTACTGTTCGAGACCGGCATCGGCGCGTTCTTCGACCCGAAAATGCGCGAGCGCTATGGCGTCGTCGAAGCGCAGCACGTGCTGCTCGATTCGCTGGCCGAGATCGGCGTGACGCATGAAGACATCGACGCAGTGGTGATTTCGCACCTGCATTTCGATCATGCCGGCGGCCTGCTTGCGCCTTGGACGGAAGGGCAGGCACCGTCGCTGCTGTTTCCGAGGGCGCGTTTCATCGTCGGAGCCGAAGCCTGGGCGCGCGCGAAGTCGCCGCATCCGCGCGATCGTGCCTCGTTCATTCCGGAGTTGTGCGATTTGCTGGAGGCCTCGGGTCGCCTCGAGATCGTGAACGGCGATCACTGCGACACGCTCGGTACCGACGTGCACTTCGACTACTCGAATGGTCACACGCCCGGGCTGATGCTGGCCGAGATCGGCGGTGACGGCGGCGTCGTGTTCTGCGCCGACCTGATTCCCGGCCGACCCTGGGTGCATTTGCCGATCACCATGGGTTACGACCGCTTCCCGGAGATGCTGATCGACGAAAAGCGCGCGTTCCTTGACGAAAAACTGTCACGCGGCGTACGCCTGTATTTCACGCACGACCCGGATTGTGCGATGGCC
This sequence comes from Patescibacteria group bacterium, assembly GCA_035562895.1. Lineage (GTDB taxonomy): Bacteria > Pseudomonadota > Gammaproteobacteria > Xanthomonadales > Ahniellaceae > JADKHK01. The sequence continues at coordinate 196 of DATMVT010000229.1, read as the reverse complement.
GATCTGGTGCGCGACGCCGGTGGCCGCTACGGCACCGCGGCGCCGCTTGCGGAACTGCGCGGCCATGCATTGAACGCCCATTGACGCGACTTCACCACGACCCACGGAGCACGACCATGATCAAGCTTGCCCCAATCGGTTTCGCCCTGCTTGCGATGCTTGCCGTCGAGGTGGCCGTCGCCGACGAATCCAAACC
>DATMVT010000228.1:0-1760 GCA_035562895.1 Patescibacteria group bacterium | reverse complement strand
ACCCTTACCGGATCGGAAAATCTGGTCGCGTTGATGGATGGCACGTCGATGGCGTCGCCGCACCTGGCCGGTGCTGCCCTACTGGTTCGACAGGCACAACCGACGTGGACGCCGATGGAGGTCAAATCCGCATTGATGGCGACCGCCGTGCATCCGGTCTGGCTGGAGGACCAGGTCACACTGGCGTCGCCGCATGCCGCTGGCGCTGGTCGCGTTCAGGTGGATCGCGCCTTGCGCGTCGGCCTGGTGCTCAACGAGACAGCCGCCAATTTCACGGCCGCGAATCCGGCGTTGTCCGGCGAGCCGGGCACGTTGAATCTGCCGAGCCTGGTCAACCGCACATGTACCGGCAGTTGCAGCTTCACGCGAACCTTTCGCAGCGTTCGCCACACCGTCACTACATGGCAGGTGGCACTCTCCGGTCTGAACGGCACGGTGCCCGCTTCACTGGTCATTCCCGCGGGTGCCACCGCCGATCTCGTGGTGACCATCGATACTAGCGGCTTGCCTGCGGATGGGCTGTGGAAATTCGGCGATGTCACGCTGACCGAATTGGATGCTCAAGGTGGCCCGATGGCTGGCAGCGAACTGCATTTGCCGGTCGGAATTGTCGTGCCGTAGTCAACGTCATCGCCTGGCTCGCTGATTTGCTGTTGCGCATGGCGCTGATTCGCTCATGTGCGGTGCTGAACGGCGAGGTGCTGACGAATGGCTCCAGCCCGACGACGCGAACTGTTCGCTCAAATCCCATGCTGAGACCGCACCGAAGCGATGCGCTCGCGGACTTTTTGGGCCAGTGCGTTCGAGGACTCGGCTCGGTCGAAGATGGCGCGGAGCACGCGTTTCTCGTCCTCGTCGACGACCTTGTCGCGTAGCGCGAGGCCGAGCAGGAAGTTCAGTTCGCCCTCGTCGATGGTGCCGTCGTCGGAGAAGACCTTGATCGCGTTCCAGGCGATTTCGGTATAGCTCTTGGGCTGGATCGTGCTCATGTCGTCGGCTCCGTTCGGGAGCGTCGACGCTAACAATGCGATGACGCGGGGCGCAACCGGCCAGCCCCGAATCCGATGCGCCAACTCGGTGCACGTTGCGCGGTCTCTGTGCAGCGTTCGTGTCGAGGCGATGGGCAGCCATTGCAAGTCATTGATTGATTTGACCCAGTGCTTGGCACGTTGATTGCGCTGCAACATCCACCTCAACCCAACGGAGCTGCACCATGTCGGTCGAAAACGTGCTGAAGATGATCAAGGACCACGAGGTCGAATTCGTCGACCTGCGCTTTGCCGACATGCTTGGCAAGCAGCACCACGTGACCTTCCCGGCCCATGCCATCGACGCCTCGACGTTTGAGGACGGCAAGATGTTCGACGGCTCGTCGATCTCGGGCTGGAAGGGCATCAACGAATCCGACATGGTGCTGATGCCGGACCCGGCCACCGCCGTGCTCGATCCGTTCACCGAACACACCACGCTGATCCTGATCTGCGACGTGCTGGAACCGAGCACGATGCAGGCTTATTCGCGTGACCCGCGCACCACCGCGAAGCGCGCCGAAGCCTTCCTGAAGTCGTCCGGCATCGCCGACACCGCCTTCTTCGGCCCGGAACCGGAGTTCTTCATCTTCGACAACGTGCGCTGGCAGAACAACATGAACGCCGCCGGCTTCGAGATCGAATCCGAGGAAGCGGCGTGGAGCACGAACAAGAAGTACGAAGGCGGCAACACCGGCCATCGTCCGGCGGTGAAGGGCGGCTACTTCCCGG
>DATMVT010000227.1:0-3014 GCA_035562895.1 Patescibacteria group bacterium | reverse complement strand
TGATGCTGATCGCCAAGGACCAGCCCGGCGCGCTCTACCACTTGCTGGCGCCGCTGGCGAAACACGGCATCAGCATGACCCGCATCGAATCGCGACCGACGCGCCAGAAGAAGTGGCAACACGCGTTCTTCATCGACGTGAACGGCCATGTCGAAGACGAGAACATGAAGCTGGCGCTGGGCGAGTTGGGGCCGGTCACCGATCAGTTGACCGTGCTCGGGTCCTATCCGGTGGCGGTCTTGTCGGCATGAGGGAGGGTCCCGATTACGTGTCGCAGGCGGCTGCGCCCCTGCGCAAGCTGGTGCCCTACGATCCTGGTCACGACCTGCCGGCCATTCGCCGCGCGTTCGCCGGACGAACCCTCGCCGAACTCGGTTCGAACGAGAATCCGTGGGGCCCGTCGCCGCGCGTGCTTGAACGCTGCGCGCAACTCGATGCGACGATCCTGCTGCGCTATCCGGACCCGCTCGGCCTCGACCTGCGCCGCGCGCTCGCGGCCCAGTTGGGCGTCACGTCTGACGAGATCGTGCTCGGCAACGGCTCGCATGAGTTGCTGATGCTGCTGGCACAGGCCTTTGCCGGGCCGGGCGATCCGGTCGTGTTCAGCGAATTCGGGTTTGCCGTGTTCCCGATCGCGACCGCGACCATGGGCGCGACAGCCGTGCGTGTCCCCGCACTTCCAGCCGATCATCCGACCGCGCCACGCGGCCACGACCTCGATGCCATCGCCGCTGCGATCACGGCGGACACGAAGCTCGTGTTCATCGCCAATCCGAACAACCCGACCGGCACCTGGTTTTCGCGTGCCGCGTTGGTGGAATTTCTTGCGAAGGTCCCGCCGACGGTGCCGGTCGTGGTCGACGAGGCCTATCACGAGTACGTCACCGACCCGGCGGTCGCGTCGGCGCTCGAACTGCGCGTGCGATTCCCGAATGTCATCGTCACGCGCACGTTCTCGAAGGCCTACGGGTTGGCCGGACTGCGCGCCGGATATCTGGTTGCGACTGCGGATTGCTGCGATGTGCTGAATCGCGTGCGCGAGTCGTTCAACGTCAATGGCGTCGCATTGGCACTGGCCGAAGCAGCCTTGGCCGATCAAGCGCATGTCGCGAAGGTGCGCATGCAGACGCAGGTGCAGGTCGCGGCACTCGGTCGCGAAATTCGAGCGCTGGGCCTGTTCGTGCATCCGTCGCAGACCAATTTCCTGCTGGTCGATTTCGGCCGCGAGGCCGCGCCGGTCGAAGCCAGGCTGCGGGCGCAAGGTGTCGTGGTGCGTCCGATGAAGGGTTACGGTTTGCCGACCTGCTTGCGCATCAACAACGGCCGCGAGGCAGACGACGCGCATTTGCTGAACTGCTTGAAGGAGGCACTGCGATGACCGGCGGCGGATTGCAGTTCATCACTGGCCGCGCCGCGCCGCTGCACGGCCGCGTTCGCGTGCCCGGCGACAAGTCGGTGTCGCATCGGGCCATCATGTTCGCGAGCCTGGCCGATGGCGTCTCGCGCATTCGCGGCTTCCTTGAAGGCGAGGACACCCGTGCGACCGCGGCGGTGTTCCGTGCCCTCGGCGTGCGCATCGACGCGCCGAACGAAGGCGAGCGCGTCGTGCATGGTGTCGGCATCGATGGCCTGCGCGGGACCGATGCGTTGCTCGATTGCGGCAATGCCGGCACCGCGATGCGACTGCTCGCCGGCTTGCTCGGCGCCCAGAGGTTCGATTCGACCCTGATCGGTGACGCCTCGCTGTCGAAGCGGCCGATGCGGCGCGTGATCGAACCGCTGGCGCGCATGGGCGTCCGAATCGAATGCGCCGATGGCTTGCCGCCACTGCACATTCGTGGCGGACACGGCCTGCACGGCATCGACTACACCTTGCCGGTGGCTTCGGCCCAGGTGAAGTCGGCCGTGTTGCTGGCCGGACTCTACGCCGCCGGCGAGACCACGGTGCGCGAACCGCATCCGACGCGCGATTACACCGAGTCGATGTTGCGACAGTTCGGCATCAGCATCGACTACGCGCCCGGACACGCGACGCTGCGCGGCGGTCAGCGCCTGCGCGCATGCGATGTCGATGTCCCGGCGGACTTTTCTTCGGCGGCGTTTTTGCTGGTTGCCGCCAGCATCGTGCCCGGTTCCGATCTCGTCCTCGAAGCCATCGGCATGAATCCGCGTCGCACCGGCCTGCTGGCGACGCTGCGCGACATGGGCGCCGACATCACCATCGAACGCGAAGCGGTGCAGGGCGGGGAAGCCGTCGCCGACTTGCGCGTGCGCCATGCACCCTTGCACGGCATCGAGGTGCCGGTGGCGCGCGTCCCGGACATGATCGACGAGTTTCCGGCCCTGTTCGTTGCCGCGACGGCAGCGGATGGCCCGACGGTCGTGCGTGGCGCGGCCGAATTGCGCGTCAAGGAGAGCGACCGGCTTGCGACGATGAGTACGGCCTTGCGCAGCCTTGGCGCCCGCATCGACGAAACGCCGGACGGCGCGACGATCCATGGCGGATCCATGCTCACCGGAGGACGCGTGCATGCGCACGGCGATCACCGCATCGCGATGAGCGTCGCCGTCGCCGGTCAACGGGCGTCCGCGCCCGTCCTGATCGACGATTGCGACAATGTCGCGACATCCTTCCCGGGATTCGTCGAACTGGTCAACTCGGTGGGTTGCGATCTCGTGGCCCGGTCTTGCATCTGACCTGAACTGCGAACCGCGTCACGATGTTGCAATGCGTCGTGACAATGAACGGCGGCCACCATACGGTCCCGTCCGGTTTCACGACAGGCCCGGTGACGGGCCTGTCGGTTGTTTGGGGTACGGACCTTCGGCAAGCACGCTGTCGGTCGACGTAGAGATGACCATCATCCGTTTCCTCGGGAGGGAGACATGAAGCAGCAACATCACGGCAGCCGTTTGCGGCTGTTGACGGGTTTGGCCATGTTCGCGCTGGGTACCGGCGCTTACGCCAGCACCCTGAACCAGAACGTTTCCTGGACCGTCGACCGTTCCGGAAC
>DATMVT010000226.1:0-6406 GCA_035562895.1 Patescibacteria group bacterium | reverse complement strand
GACATCGTCGGGGCCGTTCGGTGCGCGTCCGGATCAGTTCGCGACTTCGGCGAGTTCGAAGTTGTCGAATACGGCGCTGGTGCCGGCGGTCTTCTCGCCCATCACGATCAGGCCGGCCGCGCCGGCCGCGAGATCGGCATCCTCGGCCTCGGCGACGACGTCGCCATCGATGGTGAGCTTCAGCGAACTGCCGGCGCAGTGCGCACCGATGCGGACGTCGGCGATGTTCGGCATGGTGCCCTCGAATCGGCCGCTGGCCAACGTCGACGCCTGCCCGCCCTGCACCTTCAGGATCGCGTAGCCGTGGCCACCCGAGACCATGAAGGCGTACAAGTTCTGGTTGTCGGCATGGCGACAGACGACGCCACCCGTGCCTTGGCCGACGCCGGTGTAGAGGAACAGATTGGCCTCGACGCGCACGTCGGCGCCCTTGGCTTGGCGCGGGGCACGCATGATGCCGTAGGTGGCGTCGTCGACCGGCGTCATCTGGTAGCCGCCGGAGCCGTCATAAAGCGCGATGCCCTTGGCGTTGTGGTCGGCGACCTGGGTATTCGCCCAGCCGCTGCCTTCGTCCGAGAAGTCGTCCTCGAGGACCAGCTTTTCGCTCGCCAACACCGGTGCAGCGGCCATCAGGGCGGTCACGAGGGTGACCAAGGCGGTACGGGTACGACGCTTCATGTTGCGCTCCGAGAATCGGCGGCGGAATGCCGCGGTCATGGGGCAGTACGCAATGTCGAGGCGTTTTCTCCGCCGGGCGTCCGGACCGTTGCGCGACGAATTCGCGTCCGTTTTGCGTACGGTCAGCCAAGCCCGCCTGATTCCCATGCCGATGATGCCTGCCCTCCCGATCTTCACTCGGCCCCGCTGCGCGGCGCACCCGCTGCCCGGCCGCATTCGCCGCCCGCACTGCCGCCGCAGCCCGCTTCGGCCGTATGCTTCGCGCATGGGGGCGCATCTGGACGACATCACCGGCTGGCTGGTCGACTGGCAACAGGGCGATGCCTTGGCGCGCGACCGTGTGTTCGAGCGCCTGTACGCCGAAATGAGGCGCCTCGCCGCCGCAGTGCTGCGCTCCGAATCCGGGCACGACACGATGCAGCCCACGGCACTGCTGAACGATGCACTGATGAAGCTGATCCAGGCGCGCGCACCGGATGTCGAGGACCGCGGTCATTTCATCCGGGTCGTCGCACGGGCGATGCGCCAGATCCTGATCGACCGCGCACGCCGCAAGCTGGCCGAGAAACGCGGTGCCGGCGTGGTGCCGGAATCGCTGGACGACATCGACGTGGCCGGCATGGGATCGCCGCACGAACTGGTGGCGCTGGACGATGCGCTCAGCGTGCTCGCCAGACTCGACCCGCGCGCCGCCGCCGTCGTCGAAATGCGCGTGTTCGCCGGACTCACCATCGAGGAAACCGCGCAGGCCCTCGACATCCACCCGTCTTCCGTCAACCGCGAATGGGCGCAGGCCAGCGCCTGGCTGCGCGAGCAACTGGGCCATGACCGCGACGCCTGACCCGGCGCGATACGCGCGCCTCAAGGAGCTGCATTTCGAACTCGATGCGCTGCCGTCGACGCAGCGCGCTGCACGCATGCAGGAGATCGCGTCCGCCGAACCCGAGATCGGCGCGGCGCTGCGCCAGCGCTTCGGGAATCGGGAACGACCACTCGACCTGCTCGACCGGACCGAGCGCAAGGAACGGGACGCCGCCGCCCCGGTGCTGCCGCATTACCGCATTGTGCGCGAACTCGGGCGCGGCGGCATGGGCCGGGTCTGGCTGGCCGAGCGCCAGCTCGACGACGCGACCCAGCTCGTCGCCTTGAAGCAGATCGCGCAATCCGGATGGAGCGACGAAGACGAGCGCCGTTTCCAGCGCGAACGCCGAATCCTCGCGACGCTCGATCATCCGAACATCGCCGCCTTGGTCGATGGCGGCCGCGATGCCGAAGGCGCCCCCTATCTGGCCACGACCTACGTCGACGGCCTGCGACTGGATCGCTGGTGCGAGCAACATCGCGCGTCGCGACAAGAGCGCGTGCGTCTGATCCGCGACCTCGCGGCCGCCATCGCGCACGCGCACCGCAAACTCGTCGTGCACCGCGACCTGAAGCCGGCGAACATCCTCGTCAGCGCCGACGGCGTTCCGAAGTTGCTCGACTTCGGCATTGCACGCCTGCTCGACGAGGATGCGATCACGGCGACCGGCCCAAGCCAGATGACGCTTCGCTATGCCGCGCCGGAACAAGTGCATGGCCAGGGTGCCGGTGGCGTCGGCGTCGACGTGTATTCGCTGGGCGTGCTGCTCTACGAACTGATTGCCGAGCACTCGCCCTACGGCAAACCGGACGGAACCGCGGCGCTGATCCGCGCGATCCTCGACGGCGCGCCTTCGGCACCTTCGCGCAGCCTCGGGCCGACCGATGCCGACCTTGACGCGATCTGCCTGAAGGCCTTGCGCAAACGCCCGGAGGACCGCTATGCCAGCGCCGACGCACTGCTTGCCGACCTCGATCGCTGGCTCGCGCATGAACCCGTGGAGGCCCGCAAGGGTGAGCGGGGCTATCGATTGCGCGCCTTCCTGCGACGGCACTGGCTGGCGTTGGCCGCGGCCGGCGTGATCGTGGTCGCGGCCATGTCCGCGATCGCGTTCCATGTCGCCTCGCTCGATCGCCAGCTCGCAGAAACCGAGCGCGAGCGCGACAAGGCGAAGGCCGTTGCGTCCTACTTCCAGGAACTCTTCGCGTCCGCAGACCCCGCCGCGACGCGCGACGGCGAGCTCACCGCCAGGGAACTGCTGGCGCGCAGCGTCGAACGGCTCGAACAGGGCGACACCACCGGCATGGACGATGACGCACGCGCTTCGATGTTCCATGCCGCCGGTCGCATCATGCGCCAGCAAGGCCTGGCCGAACCCGCGGCACGCATGTTCGACCGCGCCATCGAACTCTGGCTGCGCCAACCGGTGGTGGCGGAAGACGATGTCGCGGACGCTTACAACGAGCGCGCCCTGGTGCATTTCGGACGCGGCGAGTACGAGGAGACGCAGTCGCTGATCCGGGTCGCGCTGGCACGCCGCGACGCGATCGGCGACCGCGACAGCCTGCCGCGCGGCGGCTTGCTGCAACTGTTGTCGGTCACGCTGCGCTCGCTCGGTCGCAATGCCGAGGCGACTGCGGCACTGGAGGAGTCGGCCCAGGTGCTGGCGAAGCACCTGCCGGACAGCCGCGCGATGTATGCGATCGCTCTGGGCAATCTCGGCACCTTTCTCGTCACCGAGGGGCGGACCGAGAAGGGTCATGCCCAGCTCAAGGAAGCGCTGAAGCAGCTGTCGCTGCTGAAGCCCGAGCGCACGCCGGTGAAGCTGGCGATGACCCGCAATTACGCCATGAGCCTGCGCGAACTGGGTCGCCTCGACGACGCCGATCGCGAATATGCGGCCCTGCTCAAGCGCCAACGCGAATTTTTCGGGGAACATCACGTCGAAGTCGCACGCACGCTGCATTCGGTGGCACAGACCCGACTGCTCGAACAGCGCTGGGACGAAGCCGAGCGGGCGCTGGACGAAGCCGAGGCGGTCGAACGCGCGCTCGGCAACGACCAGGATCCGCGCATGCTCGCCTATCAGGCCGACCGCGCCCGCATCCGCATCGCCCGCGGTGAATTCCAGGCGGCCATCGATCTGCTGACCCCCGTGCTGGCGCAACGCGACCGCGGCGTGTTCAGTGAGCGCAGCAACGCCGATGCGGAGCGTGCGGCGCTGGCGCATGCGCAGTGCCGGATCGCGCCCAGTGTCGAACTGGCGCAACGCATCCGGACCGCAGTCGCGGGCATGCGCAAGACACCACCGCTGCCGCGCAGCCTGATCGCGCAGGCGGAATCCTGGGCCGAGGCGTGTGCAAACCCGGCTTGACCCTCATCACGTCACGCACAGGGCTTCGGGCTAGACTCGAGACGTGTCCAAGCCGAGCCAACCGGTCTTCACTTTCGCGTCGCTGGTCGCCCTGTTCATCGCCGGGGCCTGGCTGGCGACCTGGTTCGTTTCCGGGCCGAACCAGGTCACGCTGATCTGGCCACCTGCCGGGATCGCCATCGGCGCGCTGATCGTGCATGGCTGGCGCTGGTGGCCGTTCATTCCGGTGGCGGTCGTGATCTTCCATCTCACGCTCGGCCCGGTGCCCGCCGCCTTCATTCCGTTCTCGATCGCATCGAACCTGGTGTCGGCGCTGGTCGCGGTGGCTTGGGTGCACTACCGCGCGCCGGGTGCAGTCGAACGCCTGTCGATGCGCTCCGGCTTCCTGTTTCTCGGTGCATCCACGCTCGCCGTGCTGGTCGGCGGCGTCATCGGTGCGTCCGGACTGGTGTTTGCCGGCATGGTGCCGTCGGCGAACTACTTCGAGGCGGCATGGCGCTGGGCGCTCGGCGACTTGTTCGGCGTGGTCGCCGTGCTGTCGAGCGTGCTCATCGGTTATCGCTGGCGCGCTTGGCCGAGTGAAGGGCCGCTGCCGTTCCGCTATGCCCAGCGCAGCGAGAAATGGGTGTGGATGGCGGTGTTCCTGCTGTCCCTGGTCGTGGTCGCGTGGGTGGCGCGCCGCAGCGGTGCGTATGCCCTCGGTTTCGCCAGCCTGCCCTTCGTCTTCGTGATCTGGAGCGCGGTGCGCTTCGAACCGCCGTGGACCGCTTTCGGAACCACGATCGTCGGCTTGTACCTGGCCACCTTGATCGGGCTTGGCTACGCCGGCCTCGCGCCGCCCAGCGACCTCGGCAGCACCACGATCCTGATCGCGTTCCTGTGCATGATCACCGCCGCGCCGCAGATCGTCGCAGCGGCGGCGAACGAGAATCGCGCCGCCAGCATGCGCGCATTGCGACGGGCCACGGTCGATCGACTGACCGGCCTGGTGAACCGTCCGGCGTTTGAGGATCAGGCGAGACACGCGATGCGCCGCCATCCGCAACAGGCCATGGCCCTCGCCTACCTGGATCTCGACCAGTTCAAGCTGGTCAACGACACGCTCAGCCACCGCATCGGCGACGAACTGCTGCAGTCGCTGGCGGCGGCGCTGGCCAGCGTCATCCGGCCGGGCGATGTCTTCGCGCGACTCGGTGGCGACGAGTTCGCGCTGCTGCTGCGCGACGTCGACCGCACCGAGGCCGTGCGCCTGGCGCAGGAGTTGCGGCGCGTCGTCGCCGACTTCCGCTTCGCCCACGACGGCCGCGTGATCGCGCCGACCATGAGCATCGGCCTGGTGCCTTTCGTGCCCGCCGCCTCGGACTTCGCGAACCTGTTCGCGCAAGCCGACTCGGCCTGCTTCACGGCCAAGGAACTCGGCGGCAATCGCGTGCAAGTGGCGAGTGCGGACGAGCGTCATGTGCACGATCGCCGCAATGCCATGGACTGGGCGGTGCGCATCGGCGAGGCGATCGAGCAGAACCGCTTGCGCCTGTTTGCCCAGGACATCGTGCCCTTGAAGCCGGTGCTCGACTCGCAGCTGCGCCACTTCGAGGTGCTGCTGCGCATCGAGGACGCCGTCAGCGGCGAACTGCTGGCGCCCGGGCCTTTCATCGCCGCGGCCGAACGCTTCCGCTTCGCGACGCGCATCGACCGTGCCGTGCTGACGCAGACGCTGGACTGGCTCGACGCCCATCCGCAGCACGCGGAACAGGTCGGGATGATCGGCATCAACCTGTCTGGCGCTTCGGTCGGCGATGACGAGTTCGCGCAGTTCGTCGAAGAACGCGTGCTTGCCAGCCGTTTTCCTGCCGCGCGCGTCTGCTTCGAAATCACCGAGACCAGCGCCGTGCGCGACCTCGGTCAGGCACAACGCTTCATCCAGCGCATTCGCGCGCTCGGCTGCAAGTTCGCGCTCGACGACTTCGGTGCCGGCTTCTGCTCGTTTTCGTACTTGCAGTCACTCGACGTCGACTATTTCAAGATCGACGGCAGCTTCGTGCGCGAGGTCCATCAATCGCCGCTGGCGCTGGCCATCGTGCGCTCGATCGCCGAGATCGCACGCGTGATGCGCAAGCAGACCATCGCCGAATACACCGAATCGGACACCGTCCGCAGCCACCTGATGGCCCTCGGCGTCGACCATGCCCAAGGCTTCGCGATCGCACGGCCGATGGCGCTGGCGGACTATTTCGCACCGACCGATCCGCTGGCCGCGATGCGTCGCGCGGGCTAGACCGACCGCGAACGACGACGGCAGGTGGCGGTATCGCTCCCGAGACGTCACCCACGAAAAAGGGCGCCCCCGAAGGGGCGCCCCTGGTGTCGAGCGGTGTTGCCGGGATCAGCCGCGACGGGCGCGCAGACCCAGGGTGAACATGCCCATCAGCAAGGCCGAGAGCACCAGCAGGATGCGCGAACCATCACCGAAGGCGGGAACCGGCACGCTCGGT
>DATMVT010000225.1:0-40972 GCA_035562895.1 Patescibacteria group bacterium | reverse complement strand
CGCGACCCTCGGCGTCGACGAAGCGCATCGACGCGATCGCCGCGGCCGCATGTTCCGGCGCGTCGAATTCGGCGCGACCTTCACCGTGCGCGACCGCGATCGGGGCGCGCAGGCCGGCCATGCCGGCGAACAGGATCGACGGTGAATCGAGCACTTCGACGACGCTCGCGCGACCTTCGAACTGCTCCGAGCGATTGCGCCGGAATCGCGGCCAATGATCGGCGCCCGGCACCAGGTGCTTGATCGATGCGAACATCTGGCAACCGTTGCAGACACCGAGCGCGAACTTGCCGGTGTCGGCGAAGAAGGCGCCGAACTGCTCGGCGAGGTCGCCGTGATACCGGATCGACGAGGCCCAGCCACGTCCGGCGCCGAGCACGTCGCCGTAGCTGAAACCGCCGCAGGCGGCGAGGCCGTGATAGTTCGCGAGGCGGTCGCGACCCTCGATCAGGTCGGTCATGTGGACGTCGAAGCAGTCGAAGCCGGCGCGCGTGAATGCCGCAGCCATCTCGACTTCCGAGTTCACGCCCTGCTCGCGCAGGATCGCGACTTTCGGGCGCGCGCCGGTGACGACGAAGGGCGCGGCGACATCGAGTTCCGGATCGAACGGCACCGCAGCCGACAGCGCATGCGCGCCGGCGATGACCGAGTCCCGCTCCTCGTCGGCGCAACGCGGGTCGTCGCGGCGCAACTGCATCGCATGGCTGACCGAATGCCAGATCGCGAGCAGGCGGTCGAGCCCGTGATCGGACAATGTGTCGTTTCCGCACTGGACGCGAATGCGCGCATCGGCGCGCGGTGTGGCCAACGCCCGCGTGATGTCGCGCAGCCCATGCTTCACGAGCAGGATTTCGAACGCGGCACGATCGCATTCTGCGACCTGCACGACCACGCCGAGTTCTTCGTTGAACAATTCGGCCAGAACATCGGACCGAACGGCGATGTCGAGACCGCAGCGCGTCGCGAAGGCCATTTCGCACAGGGTCGCGTAGGCGCCGCCGTCGGAGCGGTCGTGCCAGGCGCGCAGCAGCGGTCGCAGGTCCACCAGCGCATCGAAGAAGCGGCGCACGCGCGCGGCATCATCGAGATCGGGCGCGGCATCGCCGAGTTGGTTGAAGCATTGTGCGAGGATCGAGCCGCCCATGCGCATCTGGCCGGCGCCGAGGTCGATCAGCCACAGCGTGCTGGGCCCGAGATCGGTGCGCAACTCGGGCGTCAATGCCGCGCGCACGTCGACGACCCGCGCGAACGCGGACACGATCAGAGACACCGGCGAGACCACGCGCCGCTCGCGTTCGCCGTCGCGGAACACTGCCTGCATCGACAACGAATCCTTGCCGACCGGGATCGACAGCGACAGCGCCGGACAAAGCGCCATGCCCACGGCCTTGACCGCGTCGAACAGCGCCGCGTCTTCACCGGGATGGCCGGCCGCGGCCATCCAGTTCGCCGAGAGCTTGATCTCGTCGAGCGACGCGATCGGTGCCGACAGCAGGTTCGTCAAGGCTTCGCCGACCGCCATGCGCGCCGATGCCGCGGCATCGATCAGGGCCAGCGGCGTGCGCTCGCCGATCGCCATCGCTTCACCGGCGTGGCCGGAAAAATCGAGCAAGGTCAGCGCCGCATCGGCGACCGGCACCTGGAACGGCCCGACCATCGAATCGCGCGCGCACAGGCCACCGACCGAACGGTCGCCGATGGTCACGAGGAAACTCTTGCTGGCGACCGACGGATGCGCGAGCACGCGGTCGATGGCCTCGTCCAGGGTCATGCCGGACCGATCGAGCGGCTTCAGGACCGGCGCGACACGGCGCGTGTCGCGATGCATCTTCGGTGCCTTGCCGAACAGCACTTCCAGCGGCAAATCGACCGGCGCCTCACCCCGCAGCGGATCGACCACCGTCAAATGCCGCGCCGCGGTGGCGTGACCGACGACCGCGTGAATGCAGCGTTCGCGCCGGCAGATGGCTTCGAACTCGGCCAGTCGCCCCGGGCGCACGCCGAGCACGTATCGCTCCTGCGCCTCGTTGCACCAGATCTGCATCGGGCTCATGCCCGGTTCGTCGTTCGGGATCTTGCGCAGGTCGATGTCGCCACCGACCTCCGAGTCGTTCAGCAATTCGGGAATCGCGTTCGACAAACCGCCGGCGCCGACGTCGTGAATGGTCACGATCGGATTGTCCGCACCCATCGACCAGCAGCGGTCGATGACTTCCTGGCAGCGCCGTTCCATTTCCGGGTTGTCGCGCTGCACCGAAGCGAAATCGAGCGCCTCGCTCGACGTGCCGGACGCGACCGACGAGGCGGCGCCGCCGCCGAGGCCGATCAGCATCGCCGGGCCGCCGAGCACGATCACCGCGTCGCCCGCCTGCAGGCGACCCTTCTCGACGTGTTCGGCCTTGATGCTGGCGAGCCCGCCGGCGAGCATGATCGGCTTGTCGTAGCCGCGGGTCAGCGCGTCGCTCTCGGCATGTTCGAAGCTGCGAAAATACCCGAGCAACGCAGGGCGGCCGAACTCGTTGTTGAACGCGGCGCCGCCGAGCGGGCCGTCACGCATGATTTCGAAGGCGCTGGCCATGCGCGGCGGCAGCGCGCGCTCGGTCTCCCACGGCGCCTCGGCGCCCGGGATGCGCAAGTGCGAAACGGTGAAACCGGTCAGGCCGGCCTTCGGCTTGGCGCCGCGCCCGGTCGCGCCCTCGTCGCGGATCTCGCCGCCGGCGCCGGTGCTGGCGCCCGCGAATGGCGAGATCGCGGTCGGATGGTTGTGGGTCTCGCACTTGATCGCATACGCGGTGTCTTCGACGACCGCGTGCCAGCGCCGCGTCGCCGGGTCGGCCTGCAGACGCACGGCCATGCCGTTGGCGATCACCGCGGCATTGTCGTGATACGCCGACAGCGTGTTTGCCGGCGTCGTCGCATGGGTGTGCTTGATCATCTGGAACAGCGACTTCGGCTGTTCTTCGCCGTCGATGCGCCAGGTCGCGTTGAAGATCTTGTGCCGGCAATGCTCGGAATTGGCCTGCGCGAACATCATCAGTTCGGCATCGGTGGGATCGCGGCCGAGGCGCCCGTAGGCCTCGGCCAGATAATCGATTTCGTCGCCGCTGAGCGCGAGGCCAAGTTCGGCATTCGCGGCGACCAGCGCCGACCGGGCGGCAACGCCCAGCGCAACGCGGGACAGGGGTCGTGCGCGCTCGTGCCGGAACAGCGCGGCGACGGCTTCCGCGCTGCCGAACACCGACTGCGTCATCGGATCGTGCAGCGCCTTGAGCACGCGGTCACGCGCGTCGCCGTGCAGGCCCGACAGGCCCGCGACGCGGTAGCGCATGCCGCGCTCGACGCGATCGAGCCGCAGCCCCGCGCCGCGCAGGATGTCGGTGGCCTTGCTCGCCCAAGGCGAAATCGTGCCGAGGCGCGGCAGCACCAGGACGTCGTCGGCCTCGATCGGTGCCGAGGCGCCCACCGCGTCGAGCAACTCGGCATTTCGCTCCCGCATGGCCGGATCCGCACCGTCGATCGCAAAGACCATCCGCGCCTGCGACACCTGAACGGCCGCACCCAGCTGCGCGTTCAGGCGCTCGCGGCGGAACGCGGACAGGGTTTCGCGGCCGTCGAGCAGGATCATCGCGGGGCACCGGGCAAAAAAAGGGCGTGAAGGATAGCCGATCGCCCGGAACTGCCGTCAGGCAAAGGGCGGCGGAAAAAATGACGCCGCCCGGAGGCGGCGTCGGCAGGCCTGTGGTCCAGGTCGGCGTGTTACTGGGTGGCGGCCGTCATCGCCGCAAGGCGTTCCAGCATCTGCGCCGGCGGCACGTAGCCGCCGATCTGCGAGCCATCGGCCGCAACGATCATCGGCGTGCCGTTCACGCCGAGCTTCTGGCCGAGCGCGAAATCTTCGGCGATCGGGTTGTCGCAGGACTTCTTTTCCTGCTCGACGCCGGCCTTGGCCTCGGTGAACGCCTTGTTGCGATCGGCCGAGCACCACACGGTGATGGCCTTGTCGAACGACGGCGTATTCGGCCCCGAACGCGGGAAGAACAGGTAATCGACGGTGATGCCGAGGTTGTTGTACTCGGCGATCTGCTGGTGCAACTTGCGGCAATAGCCGCAGTCGATGTCGGTGAAGATGACGACGCGATGCTTCTCGCTCTTGGCCGGGAAGCTGATCATGCGGTCCTTCGGCACGCCGGCCAGTGCGGCTTGGCGCATCACCGACTTCTTTTCTTCGGTCAGATCGCGCTTGTTCGCGATGTCGTAGACCATGCCCTGCACCAGGTACTTGCCGTCGGCGCTGACATAGAGCACCTGGCCCGACAGCGTGACCTCGTAGAACCCGCTCAGCTTGGACGCGCTGATCGAATCGATCTGTGCGCTCGGCACCAGCGTCTTGATGGCGTCGCGAACCCGGGCCTCGCTGGCCGCATCCGCGTGGACGGTGGCACTGGCGGCAATCGCGAGCGAGAAAATGACACGCTTGAGCATCGGGAGATTCCTTGGTGGTGGGACGCCGTTTTCCACGGCACCGACCCTAGACCGGCACCGACCGGAAAAGTTCACGGCGGAGTGCGCCATTGTTGCAGAGGCGGACGCGCGGGCCAATCTCAGGCGCGCGGATGATGTTCGGCGTGGATGCGCTTCAGGCCCTCGCGGGCGACCAGGGTGTAGATCTGGGTGGTCGACAGGCTGCTGTGGCCGAGCAGCATCTGCAGCGCGCGCAAGTCGGCGCCGTGGTTGAGCAGGTGGGTGGCGAAGGCGTGGCGCAGGCCATGCGGCGAGATCGGACGGTGGATCCCGGCGCGGGCGGCCAGCTTCTTGACGATCACCCAGAACGTCTTGCGCGACAATGCGGCGGCGCGGGAGGTGACGAACAGGACCTTGCTGGCGCGCCCCTTGAGCAGCAGCGGGCGTGACGCTTCGACGTAGCGCACGAGCCAGTCGATCGCCACTTCCCCGATCGGTACCAACCGATCCTTGCCGCCCTTGCCGCGCACGCGCAGCGCGCCCTGGCGCAGGTTCACCTGTTCGGTCGTCAACGTCACCAATTCAGTGACGCGCAGCCCGGTCGCGTACATCAACTCCAGCATGGCGCGATCGCGCAACCCGAGCGGCGTCACAATCGCGGGCGCGGCGATCAACGCGTCGATCTCGGACTCGCCCAGGGACTTCGGCAACGGCTTGGGCAACTTCGGGGCATCGATCAGCGCGGTCGGATCGAGCGCGATGCGCCCGCCGCGCAACAGGTGCCGGAAGAACAGCCGCAACGACGACAGCATGCGCGCACTGCTGCGCGCCGACACCCCTGCGCGACCGCGCGCGGCGAGCACGCCGAACAGGTCCTCACGGGTCGCGTCGATGAGGGCGCGACCGCGCTCGGCGAGCAACCGATCGACCGCGAGCAAGTCGGCGCGGTAAGACGCCAGCGTGTTTTTCGACAGACCCTGTTCCGACCAGAGCTGTTCGAGCACCGCGCGGATCAGGGCATCGTTCGGACTGGTCGTGCGCTTCGCTACCATGCGCGCACGATATCAGCCGGACTTTCGCCCTTGTCCATCGAACCGCCCCGTTACGCACCCCTGTGGCGCCGCCTGCTTGCTGCGTTCTACGACGTGTTGCCGCTCGCCGGCCTGCTGATGATCGCGACCGCGCTCGCACTCCTGCTGACGTATCTGCTGGTGCCGGTCGAACGCGTCGACCGGGTGCTGCGCAACGGCTGGCCGCACGTCGCGCTGCAACTGTGGCTCGGCGCATTGACCGTGACGTATTTCGTGATCTCGTGGCGCCGCGGTGGCCAGACCATCGGCATGCGCGCGTGGAAGATCGCGGTGCGCGGCGAAACCGGCGCGCTGTCGTTGCGTGCGGCGCTGTTGCGCGTCGCGGTCGGCGCGTTTCTGCCGGGTCTCCTGTGGTGCCTGTTCGATCCGCGCCGCCGCGCCCTGCACGATCGTGTCGCCGGCACGGTCGTGCTGCATCTGCCAAAACCCTGAGCTAGAAACTGCGCCGCAACCAGAATCCGGAGGCGCCGAGCGCGAACAGCGGCGGCAACGCATAGGCCAGCGGCAGCGAGCCATCGGCCAGCTCGACCGCATTCACGACGGCGTTCTGCAGGTAGTAGAAGCCGATTGCGATTACCAGCCCGATGAACAGGCGCTTGCCGAAGCCGCCGGAACGCAGCGCGGAAAACGCGAACGGCATCGCCAGCAGCGCGGTCGCGAGGATGCCGAGCGGATAGAACACGCGCGCCCAGAACGCAGAACGGAACGGCTCGGCGTCGAGGCGGTTGCGATCGAGGTAGGCGATGTGTTCGCGCAGATCCAGCAAAGCCTGATAGCGCGGCCGCACCACCGACATCGCGATGAGTGCCGGATCGAGGCGCACGTCCCAGCGCCACTCCGGCAGCGTCTCGGTGGCGACCCGATCCGGCTCGAAGCGGAACTGACGCACCGTCGAAAAGCGCCAGCCGCCGGGCTCGTGTCGGGCCTTTTCGCCACGCGTGATCGCCTGCAGGCGGCCGCTCTCGTCGAAGCGAAACAGGCGCGCGTCGACCAGTTCGACTTCGCCTTCGATCAGCGCACCGCGCTTGGCGTTCAGCAGGTCCTCGCCATCGCGTGCCCAGATACCCGACGCGTTGGTCGTGACCAGATCCCGCGACTTCGCGCCGATCGCCACGCCCTGCGCTGCCCGCTCGCCCCAGGGCCCGAGGGTTTCGCCGATCACGAACACCAGCAGCGACGCCAGCAACAACGGCGCCAGGGCGCCGACGCAGAGCCGCAACTTCGACCAACCGGCAGCGCGCAACGCAGTCAGTTCCGAGGTCGGCGCCAGCCCGCCCAGCCCCATCGCGGCACCGATCGCGGCCGCCATCGGGAACAACTCGTAGATGCGGCGCGGAATCGTGTAGGCGATGTAGGTCGCCGCCATCATCAACGTGTAATTGCCTTCGCCGATCTCGTCGATTTCGCGGATGAACGCGGACAAGGCGTCGATGCCGATGAACACCGCCAGCGCCAGCAGCGTCGCCCCCAGCACATGTCGCGCGATCAGGCGGTCGGCACGGGTCAGTCCGATCATGCGCGCACCACCGCCGGTCTCGGCAAGCGCGCACCGATCAGGTACAGCAGGACGAACAGCATGAAGCCGAGGCCATGCACCCACCACAGGCCGATCGACATCGGCAGGCTGCCATCGGCGAGCCAGCCGCGGCCGAGCGCCAGCAGGTTCACGTAGACGATGTAGGACAGCACGGCGATGATGAGCTTGCCGAAGCGCGGTTCACGCGGCGCCGAACGCGCCAGCGGAAACGCCAGCAGGGCCAGCACCAGCGCCGACAACGGCACCGCCAGGCGCCAGTGCAGCTCGGCACGATCGGCGCGCTTGGTGCTGCTCAGCAGCGCCCGCGTGTCGTGCCGGGTCTCGGCGCGCTTCGGGCCTTCGGCTTCGGGTTCGGGCAGGCGGATGTCGTTGCGGACAAAGCGCATGGCACGGAAGTCGGGGGCGTCCAACGTGCCTTCGACGCGAAAGCCGTCCTGCAGGCGCAAATAGCGTTCGCGGCCGGCACGATCGTTGTACAGCTCGCCGTTGGCGGCCGTGATGATGTCGAGGCGACCCTCGTTCTCGGACTGCACGAACAGGCGCGCGAAACGGCGTCCGTCGTCGCTCATGGTGCCGATGTAGATCACGCCCATGCCGCCGGGCAGATCGACGAAGCGCCCGGCTTCGAGGCCGGCGACCAGCAACGACCGATTGGCGTCCTGCACCAGCTTGTCGGCCAGCGCCAGCGCGCGCGGGCTGGCGAGGAAAGTGATGCCGGCGAGCACCGCCAACAACGGCAGCGCCAGCCACAGCACCGGCCGCATCATCTCGCGCAGGCGCAGGCCCGATGCGGCCAGCACCGCCACTTCGCTGTCGCGGTACAGGCGGCCGTAGGCGAGCAGGACGGTCAGGAACAGGCCGAGCGGCAGGATGATGCCGAGCGCGTCGAGCGAACGCAGGCCGACCTGGGCCAGCAGCAGGCTCGCCGGCAACTTGCCGCGCGCGATCTTGTTCAGCACGTCGGTGAGCACACCGCCGAAGGTGACCAGCAGCAACACGGCATTGACCGCGACGAAGGATCGCGTCAGTTCGCGCAGCAGGTAGCGGTCGATGATGCGCATCCGTTGCTCGGGCTCGTCGGGGCGGAAGACCGGTTTGCTAGACTGCCGGCCATGGCGGTGCCCCGGAAGCGGGGCGGCGCGAGTCTATCAGGCGGCCCGGTGCCGCCCTCTCCCCTCACATGAACGGAAGTCGATGGCTTCCGCAGGACGCCGCATGAACTTCGACATCGTTTCGCTCAAGGCCCAACCCGCACACTGCGTCGCCGACGTGCTGATCCTCGGCGTGTTCGAACTCGGCGCGCTGCCGGCGGCCACCGCCGAGATCGATCTCGCCAGTGGCGGCGTGATCCGCGCCCGCATCGCATCCGGCGACATTGGTCTCAAGCCCAAGCAGGTCACCAAGCTGTTCGACTTGCCGAACGTGGCGGCGAAGCGCGTGCTGCTGGTCGGCCTCGGCGACGCGGCGCAACTGACCGCGGCACGTTACATCGACATCGTCCGCGAAGCCTTGAAGGCGGTGCGCTCGGGTCCGGCGCGACGCGCGGCCAGCTGGCTGGCCGAACTGTCGGTGCAGGACCGCGATGCCGCCTGGGCGGTGCGCGAACACGCGATCGCAGCGGAGACGGCGCTGTATCGCTATGACGCCACCCGTCGCAAGCCGGAAAAGGCCGACGGACTGGCCGAGCTCGCCATCGCCACGCACGACGAGACCAGTGTGCAGGCGGGCCGCGCCATCGCCCACGGCGTGCGGCGCACGCGCGAACTCGGCAATCTGCCGCCGAACATCTGCACGCCGCTGCACCTCGCCGACGTCGCCCGGCAAATGGCGCGCGACCTGACCAATGTCGACGTCGACGTGCTCGATCGCGCGCAGATGCAGGCGCTCAACATGGGCGCGCTGCTCGGCGTCGCCCGCGGCAGTGCCAACGCGCCGCAGTTCATCGTGCTGCGCTACCGCGGCACGCGCGAGCGCAAGCCGGTGGTGCTGGTCGGCAAGGGCGTGACCTTCGACACCGGCGGCATCAGCATCAAGCCCGCGGCCGGCATGGATGAAATGAAGTACGACATGTGCGGCGCCGCGTCGGTGTTCGGCGCCATCGAGGCCAGTGCGCGCCTCGGGCTGCCGGTCGATCTCGTCGGCATCGTGCCGGCGGTCGAGAACATGCCGGACGGCGACGCGTCGCGCCCCGGCGACGTGGTCACGACGATGTCGGGACTCACCGTCGAAGTGCTCAATACCGACGCCGAAGGCCGCCTGATCCTGTGCGACGCACTGACCTATGCGCGCCGCTTCGATCCGGAAACGGTGATCGACATCGCGACCCTGACCGGCGCCTGCATCGTCGCGCTCGGCAAGCACGCCAGCGGCCTGATGACGAAGCACGACGATCTTGCCGACGAATTGCTCGCCGCCGGCACCGAAGTGCACGACCGCGCCTGGCGCCTGCCGCTGTGGGACGACTACCAGGGCCAGCTTGAGTCCGGATTCGCCGACATCGCCAACATCGGCGGCAAGAACGCCGGCGCGATCACCGCGGGTTGCTTCCTGGCGCGCTTCACCGAAGGCCTGCGCTGGGCGCATCTCGATGTCGCCGGCAGCGCTTCGGACGAAGGTCGCAAGGGCGGCGCCACCGGTCGTCCGGTGCCGCTGCTGATGCAATGGCTGATGCAGAAGGTCGCATGACGTGGCGCGCGCCGACTTCTACCTGATCGACAAGCCGCGCTTTCGCGAGAATCCGCTGCTGCTGGTCTGCGAACTGGCGAAGATGGCATACGCGCAACAGATCCCGACGTTGATCCACGCACGCAGCCGCGAGCAGGCCGAGGCGATCGACGAACTGCTCTGGGAATTCGACCCGGACGGCTTCATCGGCCACCAGATCGCCGGCGACGAGGACGATGACGTGACCCCGGTGCTCGTCGTCCCGCCCGAGTTCGACAGCCCGCTGCGCGCGCTCGTCATCAACCTGCGCGACACCACCGTGCCCGGCACGCCCGAGTCCGTCAAAGAGGTCGTGCCCGCCGACCCCGCCGAACGCGACGGCTCCCGCACCCGCTGGACCGACTACAAGGCCCGCGGCTTCGAACTGCGCAAGTTCGATATGTGATCACGGCGCCCTGCCCTCGATCACCGCCGCGACGATGTCGACGCAGCGCGAGACGGCGCCGCGTTCGCGTTCGACGGCGGCGAGGGCGTTGTCGGACATGCGCCGGCGGCTGGCGGGATCGGCGAGCAGGCGCGAGACGGTGTCGCCGAGTTCGAGTGCGTTCTGCACGCGCAACGCGGCGCCATCGCTGATCAGGTTCTCGGTGACTTCGGCGAAATTGAATGTGTGCGGGCCGACCAGCACCGGCTTGCCGAGCGCCGCCGGTTCGAGCACGTTGTGGCCACCGATGCGTTCGAAACTGCCGGCGATGAAGGCGACGTCGCTGGCGGCAAAGAAGTTCAGCAATTCACCCATGGTGTCGACCACGAACACCTGGGTGTCGAGGTGCGCCACCGTGTCGTCCGATCGCGACAGCGTGCGCAGGCCGTAGCCGCGACACAGCTTGATCATCGGCTGGAAGCGCTCGGGATGGCGGGGCGCGATCACCAGCAGCGCTTCCGGAAAGCGCCGCAGCACGCGCGTGTGCGCCTCGAGCACGGCGGTTTCTTCGGCTTCGTGCGTGCTCGCCGCGATCCACACCGGCCGCGACTCGCCCCAGTATTCGCGCAACACCTTGCCGATGCGATCGAGGCCGCTCGGCACGCGCATGTCGAACTTGACGTTGCCGACCACGCGCATGCACGCCGGCCGCGCACCCAGCTGACCCAGCCGCACCGCATCCTGCTGCGATTGCGCGGCCACGAACGCGACCGAACGGATCGCCTCGCGCGCCAGCGGGCGCACCGGACCGTAGCCGTTCAGCGAGCGCTCGGACAGTCGCGCATTGGCGAGCACGATCGGGATGCGCCGTCGCGCGCATTCGTAGTACAGGTTCGGCCAGATCTCGGTCTCCATCACCACCGCCAGCGACGGATTGATGCGATCGAGGAAACGCCGGATCGACGCCGTCAGGTCGTAAGGCAGATAGACATGGAAGACGCGATCGGAAAACAGCTTTTGCACACGCGCCGAACCGGTCGGCGTGACCGTGGTGACGACGAAACGCCGACCCTCGAAGCGCTTCATCAGCGCCTCGATCAACGGCGCCGCCGCATTCATCTCGCCGACCGACACGGCGTGGATCCAGATCGTGTCTTCGAGCCCGGGGTCGGCGAAGAAGCCGAAACGCTCGCGCCAACGGCCCCAGTAATCGCGATAGCCGATGCCGCGCCAGGCCAGGCGATACAGGATCACCGGCGTCAGCAAGTACATGACCAGGGTGTAGAACGCGCGCAGCAGGAACATTCAGGGCTCGGTTCGAGGACGCGAAGCATAGCGAGCGTGCCGGGCCCGATAGAATGCGCGAATGTCCGATTCCTTTCCGTTCCCGCGCCGCTTGCTCGCTCCACAACACTGGCCGGCATGGCTCGGCATTGCCGCGATGGCGGCCATGGCCCGGCTCCCCGCCGCGATCGCGCGACCGCTCGGCCGCGGCTTCGGCACCCTGCTCGGCGCGTTGATGCGCAGCCGGCGCCAGGTCGCGCGGCGCAATTTGGCGCTGTGTTTCCCGGAATTCGATGTCGCACGCCGTGACGCCGTGGTCGGACAGAGCTTTCGCTCGCTCGGCGAAGGCGCTTGCGAGTTTGCGCGTGCCTGGTGGGGATCGATCGATGGCATCCGCTACACCATCGATGGCCTGGAACACATCGAACGCGTGCGTGCCGAAGGTCGCGGCATATTGCTGCTGTCCGGGCATTTCCTGACGCTGGAAATTTGCGGGCGCCTGCTCTGCCGGCACATTCCGCTGGCCGGCATGTACCGGCGCCACGGTGCGCCGGCCTTCGAGTGGGCGGTCAAACGCGGCCGCCTGCGATACGCCACGGCGATGTTCGCGCGCGAAGAACTGCGCGCAGCGGTGAAGCACGTGAAGTCCGGCGGTCTGCTCTGGTACGCGCCGGACCAGGACATGCGCGGCAAGGACACGGTGTTCGCGCCGTTCTTCGGCGTGCCGGCCTCGACCATCACCGCGACCTTCCAGCTCGCCCGCCTGACCCGTGCCGCGGTGATTCCGTTCTTCCACCACCGCGACGGCCGGGGCGGCTATGTGCTGCGCGTCGGCGAACCGTTGGTGGAGATTCCCGGCGAGGACGAGGCCGCGCACACCGCGCGCGTCAACGCGTTGATCGAGCAGATGGTGCGCGAGGCGCCGGACGAATACCTGTGGATCCACAAGCGCTTCAAGACCCGTCCCGAGGGCGAGCCCGGCCTGTACTGAGCGCGACCGCGGGTGCCGGAATCCGCGACCGCGCTTCCGCAGCGGTCGCCACGCGTGAAGGATTCGGCAAGAATCGACCCAGCTTCCGGGGAAGACGCACATGGCATGGCTGCTCGGGTTCTTGGGTCTGTTCGTCGGCATCACCTTCGCCGCAATCGACAAGGCTGCGTTGGGGGCGATCAGTGGTGCAGCGATCGGCGCCTTGATCGGCCTCGCGCTGTCGCTGCGTGCACGCCTTTCCGACCTCGAGCAGCAGGTTCGACATCTGCACCTGGCGCGCACCGCCGAGCATGCCGCGACCCGCGTCGCGCCTGTGACCGCCGTCGCGCCGGACGCGCCCGACGCGGCCGCGACGCCACGACCGCATGCGCCCCCGCCGCTGCCGGCGCGACCGGTACCCGCGCCGACCTCCGACGCCATGCCGGAGGCCGCCGCTGCTGCTGAAACGGTGCTTGCGCCGGTCGCCGCCGCGGCCGACGTCGCGGACGTCGCCACGCGTCGCCCGCCGCCGCTGCCGAGTCGTGCGCATGCCCCCGCGCAGGCGCACGCCGTCAGCGAACAGTCCGCACTGGCGCGCTGGCTGTTCGAAAGCAGCTGGATCGCCAAGGTCGGCATCGCCCTCGTCTTCATCGGTGTCGGCGCGCTGCTGCGCTTCGCGGTCAAGGAAGGCTGGCTCGACTTTCCGATCCAGATGCGCCTGGTCGGGATCGCTGCGGCGGCGCTCGGCGCACTGGCTGTCGGCTGGCGCCAGCGCGAGAAGAAACGCATCTTCGCGCTGAACCTGCAGGGCGGCGCCATCGGCGTGCTGATGATCGTGGTGTTCGCCGCCTACCGGATGTATCAGCTGATTCCGGCGCCGGCGACATTCGCCATGCTGCTGGTCCTGGTGGCCGGCACCGCGGTGCTGGCGATCCGCCAGAATTCGCTGGGACTGGCGGTGTTCGGCGTCGTCGGCGGCTTCGCGGCGCCGATCCTGGCCTCGACCGGCAGCGGCAACCATGTCGCGCTGTTCTCGTTCTACGTCGTGCTCAACCTCGGCATCCTCGCGATCTCGTATGCGCGCGGCTGGCGCGTGCTGAACGCGGTCGGCTTCCTGTTCACCTTCGTCATCGCGACGTTCTGGGGCGTGCTCAGCTACGCGCCGGACAAGTTCGACTCGACCGAACCATTCCTGATCACGTTCTTCGTGTTCTATCTCGCGATTCCGTTGCTGCCGACGCTGCGCGGTCACGATCCGGCGCGGCGCGACCACGTCGAAGGCTCGCTGGTGTTCGGCACGCCGCTGATCGGCTTCGCGCTGCAGAGTGCGATGCTGCACGACAATCGCCCCGCGCTCGCCCTCACTGCGCTCGTGATGGCGCTGATCTACGTATTGCTCGCGATGTTCGTCTGGAAGCATGGTCGCCTCGCGCGCTGGCGTGCCGCCTACGCGGGCCTCGCGCTGGTGTTCGCCACGCTGGTGTTCCCGCTCGCGTTCACCAGCGGCACGACGACCGTGCTGTGGGCGATCGAAGGCGCGATGCTGGTCTGGATCGGGCTGCACCAGAATGAACGTCGCCTGCGCTGGGCCGGCGTCGCGCTGCAGGCGATCGCGGCCATCGCGCTGCTGGATACGCCGGCCCCCGCGACCGATGCCGTGGCGGTGATGAACCCGCGCACGCTCGGTGCACTGGCGATCGCGCTGTCGGCGCTGTTCAGTGCGTGGCGCTACACGCGGGCGCAGGCGGGTCATCCGCTAATCGGCGCGCTCGCGGCCTACGGCTTCGTCACCTGGTACATCGGCGGCGTGCTCGAAGTCGATCGTCTGGTGAGCAACCCGCACGAGTCGCACGCGGTGCTGGCGTTCGTCGCGATGAGTGCAGCGATCGCGGCGTCGTTGCGCCGGGTCAGCGGTCTGCGCGCGCTGTCGTGGCCCGGATTCCTGCTGTTGCTCAGCCTGCCGTTCTTCACGCTCGCGACCTACGACGACGCGAAGTCGCCGCTGTCGCACGCCGGAGCATCGGTCTGGGCGCTGGCGGTTGCCTGCGCGTTCGCGACCTTGCGTGCGCTGCAAAATCCCTGGCCGCGCGGCCTTGGCTGGGCGCATGTGGTCGGCTGGCTGTCGCTGCCATTGTTGTTCTCGTTCGAACTGCATGCGCGCAGCGGCCTGTATCCGCGCGTGCCGGGCAGCGCACTCGAGGGCCTGGGCGGCGACTGGCGATTCCTGCTGACGATGCTGCCGTATGCGCTCGCCCTGGCCTGGCTGCTGCTTGGCCGCGATTCGGCGGGCCTGCCGCTGCGCCGCGAATTCGCGCATTACCGTCAGCGTGCGATGTGGCCGCTGGTGCTGGTCGCGTTCGGCATCACCTTCGGCGCCTGCTTCCTGCCCGGACGCGTGCCGCCGATCGATTACTTGCCGCTGCTGAATCCGCTCGAGCTGTCGCAGATCTTCCTGCTGCTGCTGCTGGCGCGCTTCGCGTCGGCCGAACTCGGGCGCACGGCCGATGCCTTCCGCGTCCTCGTCGCCTTGCTCGCGTTCGTCGCGTTGTCGGCAGCGGTGCTGCGCGGCGTGCACCACTTCGGCAGCGAAGCCTGGAGCCTGGACCTGCTCGCGCGCCCGAAGGCGCATGCCGCATTGTCTTGGACATGGACGATCCTCGGCGCCGCCGCGATGGGCTTCGGTGCACGCGCACTGATCCGCGGTGCGTGGATCGCCGGCGCGGTGCTGCTCGGCATCGTCGTGCTGAAGCTGCTGCTGATCGACATGCGCTTCCTCGGCACCCTGTCCGGCATCGTGTCGGTGCTCGGCGTCGGCGTGCTGTTCGTCGCGCTCGGCTACTTCGCGCCGATGCCGCGCGAGGATGCGGCGGAGGTCGCCGCATGAAGCGCCTGATCCTGCCGCTGTGGTTCGCCGCAACAACCACTGCGGCGGCCACGCCGGACGACTATGCCTGGCAATGGCCGCTGCGCATCGGCGACGGCGACGTCCACGAACTGGTGCTGACGCCGGAAGTGTACGAGGCCATCGCGCGCAGCGATGCGCGCGATCTGGCGCTGTTCACCGTGGATGGTCGCAGCGTCAGCTTCGGCCCGTTGCCGACAGCGCCGGACACGCCTTGGCGCGACGCGCCCTACGCGCTGGAAATCGGCAACATCACCCGCGAACCGACGTCCAGCCGCGACGTGCCGGTCGCGTTCCCGAGTCCGCAGCGGCTGTCGCTGGCGTTGCGCTCGCGTGTGCCGGAAGCCGCCGCGATCACAGGTCTGCGCGTCAGCTGGCGACATCGCGCCTCGCTGCCCGCGGACGCACGCTGGCGTGTCGAAGGCACGCGCCGCCGCGGCGCCGTGCATGCCGAGGTGATGGCGCATTCGTATTCTCTGGCCACCGGCAGTGGCGAGACGCGCCTGACCCTGTCCGACTTCGAAGGCGACGCGCTGCGCCTGACCGTGACACCGGTACCGCCGGACCTGGAAATCACCGGCGTGCTGGCCGAGTATGAAACGCCGCCCGGTCAACGCCGGGAATATCGCCGCGCCGCACTCGCCGTCGATGCCAGCGTCGAACACGGCTACCGCTTCCACTTGCCGCCGGCCCTGCCGGTGTCGGCCGCACGCATCGATCTCGGCGATGGCGGCGCACTCGCCACGGTGACGCTGTCGGTGCGCGAGAACGAGTGGTGGCGACAACTGGCCAGCGATACCGCATTCGACATCGCCGTCGGCGAAGGCAATCTGGTGCGCAATCGTCTCGCCTTCCCGACCACGCGCACGCAACGCTGGCGGCTCACGGTCGAACCGGACATCGGCACGCCGATCGTCGACGTCGGCTACCGGCCGGATGTCTATCTCGTCGCCCACCCCGGGCCAACCGAACTGTTGCTGGTCGCGGGCAGCGCACGCGCAGCGCGTCCGGACTTTCCGATCGACCCGTTGATGCGCGAATTGCGGGCGCAATTCGGAGCGAGCTGGTCGCCCCCGCGCGCGTCGCTGGGCGCGCGCAGCGAACGCACCGGCAAGGCCGCGCTCAAGCCGGCGCCGCCGGCGCCACCGTATCGGGCGTGGGCGCTATGGGCGGTTCTGGTCGCCGCCGCGCTGATGATCGCCTTTCTCGCCGTTCGCCTGCTGCGTGAACCGCCGCGCGATTGAGCCGTCATCGCGCAGTTGCTGATGCAGCTCCAGTGCCTTGGCATCTTTCAGGAACGCGTAGTAGGCCTGGCTGACCGCCGCGATCCAGCCGGACCAGCCGTTGAACAGGTGTCGCTTCAAGACCAGCTGCTTGAACAGCACGAGCGGCGGATAGCCCAGCAGGCGCAGCTTCAATTGCAGCGGCGAACGCCGCGACGCGAGCATCGATGCCAGACCGGACGAGTAGCGATCGATGCGCTGCACCTTGCTCGCGATATCGGGTTCGCCATCGTGCAGGAACAAGGCATCGAGTGGCTGCACCCGGCCGACGCGGCGGTCCGGCGCCGCATGCACCGGGTCGTCGACGGCCATGCGATGCACGCGCCGGTCGAACAAGCGCAGGTGATGGTTGTGCTTGCTCCACGGATGCTGCCATTGCCAGAACATGCGCTCGCAGCGCGGCAGTTCGAAACCGCTGGCGGCCGGCGTGACCAACGCCGCTTCAATTCTGGACGCCGACCCCGGTGCCAACGCCTCGTCCGCGTCGAGCAACAAAATCCAGTCGTGCGCCGCCAACGCGATCGCGCGCTGTTTCTGCGGCCCGTAGCCCTGGAACGCCTCGACACTGACACGCGCGCCGTGGCGCTCGGCAATCGCCACGGTGGCGTCGCTGCTGCCCGAATCCAGCACCCGCACTTCGTCGGCGAACGCCAGCGACGCCAGGCAAGCATCCAGCGTCGCCGCGTTGTTGTACGTCGTCACCACGGCCGAAAGCGGTTCGCGGTTCATCGCTGCGATTCGCGCGGCGGCATCGTGTGCGCGATCCACACCAGCAGGAGCCAGAAGTAGAGGTTGGACCAGAAGCTGGAATAGAACGCGAAATGCGTGTTCAACGGGAACAGCATGGCGAGCAGCGCGATGCCGTAAGGCGCGGCGGCGTGGCGTTCGTGGCGGGGCATCCGGCGCCATGTTCGCCACAACACGAGCATCAGCGCGATCCAGCAGGCGAGGCCGATGGCGCCGGTTTCGGAAGCGACTTCGAGCAACCACTGGTGCGCGTGGAAGGCGCCCTGCCCCGGATTCATCGCCAGCCACTGGTCGTCGGGCGCGGCGTGGGCGATGTAGTCGTGGCGAAAGGCGCGTACGCCGACGCCATTGAGCGGATGCGCCAGACTCATGTCGAGCGCGGTTTGCCAGATCGAGGCGCGATAGGCGAGCGCGGTCTCGAGGCCACTGCGCGTGCCGTCGAATGCGGCCAGGGTACGGTCGATGCGCGCCGCGAAGCGTTCCGACGCCGCATAGCTCGCGGCAGCGACGATCGCCGCGATCGCCATCGACAGGGCCAGCCCGAGCGCGAATCGCCGCGGCGATTGCGCGATGCGCCAGAGCAGGGCCAGCGTCACGACCGCGAAACTGATCCAGCCGCCGCGCGCGCCGGCGAGCAGCACCGCGACCGCGGCCAGCAGCCAGACCAGCGCGGCGAATCGACGGCCATGGCGATCGAGTGCCACCAGCACCGGCAGCGGCGCCAACACCGCCAACACCGGCCCGAGCTTCAGGTTGTCGTCGCCGAAGATGCCGCTGACGCGGTCGGAGTTGAGCGCGCCGCCGAAGCCGACGCCGAACGCGGACTGGACCAACGCATCGACCACCCAGAACAGCACCAGCCAGGCACTCCACCAGACCAGGGTGCGGCGCGCCGTCGCCGTCGACAAGGCATCGACGCAGAACATCGCGAACGGCAAGTAACGCAGATCGGTCGCGACTTCCATCCAGCTCTTGTCGGCGGCCAGGCTGTCGAACGCGGACAAGAACTCGGGCACCCAGTACGCGACGAACGCGAGCACGGCCAGACGGTAGCGCGGTGCGGCGATGCGCCGCGGCTCGCGCATCCATCCGGCCAGCGCGTACAGCGCACCGATCAGGATCGGCACTTCCGAGACGCGCCCGAACGGCAGCAGAAACAACACCGACCACAGACACAATGCCGCCGCCAACGCCCGCCGATCGGGTTTCATGGACGCGGCGCCTCGGTCAGATCGCGATAGACCGCCAGCGTCGCCGCCTGCATCTGCTCGAGTCGGTAACGATCGAACGGTGCCGGACGCTCGCCGCCAGCGAGCAAGGCCTGGGCGCGCTCGGCCAGCGCGATGCGATCACCCACTGCCACCGCGCCTTGCGGAAACAGGTCGCGCAACTGCTCGCCGACACCGGCGAGATCGAATCCGAGCACCGGCACGCCGAGATTCAGCGCCTCGACCACGGTGCGCCCGAACGCCTCCGGCTTGGCCGACAACTGCAGCACGAGCGCGCTCGATGCCATCACGTCGCGCACATCGCGGCGCGGTGCGGTCATCACCACGGCGTCGGCAACGCCCAGCCGATTCGCCTGCGCACGCAGCTCGTCGACGTAGTGCGCACGCCCCGGCTCGCGCACGCCGAGCAGGATCAGGCGGGCATCGACCCCGGCTTCGCGCAGGTCGGCGAGCAAACGGATCGCGTGGCCATGACCCTTCATGCGCGTGCCGCGACCGGCGAGGCACAGCCACGGCGCCGCTCCGGACAAGGCCGGGTACTCGATGCAGAAATGCTTGCGCCAGTCCCCGGCGGGACGATGTCCGTGCGGGAACTCGGCCGGATCGACCGCTCTCGGGATCACGCGCAGGCGTTGCGGGTCGGTCTTCGGGTAGTGGCGCAGGATGTGATCGCGCACCGTCTGCGACACGCAGATCACGCGCTCGCCACGCGCCATGATGCCCGAGTAGGCGTTCACCGAATTCAACCCGTGCATGGTGGTGACGAAGCGCGGTCGAGTCGCGCGATCCATGCTGCGCCAGGCGAACCATGCGAGCCAGGCCGGGAAACGCGACCGCGCATGCACGACGTCGGCACCGAGTCGCGCGAACAGTCGGCGCAAGGTCGGAACATGGCGCAAGCTCCACAACGACTTGTGACCGATGCCCAGTTCGATGTGCTCACTGCCCTCGGCCAGCAAGGACGCGACCAGTTTGCCGCCTGCGGAGATCACCACCGATCGATGCCCGGCCGCCACCAGTGCCCGCGCGATCTCCAAGGTGCCGCGCTCGACGCCGCCGGCCGCCAGTGCCGGCAGCAACTGCACCACGGTCAGGCGCCGCGACATCGGTCGCGCCTCGGGATCAGTCGATCAACTGGTAGACCGCGCCGCAATACATGCAGCGCGCTTCCTTCTGGTCTTCGAGCGGCAGGTAGACGCGCGGATGCGAATTCCACAAGGCCATGTCCGGCCCCGGGCACGACACCGGCAGGTCGGCGCGCTTCACTGGATAGACGCGTTCGGCATTGGCGGGCTTCGTGGCATTCGCGGACATGGGTGCACCTTCAGGATCAGGTGCGCATTGTAGGCGCGCCGTGCGACGCGCGCGAGCGGCGTGCCCGACCGGGGTCAGCGTCCCCAAACCTCGACGCGCGCCTGATCCAGCGACAACTCGGTATCGCCGATGACACCGATCTCTTTGACGCAACGCTCGCCGCCGCGCAGGTCGATCCAGCGCGAATGGCTGCCCTGACCGATCCGGTCCTGGACGGGCAGGTAATCGATGCCGCCCTTGGCATAACGCACCCACAGTTTCTCGATCTCGACCTGACCGCGCCCGATGCGCAACTGCACGGCATGGATGCCGCCCCGGCACTTCGCGAATCGGATCACGTCGCTGTCGTTCTCGACCTTGGTCAAGCGCGTGCTTCCGAGCAGGCGCGCGGCGACTGCATGGCTGGTGGACGGCACGACGGCCGCGCTCGCGACCACGGCGGCGGCCAGCAACGAGGACAACTTCAGGTTCATCGTCAGACTCCAGTCCCGACCCCCGACGGGTCGGTCGAAGCCTACAACGCAGCGATCGCGTGGCGGTTGACCGACGGACTCAGGGCAGATCGAACAGCAGGAACTCGGCGTCGCGCGCGGCACCGATGCGCAGCGCGCGCTCATTTTCGATCGCAGCGCCATCGCCGGCCTGCAGGCGTTCTCCATTCACGTCGATCTCGCCGCGGGCGACGTGCACCCAGCCGCGGCGACCCGGCGCGAACGCGTGCACCACGGTGTCACCCGCCGGCAGCACGCTGCCGAACAGGTCGGCGTTCTGGCGAATCGTCAGTGCGCCGTCGCGACCATCGCCGCTGGCGAGCAGGCACAAACGTCCGCGCCGCGCATCGGCATCGAAGTGCTTCTGCTCGTATCCGGGCGCGATGTTCAGCCGGTCCGGCTGGATCCAGATCTGCAGGAAGTGGACGGGCGCCGCGTTCGAGGCATTGAACTCGCTGTGCTGGATGCCGCTGCCGGCGCTCATGCGCTGCACGTCGCCGGGGCGGATCACCGAACCGGTGCCGAGGCTGTCGCGGTGCTCGAGTGCGCCACCCAGCACGACGCTGATGATTTCCATGTTCGCGTGGCCATGCGTCGGAAAGCCGCCGCCCGGTGCCACCCGGTCCTCGTTGATCACCCGCAGCGGCCCGAAACCCATCTGCGCCGGGTCGTAGTAGTGACCGAACGAGAAGGTGTGGCGGCTGTCGAGCCAGCCGAAGTTCGCGGTGCCGCGGTCGCGGGACAAGCGCAGGGTGATCATGGGTTCCTCGGAAGGGGCGGCGCGCCGGTGGTCCGTCGCGCCGCGGCGGGGATTACGACTTCGCAGCCTCGGCCGCGACCGGCGCCGCCTGGATGGTTTCGCTGTCGATGCGGATCTTGACGGCGTCGCCGACATTCGGGATGCCGTAGTTCATGCCGAAGTCGCTGCGCTTGAGCACGCCTTCGGCATGGAAGCCGATGGCCGGGCGCTTCGCGAACGGATGCGAATCGACCTTGCGCAGGGTCACGGCCAAAGTCACCGGCTTGGTCACGCCGAGCAGGGTCAGGTCGCCGGTGACGGCCAGGGCGTTCTCACCGGTCGATTCGACCTTGGTGCTCTTGAACGTCAGCTTGGGTTGGTTCGCGGCATCGAAGAAATCCTTGGCCTTGAGATGCTCGTTGAGCTTGTCGTGGTCCATGTCGACGCTGGCGGCATCGATCGAGACGTTGACGCTCGACTTGGTGATGTCGGCGCTGTCGATCAGCAGTTCGCCATCGAAGGCACGGAATTCGCCCTGCATTTCCGACAGGCCCATGTGCTCGACGAAGTACAGGATGCTGGTGTGCGCCTTGTCGAAGTCGTAGCGGTCGGCGGCGGCGAGCGGCGCCGACGCGAACAGGGTGGCGGCGATCAGGGTGGCGAGGGTCTTCTTCATGGCGGGGCTCCGTGTCGGGTGCGTGGGTTGCGTGGGGTCAAATGATGGAACAGGCGTCGGCGAAGGCGAGACGCGGACTGCGCGGATGCAGGGTGTCGCGGCGGCCATAGCCGAGGTTGATCAGGAAGTTCGATTTGACAGGCGTTCCGGCGAAGAACTCGGCATCGACCCTGGCGGCATCGAAACCGCCCATCGGGCCGCAGTCGAGACCGAGCGCGCGCGCCGCGATGATCAGGTAGGCGGCCTGCAGCGAGCTGTTGCGCAGCGCGCCGGGGAACAGCTCGGCTTCGCTCTTGCCGGCGAACCAGCTGCGCGCATCC
Organism: Patescibacteria group bacterium; assembly: GCA_035562895.1. Lineage (GTDB taxonomy): Bacteria > Pseudomonadota > Gammaproteobacteria > Xanthomonadales > Ahniellaceae > JADKHK01. The sequence continues at coordinate 18,840 of DATMVT010000225.1, read as the reverse complement.
GTGTGCGGAAACAGGTAGGGCAACTTCTCGTAGAACGCCAGGTCGGTGCCGACGATGGCGGTGACGGGTGCCGACATAGTCTTGTCGACATTGCCGGCATCGAGCAGCGGCTTCAGCCGCGCCTTGGCTTCCGCGGTGCGCACGAACACGACGCGTGCCGGCGACATGTTCGCCGCCGTCGGACCCATGCGCGCGAGCGCCCACAGCTGTTCGAGCTGGGCGTCGCTCACCGCGCGGTCCTGCCACGGATTGGGGTTGCTGGCGAACGTGCGCGCTTCCAGGAAGATCTGGTTCAACGCTTCCTGGGACAGGGGCTGGTTCATGGTCGACTCCGTGGTGTGGCGATGGCACACAGAGTCGAGGCAGGCCGGATTTTGTGCAAGGCACCACGCCGCAATCCGGACTTGCAGGCCTGCAAGGCTTTGCGCGGCGCAGGCGGCGGGCTAGGCTCGGGGGATGAATGCACATCGCTTCGCCACCGTCCTCGCGCTCAGCGACCACGCCGCCGGCAATCGCCGCCAGGCGACGGCACTGGCGCAGGCATTGCGCGCCGACGCGCACCAGGCGGAAGTGTCCTTCCCGCATTTTTCGCGATGGCTGGCGCCGCACCTGCCGGAGCGTGCGATGGCATCGCTGCCGGCGATCGCGCGCGAGGCCGAAGGCCCGATGCTCGCCATCGGCTGCGGTCGCCAGGCGGCGCTGGCCCTGCGCGCGCTGAAGCGGGCGCGCGGCCACGAGGTGTTCACGCTGCAGATCCTCGATCCGCGCTGCAAGCTCGATGACTTCGACCTGCTGGTCGTGCCCGAACACGACGGCCTCGCCGGTGCGAAGGTGCTGCGCACGCTCGGCGCCCTGCATCCGGTCGACGAGCGCTGGCTCGCCCAGGCGCGCGAGAACTTCCGCGACTTCGCCGGCCTGCCGAAGCCCTGGACGAGCGTGCTGATCGGCGGGCCGAATCGTGCCCAGAGCATCGACGCGCACTGGCTCGAGCGCATGTTCGACCTGATCGCCAGCCAACGCGACCAGATCGGCACGCTGGCGGTCAGTGCCTCGCGGCGCACGCCGCCGTCGCTGCGCGAACTGATCCGGCGGCGCGCGCTGAAACTCGACGCCACGGTCTGGCTGGACGAGCGTGACGGACCGAATCCGTATCCGGCCCTGCTCGCCTACGCCGACCGCATCGTGGTGTCGCCTGACTCGGTCAACATGATCTCCGAAGCCTGCGCCGTCGGCGTGCCCGTGCATACGCTGTTGACGCAACCGCTCAAGGGCAAGCTTCAGCGCTTCCACGCCGCGCTGCGCGAACGTGGCCTGCTGCACGACGTCGCCGCCCGCAGCTGGCCGCGCCCGCCGCTGCGGGAACTGCCGGCCATCGTCGACGAGGTGAAGGCGCGGCTGACCTACACGCTGACTTAGGCCCAATCCCCGCGCAGTTCGCGCACCTTGGCTTCGAGCGCGGCGGCGCTGGCTTGCGCGGGTGGTATCGGATCGCCGACGACCATGGCGATGTGCGACCAGAAGCGGCGTGGCAAACGGGCGCGGCCGAGCGCCGAGTCCTTGCGCGAGAACAGCGAGCCCCAGAGGCCACGCAAGGCGATCGGCACCACCGGCACCGCGCGCGCGGCAAGGATGCGTTCGATGCCCGGACGGAACGGCAGGATCTCGCCGGTTCGGGTGATCGCGCCCTCGGGAAAAAGGCCGACCACTTCGCCTTCGGCCAGGGCGCGGTCGACTTCGGCATAGGCGCGTTCCAGCAGTTGCGGATCGACTTTCGCGGACGCGATCGGAATGGCCTTCGCGGTGCGGAAAATGAAGCTCAGCACCGGAATCTTGAAGATGCCGTGGTCCATCACGAAGCGGATCGGCCGGCGCACGCTGCCGCCGATGATCAGCGCATCGACGAAACTGACGTGATTCGCCACGATGACGCAGGGCCCCTCGTCCGGCACCTTGTCCAACCCCTGGACCTTCAACCGGTAAAGCGTGTTGACGATCATCCAGACCAGGAACCGCATCAGGAACTCGGGCACCAGGGTGAAGATGTAGATCGCGACGATCGCGTTCAGCACCGCGGTCGCGAGCAGCAGCTGCGGGATGGTGAACTTGAACACGTTCAGCAGGACCACGGCGATGACCGCGGCGGTGACCATGAACAACGCGTTGAGGATGTTGTTCGCGGCGATGACGCGCGAACGGCGCTTGGGATCGGAGCGGCTCTGCACCAGCGCGAACAAGGGCACGATGAAGAAGCCGCTGAAGATGGCCATGCCGACCAGATCGAACAGCACGCGCCATGCGCCCGGCTGGATCAGGAACTCGCGGATCGCGAGGTTCTGCTCGCCGACCGGGTTCGGCCAGGCGAAGAACAGGTCGGCGCCGAACAGGGTCATGCCGATCGCGCCGAACGGCACCAGGCCGATCTCGACCTTGTGACCTGACAAGCGCTCGCACAGCATCGAACCGAGGCCGATGCCGATCGAGAACAGCGCCAGCAGCATCGTGTAGACGCCCGGATCTCCGCCCAGCACCTGCTTGGTGTAACTCGGCAACTGGGTGAAATACATCGAGCCGAAAAACCAGAACCAGGAAATGCCGAGGCAGGACAGCAGCACGGCGCGATTGCCGCGCAGCAGCTGCAGGTTGCGCCAGGTTTCGCTGAACGGGTTCCAGTTGATCTTCAGGTCTGGATCGACCGGCGCCGCCTTCGGCATCGCCAGCGCGGTGCCGAGTCCGATCACGGCCAGCGCGATTGCCACCGCCGCGACCCAGAAGTGGCCATCACCCTCGAGTCGGATCAGGCTCGAACCCAACAGGGTGCCGAGCAGGATCGCGAGAAAAGTCGCCATCTCGATCAGCCCGTTGCCGCCGACCAGTTCCTTGTCGTCGAGCACCTGCGGCAGGATGCCGTATTTGAGCGGGCCGAACAGGGTCGAATGCAGGCCCATCATGAACAGCATCGCCAGCAGCAGCGGAATGTTCGACTGCGTGAAGCCGACCGCCGCGACGACCATGATCGCGATTTCCAGCAGCTTGACCGCCTGCGCCAGCCGCGCCTTGTCGTACTTGTCGGCCAGTTGCCCGGACGTCGCCGAAAACAGGAAGAACGGCAGGATGAACAGGCCGGCGGCGAGATTGGTGTACTGGTGCACCTGCGCGTCGTTCAGGCCGACGGTCAGGAAGGTGATCAGGATGATCAGCGCGTTCTTGAAGACGTTGTCGTTGAACGCTCCCAGCGCCTGGGTCAGGAAGAACGGCAGGAAGCGACGTTCCTTCAACAACGCGAACTGGTTCGGCGTGCTCATGCGGGCTCCGTGACGACGCCCCGACGGTAGCAAACCCTTGCCGAACTTGGACACCGTCCGGGCGCGGAGTCTCGACTTCCGCGCCCGTCAGGATCAAGGCATCAGGCGCGACGACGCGACCAGAAAGCCATCGACACAACCAGAAGACCCATCAGCGCCAAGCCGAAGGCGGAGAAGGTCGGCACCGGCAAAGTGGGCGTTTGGCCGAGGCCGGTCAGGCTGATGGTGCCACTGCCGTTCGCCGGCGTGGTCACGGTCAAGACCTGGTTCGCAACCGTGGTGCTGGTCGGCGCATAGGTGTACAGCAGGGTGCAGCTGGCGCCCGCTGCCAGAGCGAACGGGGTCGACGCCGAACAAGTGCCGCCGCTGCGCGCAAACGGTGCGGTCGGCGCCGTCAGGGCCGTCACGTCGAGCGACGCCGTGCCGGTGTTCGACAGCGTCACGGCCTGCGCCGCGCTCGTCGAACCGACCAGGACCGAACCGAAATCGACAGCCGCCGGCGTGATCGTCAGCGTGCCGACGCCACCGGGCGTGCCCAACACGTTCATCACGATCTGCATGTTCGCAAACCCGATCGCGGACGTGGTGGTCGGATTGGCAATGCCGCAAGCGGCCGCGGCGATGTAGCTCGGACCGCTCTCTCCGCCGGCATTCGAGCCGATGAAGAACGTGTTGCTGCCCGCCGTGCCGTCCGGCGTGAACACTTCCGCGATCAGTTCGGCACCCGCCGGCACGGTGCCGGTGACCGCGACTTCGGTGATCGTCAAGGACTGATCGGACACCGTGGCCGCAGCCGTGCCGACCAGCGCACGCGTACCGAGCGGGAACGCACCGCCGGTATTGGCGTAGATGTTCACCGTCACGGGCTGCGAACCGCCGGCGCCGGTCGCCTGCTCGACGCCGAACTGCAGGGCGCAGACATCGAAGCCGTTCGGAAACGCGCCCAGCGAGAACGCACGGAAATAGCTGTTGTCGGCATGCACCCCGCCGGTGTTGCAGGACACGCTGTTCAGTGCCGTGATCGTCTGCGAGGTCGACTGCGTCAGCACGGTGGTGCCGCAGCCTCCGAGGACGCGTTGACCGACGGAACCGGAATTGGGCCGCGCACTTCCCGAGAGCGTGGCGGCAGAAACGAGAGAAGCGAAACCCAGCAGGGCCGCAGCGGCAAGCAGACGACGAAGAGACATGGAAACCCCAAGAATGTGATGACGTTCACAGTGAACCGGCGCAGAGTATCAAGTCTCCGCTCGAATAGCGCGCCCGGGGAACGCTCACCATACGCATCGAACAGCCGTTTCAAGCGCCGATTTAGCGCGAATCGCCTGCGATTCTGCGGCTAACTGGACAGGATAGTGTCGCCCCTGCAGACTACGTTTCTTTGACGGAAGCGCCGTGGCGAAGATCCTGCTGCTCAATGGCCCGAACCTCAACCTGCTCGGTGAACGCGAGCCGGGGGTGTATGGCCATGTGACGCTGGCGGAAATCGAGCAAGGTGCCGGCGCACTGGCGAAGGCAAACGGGCACGAACTGGCGGCGCTGCAATCGAACAGCGAACTGGTCTGGATCGAGCGTCTGCATGCCGCGCGCACGGACGGAACGGCATTCATCGTCGTCAATCCGGGTGCGTTCACGCATCAAAGTGTCGCCATTCGCGATGCCATCACGGCGACCGACCTGCCCTTCATCGAGGTGCATCTGTCGAACGTGCATGCGCGCGAGCCGTTCCGGCACCGCTCGCTGTTTTCCGATCGCGCCGTGGGCGTGATCGCCGGCCTGGGGCCGGAAGGCTACGAATTCGCATTGACCGCCGCGTTCCGCCGACTGCAAGCAGTCGCGGGCGACGGCATCCAGACGGGGATCTGAGCGTCACGCTCGGATGCAACAACACGGGAGAAACACCATGGATCTGCGCAAGATCAAGAAACTCATCGACTTGCTGGAAGCCAGCGACCTGAGCGAGCTGGAAATCAAGGAAGGCGAAGAAGTCGTGCGCCTGGCGCGCATGCCGAAGAACATGCCGGTGATGATGTCGGCGCCCGCCGCCGCCGCGCCGGTCACGCATGTCCACGTCGAGCAACGCCCGAGCGGTGCCCAGCACCATGCCCATCTCGAAGGTGGACATTCGGGCGGCGGCCGGGAACTGCCGGACGGCCACGTCATCCGTGCGCCGATGGTCGGCACCTACTACGCCTCGCCCAATCCGGACGCGCCGCCGTTCGTGAAGATCGGCCAGCAGGTCAAGGCCGGCGACGTGCTCGGCATCATTGAAGCGATGAAGATGTTCAACCAGATCGAGGCCGACATTTCCGGCACGGTCACCGCGATCCTGTCGACCAGCGGCCAGCCGGTGGAATTCGACGAACCCATGTTCGTGATCAGCTGAGCGCGCGACGATGCTCAACAAGGTCGTCATCGCCAACCGCGGCGAAATCGCGCTCCGCGTGCTGCGCGCCTGCCACGCGCTCGGCATCAAGACCGTCGCGGTGCATTCCACCGTCGACCGCAACCTCAAGCACGTCGGCATGGCCGATGAATCGGTCTGCATCGGTCCGGCGCCGGCCTCCGACAGCTACCTGAACATCCCGCGCATCATCTCGGCCGCCGAAGTGACCGACGCCGAGGCGATCCATCCCGGTTACGGTTTCCTCAGCGAGAACGCCGACTTCGCCGAACGCGTCGAGAAATCCGGCTTCGTCTTCATCGGCCCGACCGCGGACGTGATCCGCCTGATGGGCGACAAGGTCGAGGCGATCAAGGCCATGAAAGCGGCCGGCGTGCCCTGCGTGCCCGGTTCCGGCGGCCCGCTCGGCGACGACCCCGAGGACAACTCGAAACACGCGAAGGACATCGGCTACCCGGTGATCATCAAGGCCGCGGGCGGCGGCGGCGGCCGCGGCATGCGCGTCGTGCACACCGAAGCGGCCCTGCACAACGCCATCGCGACGACCAAGGCCGAGGCCAAGGCGGCCTTCGGCAACGACATGGTCTACATGGAGAAATTCCTCGAAAACCCGCGCCACATCGAGATCCAGGTGCTTGCGGACGGCCAGGGCAACGCGATTCACCTCGGCGAACGCGACTGTTCGATGCAACGCCGCCACCAGAAAGTGGTCGAGGAAGCGCCGGCACCCGGCATCACGCCGGAGCTGCGCGACGAGATCGGCAAGGTCTGCGTCGAAGCCTGCCTGCGCATCGGCTATCGCGGCGCCGGCACCTTCGAGTTCCTGTTCCAGGACAGCCGCTTCTACTTCATCGAGATGAACACCCGCATCCAGGTCGAACATCCGGTGACCGAGCTCGTCACCGGCATCGACCTGGTCCGCGAACAGTTGTTGATCGCCGGCGGCGAGCAGTTGTCGATCCGGCAATCGGACATCGTGCTGCGTGGCCATGCCATCGAATGCCGCGTCAACGCCGAGGACCCGGACACGTTCATGCCGAGCCCGGGCATGGTGAAGCGCTTCCATGCGCCGGGCGGTCCGGGCGTGCGCGTCGATACCCACATCTACGACGGCTACCGCATTCCGCCGAATTACGATTCGATGATCGGCAAGCTGATCGTGCATGGCGCCACGCGCGAACAGGCGATCTCGCGCATGCGCGTCGCACTCGCGGAAATGGTCGTGGACGGCATCAAGACCAACATTCCGCTGCAGTCGCGGATCATGGCCGACCGCGGCTTCCAGCAGGGCGGCATGAACATTCACTATCTCGAAAAGCGCATCGCCGAACGCAAGGACAAGCCGATCGGGCTGTAACGGAGACAACGGGATGGGTTGGCTGGAATTGTCGATCGAGGTCGAACAACGCTCGCTGTCGCGCGTCGAAGCGGCATTGGAAGACCTGGAAGCGGCGTCGATCACGCTCCTCGACGCCGAGGATCACCCGATCCTCGAACCCGGGCCGGGCGAGATGCCGCTGTGGCCGCAGGTGACGATCCGCGCGCTGTTCCACGACCACGTCGACCGCGTCGGCCTGTTCGACGCGCTGCAGATCATGGTGCCGTGGCTGACGCCGGAAAAGATCACCGCGCGCGGCGTGCAGGACGAGGACTGGACGCGGGTCTGGATGGACACCTTTCAGCCGATGCAGTTCGGCCGCCGCACCTGGATCTATCCGTCGACCGTCGATCCACCGACCAACACCGACGCCGTCATCGTCCGCCTTGATCCCGGGCTGGCCTTCGGGACTGGCACGCACCAGACCACGGCGCTGTGCCTGGCGTGGCTGGACGGGCTCGATCTCGTCGGCAAGACCGTGATCGATTTCGGCTGCGGCTCCGGCATTCTCGCCATCGCCGCGCTCAAGCTCGGCGCCGCGCGCGCCATCGGCATCGACAACGACCCGCAGGCGATCGTCGCCAGCCGCGACAACGCCGAACGCAATGGCGTCGTCGACCAACTCGATCTGTATCTGCCGGAAGAAGTCCCGCCCGACCTCACCGCCGATGTCGTCGTCGCCAACATTCTCGCCGGTGCCCTGGTGGCGCTGCAGCCGGTCATCACCGCGCACTGTCGCGACGGCACGCCGCTGGCGCTGTCCGGCATCCTCGTCGATCAGGCCGAAGAGGTCGCTGCGGCCTACCGCGACGCCTTCACCGATCTGGTGGTGACGCCACAGGATGACTGGGTGCGGGTCAGCGCGGTGCGCGCCTCGCGATGAAACGTGACTGCAGCGGCCAAGGCCGCCGCAGTCGCCGTTCCGGTCAATCCTCGAAACCGTCGCCGAACAAGACGTCGGGTCGCTCGCTCACCACGACGGTGGTGGTCGATGCCTGCTGGTCCAGCGTCGCGGTGACCGTCGCGAGGCCCGCCTGCGTTCCGAGATAGGCCATCGATCCCGCGCCATCGACGATGTCGAGCACCGACTCGAACAGGGTGCCGATGTCGGCGCCCAACACGGCTTCCATCGGCGGCAGCGTGCAGTTCGCCGACACATCGACGCCGGCACTGTTGCGGCGCAGGTCGGCATCGATCTGCGCCCCCTGATCGAGAAGGATCTCGGAGGGCGTGGCGGAAAGACCGAGCACCAGCCACGGATCGGCGTCGACCGCGCTTGATCCCGCGGCAACGCCGTTGCAGCCGGCGACGCCGCCCGGGCCGGCATTGCAGCCCCACCAGTTGTTTTCGGACACGACCGGAATCGTGATCGCGGCGGACAAGCCCTCGCCATTCCCGACGATGCGATTGCAGTGCAGATTCGCCGCGACGAAATCACTGGCCGTGCAGCTGCCCCCGGCACCGCAGTCGAACAGCACGACACCGGTGCCGAACCCGCGAATCTCGTTGCGGGACAGGGTCACTTCGACATCGGCGCTGCCGTATCCGGCGTCCCCTTCGAAACCGACACTGTCGGCGCTCAGGCCATCGGAAATCAGGCGGTTTTCCTCGAACACGCCGACGATCGCGCCCGGCGGCGTGCCGCGCTGATCGACCGGCGTCGGTTCGAAGGGTGCCGGTCGGCGCGAGGCCGGCGGATCATCGAACACGGCGGCCCAGAGCGTCGACACGCCCGTGGTCGCCTGTGTCGCGCTGATCAGGTTGCCGCGCACGATCGCATTGCCGTCGATCGCATACAGGCCGATCTGATTGTCGCCCAGGGTGTTGTCTTCGATCGTGGCCGATGCGGCGTACACGAGCACGCCAGTCGCCGTCGTCGTCGCCGGCAAATAGCTGTGCGCGGAAATCGTGCTGCCGGACACCGAGCCCGTGGCGCCAAAGCCGATTTGCACGCCGTTCTGGGCGGCCGCACCCAGCGGCACCGGCCCGCGCCCGGTGATGATCGAGTCCGCGACGGTCAAGGACGTGCCCGCCTCATTCGCCGTGATGCCGTTCTTGCCGTAGTTGCGGAAGATCGAATCGCGGACGGTCAGGGCAACCGGCACGCCGTTGTTGTGGATGTAGACCGCGTTCTGCGCCTGGCAACCGACCAGATTCGGTGCCAACAGCAGGTTCTCGATCACGACCGCGTCCAGCGTACCGCCACCGTTGCGGTAGTACGCCCCGATGTACCCCGGTGTGCAACCCGTGATCGACGAGGACGCAGCTGCGCCATCGATCGCCAGCTCGCTGATCGCGACGTCCACGGCATCGCGCACGAGCACGATCGGCGCCAGTGCCGCGCCGCTGCTCAACGACGTCGTATTTGCCGAGACCGCGGCGGGACGAATGATGGTGTGCGCTGCGCCGGCACCCTGAACGGTGAGGTTGGGCGTGTCGATCACCAGCTGCTCGGGATAGATGCCCTCGTCGATGAGCACGACGAACCCGGGCTGCGCCGCATCGAACGCCCCCTGGATGGTCGGATAGTCGATCTGGCAGCGCGCATCGAACAGGGTCGGCACGCACAGCACCGTCGCACCATCGCTGACGACGATGCGCGTGGCCAGCGTTTCACTGTCGAGGGTCGCGGTGACATCGGCAAGGCCCGGCGTCGCGGCCGTGAATGCCACTTGCGCCCGCGCGCCGAGCGTCGAACCGACCGCCGGCAGACTGCCGAAACTCGTGGCGAACGCCACCGCCGTTCCATTCGGGAAGCGCGTGACCGCCGCATGATCATTGCCGAGATTGCTGCGCCGGACATCGAACGCCACCGGCACGTTGGCGGGCGGCGACACGATCAATGGCTGCGGCGCGAGCGTCGCGACCAGCCATTCGGCGGGGGTCGCTTCATTCAACAGCGCGTCGCAACCGGGCTGTCCGGGTCCGGCACTGCAGCCCCACCAGTTGCGCTCGGCGCTGATTTCGACGAGTCCGGCGCCGTCGGCAATGCCGATGCCGTTGCCGGCGATGCGGTTCCACTGCAGGTCGACACCGGCACCGTTGCTGCCACTGCCCGGCATCTGGAAGCCGGTGGCATTCGCGACCACGGTATTTCCGTGCGCCTCAAGCCGCTGCACCGACGCCGGGACGCTGCCGTCGAGCCAGCGGAATCCGATGTTCAGGCCCTGGCTGACGTTGTTGCGATAGCTGACCAGACTGCTGTCGGAGGAATGCGACGTGATGCGGAAACCGGTGCGGTCGTTGATCAGGACGTCGCCGGGCGCCGCACTGATCACGGTGTTGCCGCGTACGCGAATGTCGGACTGGTGGGCATGGCCGTTCTCCCAGATGCCGATCACGCGCTCGGGCATCGCCGACGGGGCCGCCAGGATGTCGACGCGATTGTTCTCGATGATCAGCCCGTCATAGGTCGGGCCGCCACTGGTGTTCGACTGCATCGCCACCGTGGCCGCGCGCCGATCGACGGCCGCCGACACACCGTCACCGGCGATTTCGAAGAGATTTCCCGCGATCCACTGATTGCGCCCGAAGGCGTAGTGCAGGCCGATGTTTTGCAACGACTCCACGCCGCCCGGCGAAGCCGCCGGCAGATCGGTCGGCAACACGAAGCGGTTGCCGGTCACTTGCACGTCGTCGAAATCGTTGGCGGTGCCGCCAGCGTCGAAAAACATGCCGATGCCGAGATCGAATCCGCGAATCTCGAGTCCACGGAACTGCCAACCCTGGTAGCCGCCGCCGAACAGATAGAGAAAGCCTTCCAGATCGACGTCGGCGAGATCCCCCGGACCCACGACCGAGCCGGTTCCGAGCGGACCCGATGCCGTCAGCGTGATCTGGCTGCGTCCGGGCGCCACCAGCAAGGCGTAATCGTCACCGTTGCCGGCGACGGCGTCGGCACCCGCCGCCCACGCGGCGGCGGCAAACGGCTCGCGCCAGTCGAACTCGCCTTCGATTTCGATCACGGCCCCGCTCGGTGCCCCTTGCAGCACGGCGTTCAAGCGAACGAAGTCGTTGTCCTGCGCCGTCGGCGACGTCCCGGTCACGGCGACCGAACGCACGCCGATGATCTGCGTGATCGCGCGATCGCCCGCCGCAGGGGCGTTGCGCAGGACGACGCCGGGTTGCTGCGCCAGCGCCGGTGCATGGCGTGCGTGCAATCCAGGCGTCAGGGCTCGGACCAACGGGACCGATTCGCCATCGACGCGACTCAGTTCCAATGCGAAACCGATCGGGGCGGTCAGACACAATCCGGCCGCGATCGCGAACCGTCCAATGCTGTTCTTCATCATTTCAAGCACTCCTTGGCGTGTTGTGCGGACCCCCGTCCAACCTCGGTGTGTAACACAAGCCACGTTCCCTCGCCGTTAGCCTCGCGGCGTGGCGACGGCAACGACGCGCTCCGCCATAATCGCGACGATGTACACCCAGTGCCCCGAATGCCTGACGATCTACCGGATTCCGGCCGAGGCGCTGACGCGCGCGCACGGGCGTGCACGCTGCGGCGTGTGTCGGGCTGAATTCGATGCACTCGCGACCCTGGTCGACCATCTGCCGCCGGAACCGGTGGGCCGACTCGAACGCCATCAGCCCGGGCCGCTGCCGATCCTCGACATTCCCGCGATCCGGCCCAAGGCCGGGCAACACGACCTGTTCGCGATCGACGACGAAGACGAAGCGGTCGCGCCGGCGCCGAGCTTCATGCACGAGCCCGCACCGAAGCCGCGCGGAAGCCGCTTGCTCCGCTACGCCAACGTGCTGCTGTTCTGCGCATTGCTGGCCCAGGCCGCGTATGCCGGGCGCAGCCTGTGGATGAGCGAACCGCGTCTGCGTCCGTGGCTGGACGCCGCCTGCCTGCGCCTCGACTGCCGATTGCCGCCACGCACCGACCTCGGGCAGATCGCATTGGTGTCGCGCGACGTGCGTCCGCATCCGAGCCAGCCCGGCGCACTGATCATCTCGGCGACGATGCTGAATCGCGCGGGCTTCACGCAGCCCTACCCGATCGTCGAGATCACGCTGTCGGATCTCGACGAGCAGCGCATCGCGATGCGCCGCATCGCGCCGCAGGACTATTTGGTCGATGCACGTGCGCTCGCGCGCGGATTGGCGCCCGATGCGACCGCGACGGTCGAACTCGAAGTGCTGGATCCGGGACGCAACGCCGTCGCGTTCGAGTTCAAATTCCGTTAAACACGGATTGTTTCCTTGCCGCACGCGAAGGGCGCCGGCTATAACGCGCCTTCGCCTTTGCGGCAGCGCATGAAGAATCCGTTCAAGTTCCATCACACCTCGATGCCCCTGATCGTGCAGACGCACGATCCGGCGCGCACACGGCGCATCCGCATCGCCCTGGTCGCCCTCTGGCTGGTCAGCCTCGCCGCCACATGGGCGGCGGCGTCGTACCTCGCTGCACCCGGCCTGTTCGACATGCGCCAGCGACTGTCGCAAGCCGAATCGGAACGCGATGGCGTCCATGACCAACTCAAGGACCTCCAGCTGAAACTCAGCATCAGCGAGCGTTCCGACCAGGTGTCGCGCAGCGCGAACGAGGTCTTGCAGGAATCGCTGACGTCGCGCGAGGAGGAAATTGCGTCGCTGCGCGCCGACCTCGCGTTCTACCAGCGCCTGATGGGGGGCAAGGCGCCGCGCCAGGGCTTGACCGTCCAGCAACTGGCGCTGCGCCGGATCGGCGTCGGCAACGGCTACGAAATGCGCGCGACGCTGACGCAGAACTTGCGCAAGGGCGAAACCACCAGCGGCTCGGCCAGCATTCGCGTCGAAGGCGTGCACGAGGGCGAGTTGCGTGCCCTCGCCTGGGAAGCGCTCGCGCAACGCAAGCCGGAACAAGCGCCGGCATTTTCATTCAAGTATTTCCAGGAACTCGACGTCAGCTTCGTGCTGCCGGAAGGTTTCACCCCCAACCGTGTCGTGCTCGTGGTGAAATCCGCGCAGGGCGATCAATTCGAGCGCAGTTTCCCCTGGGATCAGACGCTGGCCACCGGAGCAGACGAACATGTTTGGAAGTAGCAAGAACGCGAACAACCGGCCGACGATGACGATCGACACCCTGATCGGCGCCAAGACCCGGATCAAGGGCGACATCACGTTTTCGGGCGGCTTTCGCGTCGATGGCAGCATCGTCGGCACCGTCGTCGCGGATGGCGCGCCGGATGCGGTGCTGTCGATTTCGGACCAGGGCTCGGTCGAGGGCGAAGTGCGTGCACCGCACGTCATCATCAACGGCGTGCTCAAGGGCGACGTGATCGCCAGCGAACGCGTCGAGCTCGCGGCGCAGGCGCGCGTCCACGGCAACGTCCATTACAAGGTGCTGGAAATGGCCGCCGGCGCGCAGATCACCGGCCGCGTCGTGCGCGAAGACGAGCCGCGCAAGCAGTTGCCCAAGCCGGAGGCCAAACCCGAATCCAAGCCGGAAGCCGGCGCTGCGGCGAACGAGGGCGACTCGGCGATCGATGTGCGCATCGAGCCGAAAGAGAAGTCCAAGGTCGATGCCAAGCGCAGTTGAACGCTTGAATCACGCGTGCACCGACCCGATTTCCCGGTGCAGTCAGGAGTCCGACATGAACGACATCGCCCCGCCGAGTTACCAGTCCCATGCCGATGCCGCGCTGAACTTCACCGCGACGGCGGCGCGCAAGGTGCGCGACCTGATCGCCGAGGAACAGAACCCGGCGCTGAAGCTGCGCGTCTACATCCAGGGGGGCGGCTGTTCGGGGTTCCAGTACGGCTTCAGTTTCGAGGAAGCAGCCGAAGACGATGACCTCGCGATCGAGCGCGACGGCGTCACCCTGCTGTGTGATCCGCTCAGCCTGCAGTATCTCGGCGGCGCCGAGATCGACTACAGCGAGAGCCTGCAGGGCGCGCAATTCGTGATCCGCAATCCGAATGCGAAGACGACCTGCGGCTGCGGTTCGTCGTTCACGGTCTGAGGCATGGATGTCGCGTTCATCGGCGGTGCGCTCGATCGCAGCGGTGAAGCGCGCGACGATGCCGGCTGGTTGCGCGCGCGCTTCGAGGATGATCTGGCGCAGGTGATCGTGCTGCGCGGCACCCGCGACGTGCTGCTGGCGCAACCGGAACCGCGCTTGCTGAGCCTGCCGCTGCCGCTGCTGCGCGACCGTTTCGACTTCGCGCGTTTCGCCTATCTCGGGCAGCAGGATGCACGCACCCTGTTCGCGCTGGCGCTGCGCGACGAGGAACACGACGAATTCGTCGCGATCCACCACGCGATCGCGAGCGAGTTGCGCGCCGCGGCGATGCACCTGCCGCCGCACGAGGCCGGACTGGCCGCTTTCGCGAGCTCGCTGACGTATTGGCAATCGCGATCACGCCATTGCGGCGTCTGCGGCGCGCACACGATCTTCAGCGCCGGCGGTCATCGCGCCCTGTGCAGCAATGCCGCCTGCGGGGCCGCGTTCTTTCCGCGCACCGACCCGTGCGTGATCATGCTCGTGCATGACCATGATCGTGCCCTGCTCGGTCGTCAGCCGTCGTGGCCGGAAGGCCGCTATTCGACCCTGGCCGGATTCGTCGAGCCCGGCGAAACCTTGGAAGACGCGGTGCGCCGCGAAACGCTGGAAGAAGCCGGCGTTCGCGTCGGAGACTGCCACTACGCGGGTTCGCAACCCTGGCCGTTTCCGGCGTCGCTGATGCTCGGCTTTCGTGCGCAAGCGCTGTCGGACCAGATCCGCATCGGCGCCGAGATGGCCGACGTGCGCTGGTTCACGCGCCAGGAACTGCGCAGCGGCGAGGTGAAGCTGTCGCCCCGCTTCTCGATCTCGCGCTACCTGATCGACACCTGGCTGTCCGAGGCGTAGTCGCTCGCCCTAGGCATTCAGGCCGAAGCGCCTGAGGATCGCGGCCGTCGCGTCGGTCCACGCGCTCAGGCCGGGATCGCGCGGAATGACGCGCGGCCGCAGGTCGAGGCTGCAATCGAGGGCGCGACCCAGGCATTCCTGGTGGGTTCGCAGCAACACCGCCCGCGATTCGGCATCGAGCACGCCGGCCTCGTGCAAAGCGGCGATCGAGGCATGGGTCGCGGCGCTGGCGGACAAGGCCGGATGCGCCCGCGCATGCACCAGCACCAGCGCCTGCAGCAGGAATTCGAGATCGACCAACCCGCCGCGGCCCTGCTTCAAGTCGAAGTGCGTGGACGTGCTGCGATCGAGCTCCGTGCGCCAACGCTCGCGCATGCGCGCGACCTCGGACAGCACTGCGGCCGGTTCGCGCGGACGCGCGAGGATGTCGGCGCGCACCTCGGCGAAGCGCGCACGCAGTGCCTCGGGACCGGCGACGGCGCGTGCGCGCAGCAGTGCCTGGTGTTCCCAGAGCCACGCACGTTCACGCTGGTAGTCGGCGAAGGACGCCAGCGAGGACACCGGCAACCCCTTCGCGCCATCCGGGCGCAGGCGCATGTCGACATCGTAGAGGTTGCCGGCCTGGGTCGTCGTCGCCAGCCAGTGCAGCACGCGCTGCGCCAGGCGCGGAAACCAGCGCAGGGCTTCGAGCGGACGCGCGCCATCGCTGCTGCACGCGCCCATTGCCTCGTCGAAGACGAAGACGAGATCCAGGTCCGAGCCGAAGCCGAGCTCGCAGGCACCGAGGCTGCCATAGCCGACGATCAGGAACCCGTCACCGGGCGTGCCATGGTTCGCGGCGAGGTCGCGCGTGGCCAGGGTCAACACCCGGCGCAACGCGTGCGACGCCACCTCGGCCAGCGCCGCGGACGCATCGACCGCATCGATGCGTCGTGCCAACCAGGCCAGGCCGATGCGGAACACCAGGCTCTGCCGTGCATCATGCAATGCGGCGAGTTCGGCCTCGACATCACCGGCTGCCGCCCGCTGCAACTGGCGCGCAAACGCATCGGCGATCTGCTCGGCGACCGGCGCGGCCTCGTCGAAGCGCTCGTCCAGCAGGTCGTCGAGCAGCAATGGGTGCGCGATGACGCGCTCGGCCAGGAACGCGCTGTGGGCGAACACGTCGACCAGACGCGCCCGCGCGCCGCGCTTCTCGGCCAACAAGGCGAGATAGGCGGTGCGTCCGGCGATCGCATGCAGCAGGCGCACCACGCGCAAGGCCGCCGGCTCGGGATCGGCCAACGTCCGCACTTCGGCCAGCAGCAAGGGCACCGCGCGTTCGAAGCGCTCGCGCGCCCGATTGTCGAGGCGACGCACGCCGAGACTGCCCATGAGGCTGTTCAGGGCTTCGCTGACCGCAGCCGACCATCCGACCAGCGCATCCTGCGAGCGCGTCTCGAATTCGTCCGCGACATGCAGACCCTTGGCGCGCGTCGGCGCTTCCAGCGTGCGTTCGAACAGATCGGCGACGAAACCGCGCTGCGCATCGATCGCCGCCTGCAGGGATTCGACGTCGGCATGGCCGAGCGACGCCGCGATGCGCAATCGCGCCAACGGGTCGTCGGGCAGGCAATGGGTCTGTTCGTCGCGCAGCATCTGCACGCGATTCTCGGCACGCCGCAGGAACACGTAGGCGCCGCGCAAGCGCGCCGCCGTCTCGGCGTCGAAATGGCCGAGCTGCTCGGCCGCCGCAAGTGCATCCAGCAATCGCGGCGTGCGCAGTTCCGGTTCGCGACCGGCGCGGATCAGTTGCAGCAGCTGCACGGTGAACTCGACTTCGCGAATGCCGCCCGGACCGAGCTTGAGGTCGTGCTCGCGCTCGCGCCGTTCGACTTCGGCATCGATCCGCGCCTTGAGTTCGCGCAGGCCCTCGATCGCGGTGAAGTCGAGGTACTTGCGATACACGAACGGCCGCAGGTCGGCGATCAGCTCGGCGCCCGCGACCCGGTCGCCGGCGACGCAACGCGCCTTGGTCCAGGCATAGCGCTCCCAGTCGCGGCCCTCGCGCTGGTAGTACTGCTCCATCGCCGCGAACGACAGTGCCACGCGCCCGGCACTGCCGAACGGGCGCAGCCGATAATCGACGCGCAGCACGAAGCCGGACGCCGCCACCTCCGACAGCAACTGCGCCAGTCTCTGACCGACGCGGGCATGGAACTCCTCGGCGCTGATCGGACGCGTGCCGTCGGTATCGCCGTTCTCGGCGAAGGCGAGGATGAGGTCGACGTCGGACGAGAAATTCAACTCGCCGCCGCCGAGCTTGCCCATGCCGATCACGCTCATGCGCGCGATCGATCCGTCGACGCGGCGCGGCCAACCGTAACGCGTCGCCTGCTGCTGTTCGACGTGGCGCAAGGCGCACTCGATGCAGTCTTCGGCGAGGCGGCTGGCGCGCTCGAGCGTGGCCAGCGTGGTGTCGGAATCGCCGAGATCATCGACGAGGATGCGCAGGCTCATCGCACGCCGATAGCGACGCAGCGCTTCGGCGAATTCCTCGCTGCGATCGAAGCCGTGAGGATCGGGCAGGACCGGTTCGCGATCGGCGACGACATCGTCGAGAAACTGGCGCGGCGACCGCAGCGCCGCTTCGATCAGCCAGTCGCTCGCGAGCAGGGCACGATCGCCGCGAACGCCGGTCCATGCGGCCGGCGGCCAGTTCAGTCCGTCTTCGTGAAAGCGACGCGCGAGCTCATCGTGGCGATGATCGAGGAAGACGCGCAGTTCGGCACAGGTTCGGGCTTCGGTCATCGGCGGATTCTGGCACGCCGGAAAATTAAAGCCCGCCGCGATCCTGGATCGCGGCGGGCTGCCCTCCCCTTCGGCCAGCTGACCGGGGCCGGGCGAACATAGCGGCATCCGTGCGGCAGTCACGCGGCGCTGCAACAATGCGAGAATCGGACCATGCACAGTCGCTTTCTCGCCCTGACCCTGTCCCTGATCTGCACCAGCGTGGTCGCGGCGGAGCCGCGCGCGATCGTTCGCGTCGATGACGGCGACGCCCACTGGCGCCAGCGTCTCGGCCAGCATTTCGGCCATCTGCCGCGCGACCGCAAGCGCGGCGACATCGTGCTCGACGTCGATGCCGCCGATTGGCGCTGGCTGCAGGCGCAAGGCTACGCGCCACGCTTCGATGCCGCGTTGAGCGCGCAATTGCAGACGACGCTGGCCAAGACCATTCCCGGCTACGGGTGCTACAGCACCGTCGAAGAGACCGATGCCTTCATCGACGCGCAAGTGTCGACCCATCCCGCACTCGCCAGCGTCGTCGACATCGGCGATTCCTGGGAGAAAGCGACGCCCGGCGGCGCGGCCGGCTTTGATTTGCGCGTGCTGCGCATCACCAACACGGCGCTGGCCGGCGACAAGCCGCGCATGTTCGTGATGAGCGGCCTGCATGCGCGCGAATACACGCCGGTGCAGGTGAACCTGAAATTCGCGGAGTGGTTGCTGTCGAACCACGGCACGAACGCGGAAGCGACCTGGCTGCTCGACCACAACGAATTCCACCTGCTGCTGCAGGCGAATCCGGATGGCCGCAAGATCGCCGAGAGTGGCTCGTCGCAACGCAAGAACCGGCACTACTTCGGTTCGTGCAGCGGCACCGGCATCGGCGTCGATCTCAATCGCAATTTCCCGTTCTACTGGAACCAGGTGCCCGGCGGCTCCAGCGGCAGCCTGTGCAGCGACACCTACCGCGGACCCAGCGCAGGCTCCGAACCGGAGACCCAGGCGGTCAATGCCTATGTCGATGCCTTGTTCCCCGACACCCGCGGCGGCAACGAGAACAGCCTCACCGAGGCCGCATCGGTAGACACGCGCGGGGCCTACTTCGACCTGCACAGCTACTCGCAGATCGTCATGCATCCCTGGGGCGTGACC
>DATMVT010000224.1:0-3100 GCA_035562895.1 Patescibacteria group bacterium | reverse complement strand
GGCCGGCGTCATCCTCGACCAGGTCGCTGATGCTCAGGCTGGCGGCGTCGTCGAGGGCGAGCGGAACGCGAACGAAGGCGCGTGCGCCGGGTTCGCCCAGGACCAGGCCGCTGCCGCGCGTGCCGATCCAGAGCCGTCCGTCCGCGGATTCGGCCAGGGCGGTGATGCGTTCATCCGGGAGACTGCCGAGTGCGGCGCCGCGCCGATGCTGGATGAAACCCGTGCAGCCGGCACACCGTTCGGCCAGCCCATGCCCGAGGGTGCCGACGAGCAGGTCGCCGGCGCGGGTGACCAGCAGGGCGCGGACCGTGGGTCCGGGAATGCCGTCGACGCCACCGTGGCCGAAGCGTTCGATCTCCCCGGTCGCCGGATCGAGGCGATCGAGTCCGCGGTCGCCGCTGCCGATCCACAGGCGACCGTCGCGGTCGCGGGCGAGGCTGATCAGGTAGTCGCTCGACAAGCCCTGCTCGGCATCGCGCCGGTAGGCGTAGCGCTTCAGCACGCCGCGATCCGGGTCGATGCGCACCAGTCCGGCGGATTCCCCGAGGGCGAGCCACAGGCTGCCGTCCGGCTCCGGCTCGATCGCGACCACGGGATCGACCGGGAGGCTACGGCCATCCCCGGCCTGATGGCGCAGCGTGCGGATCATGGCCGCGCTCGGATCGTGCGAAGACAGCCCGCCAATCCAGGTGCCGAGCCAGATCACGCCATCGTCGCCCTGGGCCAGCGTGGTCACGCGGCTGCTGCCCAGGCTTTGCCGGTCGGCCGGATCGTGGTCCAGCCGTTCGACCACGTCCTGGCGTGCGCGGTCGTACAGGAACGCCCCGCGCCGCGTGCCGATCCAGAGGCGGTCGTTCTGGTCGAGCAGCAGACTCTCGACTTCCGGGCGATCGGCGTCTTCGGGCGTCGCGAAGGGCAGCGTGATGCGGCGGGTACCGTCGCGCGCCAGGCGCCAGAGGCCGTCGCCGCCACCGACCCAGACCGTGCCCGAACCATCTTCGAGCAGGACACGGGTCTGGCTGGTCGTGACGGGGCCCAGGCGATCATCACGGAACAGCTGCGGCTTGCCGGCTTCGAAGCGCCACAGCCCGGTCTCCGACGCCAGCCACAAGCCGCCGGCCGGACCCGGTGCCAATGCGCGCACGGCGCCGAGGTCATGCGCGCTGATCTCCGGCACTGCCACCGCCCGTTTCGCGGTGCGATCCAGCCATTGCACCTCGCCGCCCTGGAACAGCACCCAGATGCGGCCATCGCCGGTGCGCTGCAGACTGGCGATGCGATCCGAAGCCAGGCCCTCGCCCTCGGCACGCCAGTGCGTCATCAGGCGACGGCTGCGGTCCAGCACGCTGATGCCGGACACCGGATGGGCCGCGTACAGCCGACCCTCCTCGTCTTCGGTGATGCTGACCACGTGGCTCTCGGCCAGCGTCTGCGGGTCGTCGCGGCGATGGCGCCAGACATCGATGTGTTCGCCGTCGTAGCGCGCCAGACCGTCCTGCGTGCCGATCCAGACGAAGCCGTCGCGATCGGCGTGCACGGCGCGCACCGAATTCGCCGGCAGGCCGCGATAGACATCGAGCGTGTCGAGGCGCGTGCGATTGGTGACGATGGCCGCCACCACCGTGCCGGCGCACAGCCATGCCACCAGCCCCAGCCCGATCGTTCGTGCCGCGCCCCTCGTCATGTCGTCGACTGTCGCGCGCTTCCCTGCACAGGGCAAGCCGGCGGATGGTTAACATGCGTCATGCCCGAATTGCCCGAAGTCGAAACCACCCGCCGCGGCATCGCGCCGCATGTCGAAGGCCGCGTCGTGACGGGTGCCGTGCTGCGCCGCCCCGACCTGCGCTGGCCAATCCCGCGCGAGATCGAACGCGTCTTCGTCGGCCAACGCCTGTCGCACACCGAACGCCGCGCGAAATACCTGCTGCTGCACAGCGATCCCGGCGCCGCGATCGTGCATCTCGGCATGTCCGGGTCGCTGCGTGTGCTTGACGCCGACGTGCCGGTGCGTGCGCACGACCATGTCGACCTCGTGTTCGACGACGGTCGCCTCCTGCGCTTCAACGACCCGCGCCGCTTCGGCTGCCTGCTCTGGCAGCCCGCGAACACGACGCACGAACTGTTGCGCGATCTTGGCCCGGAACCGCTCGGCGAGGCCTTCGACGGTGACTACCTGTTCGCGCAGAGCCGCGGTCGCAGCGCACCGGTGAAGGCCTTCCTGATGGACCAGCGCATCGTCGTCGGTGTCGGCAACATCTATGTCGCGGAAGCCTTGTTCGCGGCCGGCGTGCGCCCGATGCGCGCCGCCGGGAAAGTCTCGCGCCGCGACTACGCGCTGATCGCCGACGCCATCCGCCGCATCCTCGCCTACGCCATCGAGCGCGGCGGCACCACGCTGCGCGATTTCCTCAAGCCGGACGGCGAACCCGGCTACTTCGAACAGGAGCTGTTCGTCTACGGCCGCGACGGCGAACCCTGCAAGCGCTGCGGCACGGCCATCACCGCTCGCCGCGACGCGCAACGCGCCAGTTTCTATTGCCGCGTGTGCCAGCGCTGAGCACGTCCGCGATCAGCCGGTGGGTCCCGACAGCAACGCGAACCCGAGGCCGATGCCCAGCACGATCGATGCAAGGCCCAGCGGCACGGTGAACCGTGTCGCCATCGGCACCGTGCGTTGCGCGATGCGCGCATGCCAGCGCCAGGGCATGCATGCGAGCACGAGGCTGCTGCCGATCAAGACCCAGCCGAGTACGACGAACAGCGACCCTGCCGCCATCCTCGGTGCGTGCAGGATGAAGGCCGCGCCGATGAGGATGCGCAGGCCGAGTTCGACCGCGTGCGCCGATGCCGTTTGCGCGAAGCCGGCGAGGAAGCGTCGGCCACGCGCGGGCGAGATCAGCAGCAACACGCCGAGCGCCAGCAGATACGCGGCCGTGGTCCAGGCCAGCGTCGCCGAGAGCGACTCAAGCACCAGCATGCCGGCCTCGCGCGATCCCGAACACGAGGCTCATGGCGCGGTGCCGTCCGCGAACTCGGCCATCACGGATTGCCCGGCCGCGCTGAGGAAGGGTTCGGCGTCGCGCCAGGGCAGCACGATGTC
>DATMVT010000223.1:0-2993 GCA_035562895.1 Patescibacteria group bacterium | reverse complement strand
GCGAGCTTTGCCCCGCCCTCTCGGCGATAAAAACGTCGCTGCCTCCAGAAGGTCGCGTTCCGCGCCTCTGTGAAGTCTGTAGGTCATCCGAGGCTGGCGCGGATGCGGGCGATAGCCTCAGGACCGGATACCAGCACGGACGGATCAGCATCGGCCTCGGCCTCACGCCGGGCTGCTAGCGCATTCCAGCGCGCGTCCCGCTCGCGATCGGCATCCAGACTGCTGATGACCTGGTCCAACAAGCGCGCCCTATCCGGTGCGGAGAGTTGCAGCACCTGCTGCGCAAGAACTTCGACGGGGATCGTCATGGCTGTCTCCCGAAAACTTGCTGCATAGATTGCCACAACGCACGCGTGGCGACCGCGTCGCCCAACATTCTGAAACTCCGGTTTATGACGCCAAACACCCATTCACCGACGGAATCGCCGGACGATTGCGCGGCGTCTGATTCGCGAATCGGCGTGACGCAAATCGTGCCAGCAGCGGCGTTGAGCTACGCCGTCACCACCGCATCCAAGACCAGCCGCACCATCGCATCGAGCCCGTTCTGGCGTTGTTCGGGGGACCATTGGGCGTGGGTGCGGAGGTGGTCGGAGACGGCGCAGACGGCGAGTGCTTCGGCGCCGTATTGGGCGGCGAGGCCGTAGAGGCCGGCGGCTTCCATTTCGATGCCGAGGATGTTCATCGCGGCGAGCGTGTCGACGAGGGTCGGATCGGGGCCGTAGAACAGGTCGCAACTGAAGACGTTGCCGACGCGCACGCGCACGCCGTCGCGGCGCGCTTGTTCCGCGACCGCGGACAGCAGCGGGTAACTCGCGATCGCGGCGAAATCCATGCCCTTGAAGCGCGAGCGATTGACGCCGGAATCGGTGCTCGCGCCCTGCGCCAGCACGATGTCGCCGAGCTGCAGATCGGCCGCGATGCCGCCGCAGGTGCCGATCCGGATCAGCCGCTTCACGCCATACTCGCGCACCAGTTCGGTGCCGTAGATCGACGCGGAAGGAATGCCCATGCCGGTGCCCATCACTGACACGCGCTGCCCGCGCCAGCGACCGGTGTAGCCGCCCATCGCACGCACGCGCGTCACTTCGACGGCATCGTCGAGCAACGTGTGCGCGATGTGCGCGGCGCGCAGCGGATCGCCCGGCAGCAGCACGGTCTCGGCGAAGTCACCGGGACGGGCGGAAATGTGCGGTGTGCCCATGGGAATCCTCAGTCGTGGTCGATGCTTTCGAGCGCACGCCCGTGGGCGAGCGGCGCGAGGCCGAAATGCTGCGCCAGTGTCTGACCGAGATCAGCGAAACCGTCGCGCAGGCCGGCATTCCCCGGACGCACGCGGCCACCCGAGGCCAGCAAGGGCACGCATTCGCGCGTGTGGTCGGAGCCCGGCCAAGTCGGGTCGTTGCCGTGGTCGGCCGTGAACATCGCGAGATCGCCGT
This sequence comes from Patescibacteria group bacterium, assembly GCA_035562895.1. Classification (GTDB taxonomy): domain Bacteria; phylum Pseudomonadota; class Gammaproteobacteria; order Xanthomonadales; family Ahniellaceae; genus JADKHK01. The sequence goes on along the minus strand of DATMVT010000223.1, from coordinate 1,554 downwards.
CGCGACAGGTCGCCATGAGTTCCGGCAAGCGCGCATCGAAGCGTTCCAAAGCGGCAGCATAGCCGGCGACATCGCGACGATGGCCGTATTCGGAATCGAAATCGACCAGGTTGACGAACACCAAGCTCTCGTCCGGCGCTTCGCGGAAGGTGCGGATCGTCGTATCGATCAAGGCATCGAGACCACTGGCCGGAATCGATCGGCTGATGCCCTGCCCGGCGAAAATGTCCGAGACCTTGCCGATGGCGATGACCGGCTTGCCCGCGGCGACCAGCGCATCTAGCAAGGTCGGCGCGACGGGCGGCACGGCGTAGTCGTGGCGATGGCCGGTACGCTTGAAACTCGAGGCATCGTTGCCGACGAACGGCCGCGCGATGACGCGGGCGATGCGGTAGTCGTCGACCAGTTCACGCGCGATCTCGCAGACGCGATACAGCCGTTCCAGGCCGAAATGTTGCTCGTGCGCGGCGATCTGGAACACCGAATCCGCCGAGGTGTAGACGATCGGCTTTCCCGTCGCGACGTGTTCGGCGCCGAGGCGCGCGATGATTTCGGTACCCGAGGCGCGGCAATTCCCGAGCACGCCGGGCAGTTCGGCGCGTGCGATCAAGGCATCGAGCAACGCGGGCGGAAAGCTCTGTTCGTGCGCGCTGAAATAGCCCCAATCGAACTGCACCGGCACACCGCACATTTCCCAGTGGCCGCTGGTCGTGTCCTTGCCGGTGGACTGTTCGCGCATCGCCGCCCAGGTCACCGCGAGATCAGCGGTCTCATGCTCAGCCGGATCACGCCCATGAGCGAGCGCATGCGCGGCATGCAGGCCCAGCCTGCGCAGGTTCGGCAATCGTGGGGCACGACGGTCGACGATATGACCGAAGGTATCGGCGCCGACATCGCCGAATCGATCCGCATCGGGCGCGGCACCGATGCCGAGTGAATCAAGCACGACCAGCAGCGCGCGCGCCATCAGCCCGCCCCCACTTCGATGCGAGCGCACACCAGCGAGACCGGCGGCAAGGCATCGCCGATCACGAACGCCGCCAGTGCCCGCGCCCGTGCCCAGTCGATCTGCTCGGCACTGCGCAAGCACAGGCGAAGCAGGGGTTCGCCACGCTCGATGCCCTCTCCGACGGCGCGCACGCGATCGAGACCGACTGCCAGATCGATTCGGTCCTGCGGATGGCGACGACCACCACCGAGATCGACGACGAGTTCACCGAGGCGGCGCGCGTCGATCGAACGGATCGTCCCCGCCTCTTCTGCCAGCACATCGAGCTGGATCGGTGCGACCGGCACATGGTGCTCGGCCTTCGCGATCAGATCCGCCGGACCACCGAGCGCGGCCACCATGCGCGCAAAATGTTCGGCGGCTTCGCCACTGTCGAGGACATGCTGGAGCCGCGTTCGTGCATCGTGTGGCGAATGCGCCAATCCGACGCGCAGCAAGACTTCGGTACCGAGTGCAAGACAGGCCTCGTGCATGCGCAACGGCAACGCGTCGCCGCGCAGGTACGCTAGCACCGCATGCAGTTCGGTGGCGTTTCCGACCGCCGG
>DATMVT010000222.1:0-4202 GCA_035562895.1 Patescibacteria group bacterium | reverse complement strand
GCGCCCTACTGCACCCATGACGATCTCGCCGAATGCGATGCCCTGATCCTCGGCAGTCCGACCCGCTTCGGCCAGATGGCCGCGCCATTGAAGTATTTTCTCGACGGAACCGCGAGCGAATGGCTGTCCGGCACGCTGGTGGGCAAACCTGCCGCCGTGTTCACGTCGACCTCGACCCTGCACGGCGGCCAGGAATCGACCCTGCTGTCGATGATGTTGCCGCTGCTGCACCACGGCATGCTGCTCGTCGGAATACCTTTCAGCGAGCCGCAGGTGTCCGTGACGCAGAGTGGCGGCACCCCCTATGGCGCATCGCATCTGTCCGGCGCGCGCGGCGAACGCGAGATCGACGGCGACGAACGCGCCTTGGCGCGTGCGCTCGGTCGCCGCGTCGCCGACATCGCTACCCGGCTCACCCGATGAGCTTCCGCGATCACGTCCCGCCCGTCGCCTTGGCGGCACAAGGCCTGCTGCAGATTTACTGGCATGGCTGGGCGGCGCCCGGCGCAGCCTTTCCGGCGTGGTTCGTGGTCAGCTTCGCGTTGCTGCCCTTGGCCGCCCTGATTCCCGCGGCGTGGCACAGTCGCAAGCGCATGCTGCTGGTCGGCGGCATCGTCTCGCTGCTGTATTTCAGCCATGGCGTGATGGAACTCTGGTCGAGCCCGAGCATGCGTCCACTGGCGGCACTCGAGGTCTTGTTCGCGATCGCGGCGATCTTCGGCCTGCGCAAGATCCCGAAACCCGCCTGATCCGCGATTCGCATCGCTTGTCGCGGTGGCGCGCTCCGGCTAACTTGCCCGCGCTGCACGGGACGCAGCGACGCACGAGCGTCGGGGAGAACCATGGGCTTCATACAGACTGCGCCGATGCTGGCGAACACCTATCTCGACGATCGCGTGTTGCGGTCGTGGCTGCGCCGCGTTCTGCCGCCCGCGGTCATGGCCGACCACGACGGCAAGCTCGCGGAATTCGGCGAACTGGCCGCGAACGAGTGGTATCCGCAACAACTTGGACAGCGCCACCTCGAACCACGGCACATGCCGTTCGACGCTTTCGGGCAGCGCATCGACCACGTCGAGCTCAGCCCGTTCTGGCGTGAAGCACCGGCGATCGCCGCGAAGTGGGGACTGATCGCGCTGGGCCAGGACGACTGGCTCGCGCAGCACGGCCGGCCGCTGCAATTCGCGTTCAACTATCTGTTCCATCCCTCCAGCGAATTGTTCTCGTGCCCGCTGGCGATGACCGACGGCGCCATCAAGGTGCTTTCGGACAGCGACAACAAGACCCTGATCGATCGCGCCGTGCCACATCTGCTCAGTCGTGATCCCGGGCAATTCTGGATCAGCGGCCAATGGATGACCGAAACCAGCGGCGGTTCCGATGTCGGTGGCACCGAAACCGTTGCACGACAGGATGAGCGCGGGCGCTGGCGCCTGTCCGGCCGCAAATGGTTCGCTTCGGCCATCACCAGCGACATCGCCCTGCTGCTGGCGCGCCCGGAGAAGAATCCGGCCGGTGCCGATGGCCTCGCCCTGTTCTACATCGAGCCGCGCAAGTCCGACGGGCGCCTGCGCAACATCACCATCGATCGACTCAAGGACAAGCTCGGCACGCGCAAGCTGCCGACCGCCGAGATCCAGCTCGACAACACCCCTGCGGAACTGGTCGGCGACAGCAAGCACGGCGTCCGCGCGATCGCACCGATGCTCAACGTGACGCGCATCTGGAATGCCGTCTGTGCGGTCGCGGCGATGCGTCGCGGCCTGACGCTGGCGCGCGACTACGCGACCCGTCGCGTGGTGTTCGCGCAGCCCCTGATCGACCAGCCGCTGCACCAGGAGACCCTGGCCGACCTGCAGGCGGAATTCGAAGGCAACTTCCATCTGACTTTCTACGCCGTCGAATTGATGGGTCGCATCGAGAACGGCCAGCACGACGATGCCAGCGTGCATCTGCTGCGACTGATCACGCCGATCGTGAAACTGGTGACGGCGAAGGCCGCGACGCATTGCCTGAGCGAGGTGATCGAGTCGTTCGGCGGTGCCGGTTACTGCGAGGACACCGGCCTGCCCGGGCTGCTGCGCGACACCCAGGTCTTGCCGATCTGGGAAGGCACCACCAACGTGCTCGCCCTCGACGTCGTCAAGGCGCTGAAGCAGATGGGCGGCCTGCAGCACTGGTTGACGGCGATTCGCGCACTGACCTCGCAAGTGACCTCGCCGGAGCTCGAAGGCGCGGTGAAGCAGGTACGCGAGTCGGCGACCGCGGTGGCCGAATGGATCCAGAAGCGTTCGCGCAGCAAGGACGAACTGTCCGCCGGCGCCCGTGGCCTGGCGATGACGATGGGACGCACGCTCGCCCTCGCCCTGCTCGCCCAGCATGCCGAATGGAGCTTCCGCAACGAACATGATCCGCGCTCGATGCATGCGGCGCGACGCTTCGCGCGCATCGGCTGCGTGCGCCTCGCCGACACGGTCGCGATCGAGGCGCGCACCTTGTCCAGCGACATCTACGCCTGAAGGAATGCAGCATGGACCACCTGACCATCGTCACCACCGGCGGGACGATCGACAAGATCTACTTCGACGACAAGTCCGACTTCCAGATCGGCGCGCCGCAAATCGGTGACATCCTGACCGCGCTCGGCGTCGGCTTTCGTTTTCTGGTCATTCCGTTGCTGCGCAAGGACAGCCTGCACATCACCGAAGATGACCGTGACCTGGTTCGCCGCACCATCGAAGCGCAACCCGGTCGCCACGTGCTGGTGACGCACGGCACCGACACCATGGTCGAAACCGCGCGCGTGCTGACTGCGATCAGCAACAAAGTCATCGTCATGACTGGCGCATTGAATCCGGCGCGCTTCCAGGGTTCGGATGCGGTCTTCAATATCGGCTGCGCGGTTGGCGCCGTGCAAACTCTTCCTAACGGCGTCTACGTCGCCATGAACGGCCGCATCTGGGACCCGCTCAAAGTCCGCAAGAACCGCGACGCCAACCGCTTCGAATCGGCTTGATCTGTCTCATCGCGGTATTGGCGCAGGGCCGGCGTTGCGCTGCCGGCGCCCCGCATTTCATGGGTCTTCGACTAGAACACTGAATGTTTGAGTAACGACTCAAGCTGCACTGCAACATCTTCGGGACGCCCCCCACGGAGACGCCCCGATGATTCGAATGAAGTCGGTTCCATTGATCTTTGCCTTGCTCGGTCTGCCCGCGATCGCGTCAGCAGCGCCACCCACCCTCAACAGCGGCGATACCGCCTGGATGATCGTCGCCACCGCCCTGGTGCTGCTGATGACGATTCCCGGGCTCGCCCTGTTCTACGCCGGCATGGTGCGGTCGAAGAACGTGCTCAGCGTGCTGATGCAGTGCTTCGCGATCACCGGACTCATCACGGTCCTTTGGGTTCTCTACGGCTATAGCCTGGTGTTCGACACCACCGGAATGGAGAAAGGCGTCGTCAACCTGCACAGCTTCATCGGCGGCTTGAACAAGGCCTTCCTGAGCGGCGTGAAAGCGGACAGCCTGAGCTACGCCATTCCCGAGTCGGTGTTCGTCACCTTCCAGATGACCTTCGCGATCATCACGCCGGCGTTGATCGTCGGCGCCTTCGCCGAGCGCATGAAGTTTTCGGCGCTGCTGGTGTTCATGGCGCTTTGGTTCACCTTCGCCTACGCGCCGATCGCGCACATGGTCTGGTCCGGCGACGGCGGCCTGATGTGGGACTGGGGCGTGCTCGACTTCGCTGGCGGCACCGTCGTGCACATCAATGCCGGCGTCGCCGGCCTGGTCGCGGCACTCGTGCTCGGCAAGCGCAACGGGTATCCGACGACCCCGATGGCGCCACACAACCTCGGCTACACGCTGATCGGCGCCAGCCTGCTCTGGGTCGGCTGGTTCGGTTTCAACGCCGGCAGCGCGGTCGCCGCCAACGGCACCGCCGGCATGGCCATGCTGGTGACGCAGATCGCCACGGCGGCGGCGGCCCTCGGCTGGATGTCGGTGGAATGGCTGCTGCACAAGAAGCCGAGCGTCCTCGGCATCGCCTCGGGCGCGGTCGCGGGATTGGTCGCGATCACGCCGGCTTCCGGCACCGCCGGCCCGGTCGGTGCGCTCGCGATCGGCTTGATCGCCGGCGTGTTCTGTTTCTTCACCGCAACCACGGTGAAACGCAAGTTCGGCTACGACGACTCCCTCGAC
>DATMVT010000221.1:0-20314 GCA_035562895.1 Patescibacteria group bacterium | reverse complement strand
CCGCCGCAGTGGCGCGGCTATCCTGCATGACCTTGTCGTCGGCTGGCTGGAACGATGCTCGAAACCTATGGTGTGCTGCTGGGCGGTCTGTTGCTGGTGATGCTGGGCGCGGATGCCTTCCTCAAGGGGGCGTCCGGCTTCGCCCAGGGTCGCGGCGTCGGCGGATCTTCGGCCGGCCTCGCGATCGTCGCGGTCGGTGCATCGGTCTCGGAACTGGCGATCGCGGTGGTCGCGATCGTGCGCGGCCACGACGCGCTCGCGGTCGGTACCGTGATCGGCAGTTGCATCGCGAACCTCGGATTGATCATCGGCGTGTCGGCGCTGGTCAAGCCGCTCAGTACCGGCTTCCGTCTGGTCGGCGTCGCATTGCCGATCCTGATCGCCGCGGCCGTTGCCTTGCTGCTGATGGGCCAGGACGGTGCGCTCGGTCAGTTCGATGGCAGCCTGCTGCTGTTGGCGGCGGCGGCATTCGGCTGGCTGGCGAAACGCGCCGCGGCGCAGGAGTCCGAGGCCGTGCGCAAGGAACTCGCGTATGCCGCGAACACGCAGACGGAACTGCTGCGCAACCTCGCGCGCATCCTGGTCGGCGTGCTGCTGCTCGGCTACGGCGCCTGGTGGAGCGTCGGTGGCGCGATCGACATCGCCGCGCACTTCCGCATGAATGAACTCTGGGTCGGATTGAGCGTGCTTGCGATCGGCGCAGCGCTGCCGGAACTGGCGACGTCGGTCGTGGCCGCGCATCGCGGACACGGCAATGTCGTGGTCGGATCGGCGATCGCATCGAGTGTCGTCAATCTGTTGCTCGTGATCGGCTTGCTGGCCCTGGGGCGACCGATCGCGCTGTCGACCTCGCTGCTGCATCTCGAGATCCCGGCGCTGCTGGCGTTCTCGCTCGCGTTCTTTCCGATGATCCGCGGTGACGCCGTGGTCTCGCGGCGCGAAGGCCTGATCCTGGTGTTGGCCTTTGCCGGCTGGATGCTCTGGCTGCTGCTGCCGCGCTTCTGAGCTTCAGCGCCAGAAAAACGCGATGCACACGCTGGACAGGACCGCGACGCCGATCAGGTCGAGCGCGAATCCTTCGCGCATCATCCGTCGCAGCGGCACCACGCCGGTGCCGTAAGCGACCAGATTGGGCGCCGTCGCCACCGGCAGCATGAAGCCGCAGCTTGCCGCCAACACCGCCGGCACCATGAGCAGGGCCGGATCGACGCCGCTGGCGGTCGCGGTGGCGGCGAGGATCGGCATCAGCAACACGGCGGTGGCGGTGTTGCTGGCGATTTCGGAGAGCAGGGTGACGCCCAGGCAGACGCCGATGATCAGCATCCATGCCGGCCATTCGCGCAACGCGCCCAGCGCCGTGGCGATGCGATCGCCTAGGCCGCTGGTCTGGAACGCGGTCGCGAGCGCGATGCCGCCGGCGAACAGCACCAGCGCCGACCACGGCACGCGTTCGGCGGTCGGCCAGTCGATCAGGGTGCTGCCGCGGCCATCGGGAATCACCGCCATCAACAACACGCCGGCCAGCGCGATGCTGGCGTCGGTCACTGCCGGCAGGCCGGTCCATTGGCTCCAGCCGCCGAGCGGCGAGCTGCGGAAGATCCACGCCAGCACGATCAAGGCGAACACGACCAGAACGCGGACCTCGGCAGCCTGCCACGGCCCGAGTGCCGGCACTTCCGCGGCCGGCGACGACTGCAGATGCCGGCCCAGCCACAGCGCCACGATCGGCAGGAACAGCAACACGATCGGCACGCCGAACGTCATCCATTCGAGAAAGTCCATGCGACTGCCCGTGGTCTGCTCGTAGACCTGCATGAACACCAGGTTCGGCGGCGTGCCGATCGGCGTGCCCCATCCGCCGACGCTGGCCGCATAGGCGATCCCGAGCACCAGCGGTACGCGCAGTCGATCGTCGCGATAGGTTTCGAGCACGGCCAGAGCCACCGGCAACATCATCAGGGTCGCGGCGGTGTTGCTGATCCACATGCTGACCAGGCCGGTCGCGAACACGAAGCCCCAGAGCAGGTGGCGGCCGCTGCGGCCACCGAACAGTCGCACCATGCCGAGCGCAAGGCGCCGGTGGGCATGGTTGCGTTCGAGGGCGGCCGCCATCATGAAGCCGCCCATCATCAGCAGGATCAACTCGTTGCCGAATGCCTCGGCGACGTGTTTCGGCGTGATCACCCCGGCCATCGGCAGCACGCTCATCGGGATCAGGGCCGTGAACGCGGCCGGGATCGGCTCGAACAACCACCAGGTCGCGACCCAGAGCAGGCAGCCGAGCGTGATCGCCAAAGATGCGCTGTCGCCGCGGCCGTGCAGCCAGAGGGCAAGCAAGGCTCCCGCGAGCGGGCCGGTCCAGAGCGCGACCCGGCGCAGGGTCGCGGAACGCTCGGCAGATGGTTCGATCATCGATTCGGCCAACTCGGTCAAGGAATGCGCGGACGATGACCGCCAAGCTCGCTGGCGACAAGGGTGACGATCGCTATACTGCCTCGGGCCGCTGGCCGGCGGCGAGGGATGCAGCGCGACATGATGACGGCACTATTCGCATTCACCACCGTGCTCGCCCTGGCGGCAGCCGCATACTTTTTCATGCGGGAACGCAAGTTGCGCGGCAGTCTGTCGCACAACGAGGAAGAGGCCAAGAAGCGTGAAGCCTCGCAGGCGCAGGTCATCCACACCACCAAGCTCGCGTCGCTCGGCCAGATGGTCGCGGGCGTCGCGCACGAGATCAACACGCCGCTCGGCTTCGTGAAAAGCAATGTCGAGGTCGTCAGCGACCTGCTCAGTGAGTACGAAGCCGCGGTGACCAAGGTCATGACCGGCGTCGACCTGTTGCTCACGCTCGATGCATCGATGGTCGACCGCGCCAAGGCCGCGATCCAGAAGGCGCGCATCGAGCTGGCCAAGGCCACGACCCTGAACGAGGCGCGCGAGTTGCTCGAAGACTCCGCCACCGGCCTGAAGCAAATGAGCGGCCTGGTGCTCAACCTCAAGGGATTCGCGCGCGTCGATCGCGACGGCATGGACACCATCGACCTCAATGACAGCATCCGCAGCGCGCTGACCATCGCCGGCCACCAGTTGCGCGACCGCATCACCGTCGTCGAGGAGCTCGGCGAGATCCCGAAGGTGAAATGCATGCCGTCGCAGATCAACCAGGTGTTCCTGAACATGATCACCAACGCCTCGCAGGCGATGGACGACGAAGGCACGCTGACGATCCGCTCGGTCGCCAAGCCGAACTTCGTCGAGGTCAGCTTCGAGGACACCGGCAGCGGCATTCCCGACGACGTGCTGCCGAAGATCTTCGACCCGTTCTTCACCACCAAGCCGGTCGGCGAGGGCACCGGTCTCGGGTTGTCGATTGTGCACAAGATCATTCAGGGACACGGTGGCGCGATCCGCGTGAAATCGCAGGTCGGCAAGGGCACCACGTTCTTCGTCGAATTGCCGCTGGCGCAGAAGCCGGCCGCCAAGGCTGCATAGGGGACGGCATGGACGACATCTTCGCCGACAAGCCGCTGCGATTGCTCTGCATCGACGACGAGGCGCGCATCACGCGTGCGCTCAAGGCGCTGTTCCGCGATTGTCAGGTCGAGCTCTGCAACGATCCGCGCCAGGCCGTGGCGATGGCCGCCGCGTTCGACCCGGACGTGGTGATCTGCGACCAGCGCATGCCGCAGATGCAGGGCGTCGATGTCCTGCGCGAACTCAAGACCGCGTCGGCGCGCACCATGCGCATCCTGCTCACCGGTTATGCCGACCTCAAGGCCGTGCTCGGCTCGGTGAACGAGGGCGAGGTCTACCGATACGTCAACAAGCCCTGGGACAACGCCGACCTGCGCATCCTGGTGTTCGAGGCGGCGCGCATCGCGCGCGAGGCGCCGGTCGTCACGGTCGATCCGATCAGCGAGCAGGAAGCCGCGGAAGCGCGCGGCCAGGTCGGCGTGCTGGTGCTGGAAGATGACCCGGTCACCCAGCAGCGCCTGCGCGAGATCCTGCAGTCGCATTACCAGGTGCGCTTCGCGAACAATGCCGAGCGTGCCTTGCAGATCCTCGAACAGCACGAGACCGGCGTCGTCATCTCGGAAACGGAGACCAGCGCCGGCGATCTCACCGGCCTGCTCAAGGCGCTGAAGGTCCATCATCCGCACATCGCGACCGTGGTCATCACCGAACGCGCGAATGCGCAGCTGGCGATGGAGCTGATCAACGAGGGTCAGGTCTATCGCATGCTGATCAAGCCGGTGCGCATGGGTTCGTGCCGGCTCAGCGTCGATGCGGCGATCAGTCGCTACTGGAAACTCAAGCGCAATCCGCGCGCGATCCAGCGTTTCGCGCTGAGTGCGGCGGCGGCGGTGACGCAGACCGGTCCGCAGGTGCAGGATTCACTGATGGCACGCATCCGCAACCTGCCCTCGCGCATCGTCCAGCTCGTGCGCTTCAACAGCTGATGCCGGCGACGGCGGGTCCGTTGCTGCTCGGCGCCAGCGGGCAAGTCGGCTATTTCCTGCTGCAGCGACTGGGTGGCGAAGCCGTCGCTTGCGCGCGCACGATCCCGGCGTGGTCGTCGCCGCAGCAGGCGAATTGGCGGACGTTCGATCTCTGGACCAGCAACGAAGCGTCGACGCAGACGCAGCTGATCAGTGCCGGGCCGCTCGACGCCTGCGTGGCCTGGCTGGAACGCGCGGGTCCGGGGGCGCTCAGGCGCATCGTCGCCCTGAGTTCGATGAGTGCCGTGCACAAGCGGCATTCGGTGTCCCGCGTCGAACGCGCGCTCGCGGACAGCCTGTGCGCCAGCGAGCAGCGATTGCTCGCATTCGCGAGCGCGCACGACATCCATTGCATGATCCTGCGTCCGACCCTGATCTGGGGCGCCGGCATGGATCGCAGCCTGACGCCGTTTGCGCAAGCCGCCGCGCGCCGCGGATTCGCGTTCGTTCCGGCGCGTGCGACCGGATTGCGCCAGCCCGTGCACGCGGAAGATCTCGCCGTGCTGTGCCTCGCGTTGTCGGTGCGCGACGAAGCGGCGACCGGCGTTTTCGAAGCGGCTGGCGGTGAACGCCTGACGCTGGCCGCCATGCTGGCGTGCGTGGGGCGATCGGTCGGGGCCCGGGTGATTCGCGTGTCCGTGCCAAGCATCGTGCTGGCGGCCGTCGGCCGGATCGCCGCTGCGGCAGGCATCGATGTGGCGGCGGCATGGACGCGCGCTGTGTCCGATCAGTGCGCCAGCACCGACGCGGTCTGGCACTACTGCGACCTGTCGCCGCGGGGCTTCACGCCCACGCGCGACAGCTGGATGCCTCCGACCTGAGCGCCGTCGGCGTCGCGTGACGGCATGCCGATCGTGTCGCTGATCAAATAGAGCGGGCGGCGCTTGCTTTCCTCGTACATGCGGCCCAGATATTCGCCGATGATGCCGAGCGCGACCAGCTGCACGCCGCCCAGGAACAACATCACCGACATCAGGCTCGGATAGCCGCGTACCGGCTCGCCGAACATCAGCGTCTTCGCGATGATGATCGCGCCGTAGACGAACGCGACCAGCGCCGTGGCGAGCCCGACATAGGTCGCGATGCGCAGCGGCACCGTCGAGAACGAGGTGATGCCCTCGAGCGCGAAATTCCACAGTTTCCAGAAGTTGAATTTGCTCGAACCCGCGGCGCGCGGTTCGCGGTGATAGGCCACCGCCACCTGATTGAACCCGACCCAGCCGAACAGCCCCTTCATGAAGCGGTGGCGTTCGCGCAATTGCCTGAGCGCATCGACTGCGCGCCGCGACATCAGCCGGAAGTCGCCGGTGTCGCGCGGGATCGGCGTATCGCTCAAGCGGTCGATCAGGCGATAGAAGGTGGCGGCGGTGAATCGCTTCAGCCACGACTCGCCGGCGCGCGATGCACGCACCCCGAAGGCGACATCGGCGCCTTGTTCGAAGTGCGCCCAGAAGGTGCGGATCAGCTCCGGCGGATCCTGCAGGTCGGCGTCGAGAATCACCACGGCGTCGGCATCGGCGTGATCGAGACCGGCGGTCATCGCGACCTCCTTGCCGAAGTTGCGCGCCAGTCGGATGACGCCGACACGCGCATCATTGTTTGCGATGCGCGTCAGCTCATGCGGCGTTGCATCAGTGCTGCCGTCATCGATGAACAGCACGCGAATCTCTGCGGGAATGGTCGCCAGCGCGGCGTCGAGTCGCGTCATCAGCAGCGGCAGCACCGCTGCCTCGTTGAAGACCGGAACGAGGATGCAGAGCTGGCGCTTCGTGTCGCGCGCACGTGCAGAGTCACTGCCCAAGACGAGATCCTTTCGTGCTGCGTTGCAGCAGAAGCAGATTGTGAGAATTGCGTTGCAATCGGTTGAAGCCTCTACCTATGATACCTACGCGCGTTTGAAGCGCTCCCGATTACCTCAGACGAAGGAAGCAAGCATGCAGGCCCGACTCCTTTTGGCGACTGCCCTGTCGTCCGCTCTGCTCGCCGCGTGCAGCAGCAGCAGCAACAGCCCGCGCGCGGTGGAAGCCCCCGTTTCGCGCAACGACGATGGTTCGCTCGTGACCGGCGTGATCACCGCGGTGTTCAATCCGACCACCGGCGCGGTTCCGTTTCCGACCGATCTCGCGTTCTCCGGTACGCGTGACCTGACGCTCAACGCCAGCCTGCCCGTGCCTTCGGATCCGGCAAACGCCGCGAATGGCCCGGTGCGTTCGATCAACGCACTCGACGGCTGGTCGACGGTGGCGCCCTGGCGCTTCAACGTTTCGGCGGCGCCACGCGCCAATACCCTGGTCGCCGGGCAGTCGATCCGCGTGTTCAAGGTCAGCATCAATCCGACGACCCGGACCGTGATCAGCGTCCAGCGCGAGCTGAGCGCCCAGGAGTTCGCGGTCGCCCAGGCGCCGTCGGATGCCACCGGACGCACGATCGCGATCGTGCCGACCAAGCCGCTGGAGCAGCTGAGCTCCTACATGGCCGTCGTGACCGATGACATCAAGGACGCGGCTGGCAACGACGCCACGCCGGACCAGACCTACTTCCTGACTCAGCGCACCAGTCCGTTGATCACTCCGGCGACCGCCTACGCCAACCCGGCGACCTGTCCGTCCGTGGCGCAGTCCACCGACCCGCTGCTGCCGGTCGGCAATGCCTGCGCGCTGGAGCCGCTGCGTCTGATCACCAACTCGCATGAAGCCGCGGCGGCCTCGCAAGGCATTCCGCGCAGCGAGATCGTGCTGACCTGGACCGCGACCACGCAGAGCATCACGCCGGTGCTGAGCGCAACGCGTTCCATCACGACGGCCAGCGCGGCCACTCTGGTTCCGAGCGGCTTGACCATCGCTGCCGCCGGACTGCCGCCGATCGCCGACATCATCATCGGTGTGTTGCCGGTCAAGTACTACCTCGACGCACCGACCGCGACCAACCCGACCGGTCCGCTGACCGGCAACTGGTCGGCGGCGGCAGGGGCCTATACCGCGCCGTTCAATGCGCTGGGTCTGGATCCGACCTCGACCCACCTGACTTATGCCAACCCGATTCCGGTCGCGAAATCGACGCAGGTGATCCCGGTGCTGGCGACGGTGCCGAATGCCGCTTCCGGACGCACCAAGCCAGCCGCCGGCTGGCCGGTGGTGATCTTCCAGCACGGCATCACCCGCAACCGCTCCGATGCGTTGGCGATTTCGGCGACGATGGCGCAGCAAGGCTTCGCGGTGATCGCGATCGACCAGCCGCTGCACGGCATCCGCGCGATCGACCCGGGCATCAGCGGCTTCTACATCGAGAACACGCCGTTCGGTGCCATCGCCAATGAGCGCACTTTCGACCTCGATTTGAGCAACAACACCACGGGTCAGGTCGGTGCGCCCGACGGTATTGTCGATGCCTCGGGCACCTACACCATCAACCTGGCCAGCCTGCTGACCTCGCGCGACAATCTGCGCCAGGCGGTCGCCGACCTGTTCACGCTCGCCAAGACCATCCCGACGATGTCGGTCGATGGCGACGCGACGCCGGACTTCGATGGTTCGCGCGTCTTCTTCGTCGGCCAGTCGCTCGGTTCGATCGTGGGCCTGAACTTCGTCACGCTGGAGCCGACGGTCTCGACCGCCGTGCTGTCGGTGCCGGGCGGTGGCATCGCGCAGATGCTGAACGGCTCGGCGACCTTCGGTCCGCGCATCCGCGCCGGCCTCGCGGCTTCGGGCATCGTCGCCGGTACGCCGACCTTCGACTCGTTCATGGGCGCGGCGCAACAGTCGGTGGACTCCGGCGATCCGATCAACTTCGCCGCGGCCTCGGTCGCGTCCGGTGACCGGATCCTGTTGCATGAAGTCGTCGGTGGCGGATCGGTGTTGCCGGATCAGGTCATCCCGAACAGCGTCCCCGGTGCACCGCTCTCGGGTACCGAGCCGCTGATTCGCGCGCTCGGCCTGAACACGCTGACCGCGAGTTCGCAGGCTGCGGCAATTCGCGGTGCCGTGCGCTTCGTCGCAGGTGACCACGGCTCGTTGCTCAGCCCGGCGACATCGGCTGCAGCGACGGTCGAGATGCAGACGCAGATGGCGAGCATGATCGTGAGCAACGGCCAGGCCGTGCAGATCACGAACACGTCCGTCATCCGTACCCAGTAAGACGACGCAGAAGCGGAGAGAACTTCCATGACCTACCTCAATGCCAAGCACGCGCGCCGTCGCACGCTGGGAACCGCGATCTCGCTGGCACTCGTCAGCGCGTTCGCGGTGCCTGCCCACGCGATCGAATTCAGCACCGGTGACTGGAGCGGCACGATCGACACCAATCTCTCCTACGGCGCTTCGATGCGCGTGCAGGAGCGCGATCCGGAGCTGATCGGCCTCGCCAACCTCAATCCTCTGGTCGCGACCACGCCGATCACCGATCAGATCAATGCGCCGGGTCGCTTCTCGGTGAATTCGGACGACGGCAACCTGAACTACGACAAGAACGACCTGTTCTCGAACGCGTTCAAGATCACCAGCGAGTTGAGCATCAACTACAAAGAAAACTCCGGTGCCTTCGCGCGCGCGAGCTACTTCTACGATTGGGAAAACGCCGATCGCGCGAACTTGACCTCGGAAGCCAAGGAACGCGTGGGCACCCGCCTGACCCTGCTGGATGCCTTCGTCTTCCACAACATGGACCTGAACGGCCATGAGGCGTCGATCCGCATCGGTCGTCAGGCCGTGAGCTGGGGCGAGAGCACCTTCATCCAGAACGGCATCAATGTCATCAATCCGATCGACGTGTCCAAATTGCGCGTCGCCGGCGCCGAACTGAAGGAAGCGTTCCTGCCGGTCGACATGATCCAGGGTTCCTACGCCATCAACGAGAATCTGTCGATCGAAGCGCTCTACCTGCTCGAGTTCGAGCAGACCGAGCCGGATCCGGCCGGGACCTACTTCAGCACCAACGACTTCGCGACCCTCGGCGCCGACTTCCTGATGCTCGGCTTCGGCCGAGCCGACGAGCCGTCGAATTTCGCGAACTGCGGCAACGTGCTGACTTACTCGACGAACGCACTGGAGCGCGCATCCTGCATCCAGGCGATCCCGCGCCTGCCCGACGATTATGCGAGCGATGACGGCCAGTACGGCCTTGCGTTGCGCTACTTCTCGCCGGAGCTCAACGACAGCGAGTTCGGTTTCTTCTTCATGAATTACCACAGCCGCCTGCCCTTGCTGTCGGGCTACGCGGTGACCAGCACGTCGCCGAACTCCGGTCGCAACATCGTCGAATATCCGGAAGACATCCGCATGTACGGCGTGAGCTTCAACACCACGCTCGGCGACACCGGCATCGCGCTGCAGGGCGAATTGTCCTATCGCGACAACATGCCGCTGCAGTTCGACGACGTGGAGTTGCTGTTCTCGGCCCTGAGTCCGCTCAACGCGTTCATTCCGGCGCCGGGCAACCGCTTCATCAGCCAGTTGGGCGAGTTCGGTGCGGGTGAATACGTGCGCGGCTGGGACCGTCACGAAGTCAGCCAGTTGCAGTTCACGATGACCAAGGCCTTCGGCCCGGGCAACTGGTTCGGTGCGCAGCAGATCGCGACCGTGGCCGAATTCGGTGCGACCAATGTCTGGGACATGCCGACGGCGGACATCCTGCGTTATCAGGGTGACGGTACCGATACCGGTTGTGGCGGCGATCTGCTGACCGGTGGCGCCCTCGTCAATCCGGTCTCGCAGTGCGACGGTTTCCCGACCCGATTCTCGTGGGGCTATCGCCTTGCGGCGCGTGCCGACTACAACAACGTGTTCGGCTCGCCGTTCAACATGTCGCCGCGCGTCGCCTTCAACCACGATGTCAACGGCATCACTCCCGGCCCGGGCGGCAACTTCCTCGAAGGTCGCAAGTCGGTCACGGTCGGCGTGGAAGCGACGTATTTGAACCAGTGGGCGGCGGACCTCAGTTTCACCGAGTTCCGCGGCGCCGGCCACCTGAACCTGATCCACGACCGCGACTTCGTCTCGTTCACGGTCAAGTATTCGTTCTGACGGAGGGAATTCCATGCGACAGATTCGAAACGGCATTCTGGCGGCGGCTTCGGCCCTCGCCATGGCCAGCGCAGTACAAGCCGGCGTCACCGCCGAACAAGCGGCACGCCTGGGCAAGGACTTGACGCCGGTCGGCGCCGAAACTGCCGGCAACAAGGACGGGACGATTCCGGCCTGGACCGGCGGCATCACGCGTCCGCCGGCGGGATATCGTGCCGGCATGTTCCATCCCGATCCGTTCGCGGCCGACAAGCCGCTGTTCGCGATCACCCCGCAGAACGCGAAGGACTACGCCGCCAAGCTCACGCCGGGCCAGGTCGCGATGTTCGACAAGTACAAGACGTTCAAGATGAACGTCTATCCGACGCGCCGTTCGGCTTCCTTCTCGCAGGAGGTCTACAACGCCACCAAGGCCAATGCCACGTCGGCCAAGCTGGTCGCGAACGGCGAGGGCGTGCAGGGTGCTTCGCTCGGCTTCCCGTTCCCGATCCCGCAGAACGGTTTCGAACCGATCTGGAACCACAAGCTGAAGTACAAGAGCCTCGGCGGCAAGCGTTACGCCAATCAGGTGGCCCCGACCGCGACCGGCGCGTACACGCCGATCCGCATCGAGGAAGAGTTCCTCGGCCTGTACTACCGCAAGGGTGCAACGACCGAGAACATCAACAACATCCTGCTCTACTTCTTCCAGGAAGTGGTGTCGCCGGCGCGTCTCGCGGGCAACGTGCTGCTCGTGCATGAAACCCTGAACGCCAGCGCCCAGCCCCGCCAAGCATGGATCTACAACCCGGGACAGCGTCGCGTCCGTCGTGCTCCGAACGTCGCCTACGACAATCCGGGTACCGCGACCGACGGCCTGCGCACCAACGACATGACCGACATGTTCAACGGCGCGCTGGACCGCTTCGAGTGGAAGCTCGTCGGCAAGAAGGAAATGTTCGTCCCGTACAACGCCTACAAGGCGCACAGCAACACGGTGAAGCTGAAGGATCTGGTGCGCCCCGGCCACCTGAATCCGGAACTGCTGCGCTATGAATTGCATCGCGTCTGGGTGGTCGATGCGACGTTGAAGAAGGGCATGCGCCACATCAACAGCCGCCGTACGTTCTATCTCGACGAGGACAGCTACCAGATCGTCGCGATCGACCATTACGACGGCCGTGGTCGCCTGTGGCGCTACTCGGAAGCGCCGTCGATCAACTACTACGAAGTGCCGACGTACTGGGCGACGGTCGAGACCCATCACGACCTGCAATCGGGTCGTTACATCTCGGGTCTGCTCGACAACGAAGAAAAGACGACGGTCGATTTCGGCTTCCGCACCGCGCCGGAAAACTTCTCGCCGCAATCGTTGCGTCAGCGCGGCATCCGCTGAAGGGGCCGTACGGCGCTCGCTCGGGCCGGCCGTTCCGTTCAAACGGGGCGGTCGGCCTTTTGTTTTAGGGGCTTGGACAGGCAGTCAAGGGTTCACTGATGAAACAGACCACTTTGCGCATCGGCGGAATCGCCGCAGGTTTGCTGGCACTCGCGTGCGGCTTCGGATTGCAGGCACAGGACATACCGGCGGCAGCGACCCCGGGCATACCCGCGGGCGATGACCCGTCGGTGCTGGAGGCGGAGATCCTGCCGCGCGTGGCCTCGTCGTTGATCCTCGACATCGTGGATGCAGGCGATCGCGCCGTCGCCGTCGGCGAACGCGGCCACATCCTGGTCAGTGAAACGCGCCGCGACGGCTGGCGTCAGATCGCCGGCGTGCCGACGCGCTCCAATCTCACCGCGGTGACGGCGGTCGACAATCGCGTCTTCGCCGTCGGTCATGACGGCATCGTGCTGCGCTCGGACGACGGCGGATTGACCTGGTCGCGAAAGCGCGTGGTGCTGTTCGATCGCGACAATCCGGACCCGCGCAATGGTGCGCCGCTGCTCGATGTCTTGTTCACCGACGCCGACAACGGCTTCGCGGTCGGCGCGTACGCGACGCTGCTGCGCACCCGAGACGGTGGCGAGTCGTGGGAATACGTCGACGTCCTCAACCGTGGTGGCGCTGCGGCACCCACCGAGGCAGAACTCGCCGAGGGTGCAGTCGCGCCGGGACTGGAGGACGAGAGCTGGAACTTCGATGCTTCCGATCTCGATCTCGACGAAGAGACCGATCCGCACCTCAACGCGATCGCGCGAACCGGCAACGGCAATCTGTTCATCGTCGCAGAACGCGGGGCCGCATTCCGCTCCACCGACGGTGGCAGCTACTGGGAACGCATCCAGTTGCCCTACGAGGGGTCGATGTTCGGCGTCATCGGCAGCGGTGGCGACCATGTCCTGTGCTTCGGGCTGCGCGGCAACGTCTACGAGTCGAGCGATCTCGGCAGCACCTGGAGCAAGCGCGACACCGGGACCGAACTCAGCCTGATGGGCGGCGCGCTCGGCGCAGATGGTGCGGCCGTGCTGGTCGGCGGGAATGGCGTGGTGCTCTCGCGCGGGGGCGACAACGACGCCTTCCTCGCGACCACGCATCCCGACGGCGTGGTGCTGTCCTCGGTGCTGGTCATCGGGCCAGGCGAATACACGGTCGTCGGCGAGGCCGGCGTCAGTTTCTATCAACCATGAGCCGTGACGGAGATACGCAATGATCGGTAGCAGCAATCAAGGCGCCTTCGGCAGGACGCTCGAGAATCTACTGTTCGGCAATCGCATGCTGGTGCTGGCGCTGTTCGCGCTGGTCACCGCGGTCATGCTGTTCTTCGCCGCGCAGCTGCGTGTCGATGCGGGCTTCAAGAAACAGATTCCGCTCGATCACGAGTTCATGAAGACCTTCATCGACTACGAGCAGGAGTTCGGCGGCGCCAACCGCGTGCTCGTGGCGGTGATGGACAAGAACGGCAACATGTTCAACAAGTCGTTCATGCGGACGATGGAGAACGTCACCAACGACGTCATCGCGCTCGAGGAAGTGGACGACGCCCGCGTGCGTTCGATCTTCACCCCGAACGTGCGCTTCGTCGAAGTCGTCGAAGACGGCTTCGCCGGCGGCAACGTCATCCCGTCGTCGTTCACGCCGAATGCCGAAGGCTTCGAGCCGACGCCGCAGGACTTCGAGACGATCAAGTCGAACATCGTCAAGGCCGGCGTCGTCGGCCGGCTGGTCGCGAAGGATTTCTCCGGCGCGATGGTGTGGGCGGACCTGATCCCCGAAGGCGGCGCAGCGAACACCAAGCTCGACTACCAGAAGATCGCCGACCAGTTCGAGGCGATCCGCCAGAAGTACGAGAAGGAAGGGCTCACGCTGCACGTCATCGGATTCGCGAAGATGGTCGGCGACATCGCCGACGGCGCGCGATCGGTGATCAATTTCTTCCTCGTCACGATCGCCTTCACCTGGCTGCTGCTGTTCCTTTACTCGATGTCCGGCAAGCTGGCTTCGCTGACCGTGCTCGCGGCACTGATCTCGGTGATCTGGATGCTCGGTGCGTTGCGGCTGCTCGGCTACGGCATCGACCCGATGAACATGTTGACGACGTTCCTGATCTTCGCGATCGCGGTGAGTCACGGCGAACAGATGATCAACCGCTTCCGCGGCGAGATCTTCTATGGCGGCCTCGAAGAAGGCACAGTCGAAGAACTGCGTCATCGCGAGTCGCAGGCGGTGCCGCCACTCGAAGCGGCACGGCGCTCGTTCCGCATGCTGTTGGTGCCGGGTGCGGTCGCGCTGCTGGCCGGATGCATCGGCTTCGCCACGATCATGTTGATCGACATCCGCATGGTGCGCGAACTGGCGATCACCGCGACCATCGGTGTCGCGCTGACCATCCTCACCGACCTGTTCCTGCTGCCGGTGCTGCTCAGCTACACGAAGCTGAGCAATCTGCACAAGAAGCGCGAGTACCGCCTGCGCCAGCTGACCAAATTCGATGCGATCTGGCGCGTCATGGCCAAGTTCAGCAAGCCGATGCCGGCGCTGGCGATCATCCTGGTCGGCGTCGTGGTCTGGTATTTCGCCGAAGCCGAGGGCGACAAGGTGATGATCGGCGACGCCCAGGAAGGCGTGGCCGAGCTGCGGCCGGAGGCGCGCTACAACCAGGATGCCAAGCTGATCACGCAGAAGTTCGCGCTCGGCGTGGACATGATCAACGTCATCGCCGAAGGTGGCCCGTTCGCGTGCACCGAAAGTCCGAAGGCGATGGCGCTGATCGACCGCTTCGCGTGGCACATGAGCAATGTCGAAGGCGTGCAGCAGGTGATCACGCTGCCGCAGATCGCGAAAGTGATCTACGCCGGCTACAACGAGGGCAACGTGCGCTGGCGCACCATCCCGCGCGACTCGAACCTGCTGCGCCAGAGCCTGCAGGCGATCGAGTCCGATTCCGGACTGATCGATTCGCCGGAGTGCAAGGCGATGCCGGTGCAGATCTTCACCACCGATCACCGCGCCACGACCATCGATCGCGTCGTCAAGGCGGTCGAGGACTTCCGCGTCGCCAACAAGAGTTACGACGTCAACTTCCGCGTCAACCGCGACAAGGCGATGGAAGAGGCCGCGGCCAAGGGTGAGGAATACCGTACCGACCAGGCCAACCTGCGTCTTGCGACCGGCAATGTCGGCGTCGCCGCCGCGATCAACGACAAGGTGCGCGAAGTCGAGCACATGATGCTGTATCTGCTTTACGCGGCCGTGTTCGTCATGTGCCTGCTGAGCTTCCGCTCGGCGCTCGCCGCAGCGTGCATCACCCTGCCGCTGGTGCTGGTCACCGAACTCGGCCACACCCTGATGGTGGAGCTCGGCATCGGCATGAAGGTGAACACGCTGACCGTGGTCGCGCTGGGTGTCGGCATCGGCGTCGACTACGCGATCTACATCTACGCGCGCATGGCCGAGTCGATGCAGTCCGGCCGTACCCTGACCGAGGCCTACTTCGGCGCCCTGAAGACGACCGGCATCGCGATCTTCTACACCGCGCTGACGCTCGCCGCCGGCGTCGCCACGTGGATCTGGTCCGACCTCAAGTTCCAGGCCGACATGGGCGTGATGCTGACCTTCATGTTCGTCGTCAACATGATCGCCGCGATGATCTTCCTGCCGGCGCTCTGTCGCTGGCTGCTGCGGCCGCGCGAGGCGAATTGATGAATCCCGATTCCCTTCTCTCGCAACGGAGATTGTCATGCTGAAGAAACTTGCGCTTGGTCTTGGAATGCTCGTGCTCGCCCAGTGGGCGAGCGCGGAGCCGATCCGCTTCGAGTTCGAATATGCCCAACCGGGCGGCCCGGCAACGGCCAGCGGCTACATCGTGCTGGAGTCGACCCAGATCGCGAATCCGGGAAGGAACGACATCAATCTGCCATCGCCCGCCGTGCTCGACCTGAGCATCACCATCGTTGGCGCGGAATCGGGCAACGGCACCTTCACCACGTCCGATTTCGGCAGCATCGTCTTCGACACCAATGGCGGCACGCTCGATTTCTCGCGCAGCCTGATGGGACAGCCGACGGACGGCCTGCCTTGGGGAACGCCGCCCGAAGGCGAAGCAGCTACGCAGGGCGAGCCGGGCGAGTCCGGAGACTTCAATCTGTTCCTCGAAGGCATGAGCAGTCGCAGCGAGGGCTACGCTGCGCAGACACCGCCGACGTCCGCCACCGCAGGGGAACTGCCACCGAATGGGATCTGGTGGTACACGCTGGGCGCGGACGGCGGTGGCGCCAACACGCTGGTGCTGACGGCATTCGGGCCGGCGGCGACGCGGCACGCGGTGCCGAGTACCGGCCTGTGGGCGTTGATCGTGTTGGGCGTGTTGCTGGCCTCGGTGGCGTGGTTCCATCACCGACGCTGATGCGTTTGACCGCTTCGTTCCAGCCACGGCCCGCGCATGCGGGCCGTGTCGTTCTCGGCCTCAGATCTCGCTCGGATCCGGCGCGATGACACGCTGCTTGACGAGCGCGCGCAGCGCGATCGCAAGCACGCCGCCGAGCACCATCGCGCCGCCGATCCACAGGCGCGGGCCGGGGCGGTCGCCCCAGACGACGACGCCGAGCAGGACCGCGACGATCGGTGCCATCAGCAGGTACGGTGCGATTTGCGCGACCGGGTGCTTCTGCACGAGCTTGAAGAACAGGCTGTGACCGAGCAGTGACGCCACGAGCGCGGCCCAGGCCACGCCGCCCCACGCGATCCAGCCGGCCTGCGCGACCGCATGCAACGCATCGGGTTCGACCCACGCGCTCCACGCCAGCAGCGGTCCGAGTCCGATCCAGGCCGACCACGCCTGCATCGAGAATGCGTCGATGCCGGACAAGCCGCGCATCAGCACCGTGCCGATGGCGAGGAACAGGGCCGATGCCAGCATCAACGCCAGCGACTGCGGATTGTCGAGCACGATCGGATCGAAGCCGAGCACCAGAATGCCGGAGAAGCTGACGAGGATCGCGAGCCCGGTGCGCCAGGCGAAGCGCTCGCCGCGCATCAGCCAAGCCAGCAGGACCGACATCGGCACGTACACCTGCATCACGATGGCCGGGGAGGCCAGGTCCCCGGCGAGCTTGAGCGACCAGAAACTCAGTCCGAAGTGCAGCACGACATTGCACAGCACCACGGCGATCAATGCCGGCCATTGGCCGCGCGGCGGTCGCGTCAAGAACGGCAGCAGCGCGAGGCCGAGTACCGCCATGCGCAGCGCCGTGAACATCAGCGGCGGCAGCTCGCGCAGGGCCGCGGCCGAGGTCAGGAAGTTGCAGCCCCAGGCCACGCAGATCAGCGCGAGCAATCCGACATCGCGCAGCGTGAAGGCGGGTGCCGACGTCAAAGCGTGATGCCCGCCAGTCGCTTCAATGCTTCGGCGTATCGTTCGCGCGTGCCCTCGATGACCCGCTTCGGCAACATCGGGCCCGGCGGCTTCTTGTTCCAGCCCAGCGACTCCAGATAATCCCGCACGAACTGCTTGTCGAAGCTCGGCGGGCTGATGCCGACGCGGTACTCCGACGCATCCCAGAAGCGCGAGGAGTCCGGCGTCAGGATCTCGTCCATCACCCGGATCGTGCCGTGCTCGTCGAGGCCGAATTCGAACTTGGTGTCGGCGATGATGATGCCGCGTTCGCGCGCGAAATCGGCGGCGTGCCGATACAGTTTCAGCGTGAGCGCGCGCACCTGCTCGGCGATGTCGCCGCCGACCTTGGCGACGAGATCGTCGAAGCCGATGTTCTCATCGTGGTCGCCGACCGCGGCCTTGGTCGAAGGCGTGAAGATCGGTTCGCGCAATTGTTCTGCAAGCTGCAGCCCCGGCGGAAGCGCGACACCGCTGATGCATCCGCTGGCCTGATAGTCCTTCCACCCCGAGCCGATGATGTAGCCGCGCGCGATCGCCTCGACCGGTACCGGCTTGAGCCGCTTGGCGACGACGCTGCGGCGTTCGTATTCGACGACCGGCGTGCCACGCGGCAAGACGTCGGTGAGCAGACGCGAGGAGAGGTGGTTCGGCATCCACGCGGCGGTCTGCGCGAACCAGAAGTTCGAGAGCTGGGTCAGGATCTCGCCCTTGCCGGGAATCGGATCGGGCAGAATGACGTCGAACGCCGAGAGGCGGTCGCTGGCGACGATCAGCAATTCGTTTCCGGGCAGGGCGTAGACATCACGCACTTTGCCGCGATGGAGCAGCGTCAGTCCGGGAATCTTGGTCAACGACAGCGAGCGGTACGACACGGCGCGGCTCCGAAGCGAGGCCGGCATTCTAGTCCGGGTCGATTGCTATCATGCGCGCATGAACCGCATTGCCCTTGTGCTGCCATCCCCGCCGTCGATGCGGCCCGCTGCGCCATGAACTGGAAGGCGGCCTTCGTCGGTGCCTTGGTCGGCACGATCATCACGCGTGCCCGCACGCCGTGGGGTCCGGTCGTCGGTGGCGTGCTCGGTGCGCTGTTGCTGGAGCGACTGTTTCCGCAATTGCGCGAGAAGCCGAAGGCCGCGTTCACCGAGCCCTTGTTCGAACTGGCCGGCGGCATCGCCAAGGCCGATGGACAGGTGTCGGAATCGGAAGTCGCCGCCGCCAGCGACTGGATGGACCGCCTCGAACTCGACACCGTGATGCGCAAGCGCGCGATCGCCGCGTTCGATCGCGGTCGCGCCGAGGGTTGGCGCTTCGAGTCCGCGTGCGACAGCCTGCGCACCTACACCCATGAACAGTCCGAGTTGCGGCTGATGGTGCTGAAGCTGCTCGGTGACGTCGCCGCGGTCGAGGCGCATGCCACGTCGCAGGCCTTGCTCGACGCGATCGCCGAGCGCATGAATGTCGCGCGTCCGACCTGGGACAGTTTTCGTGCCGGCACGCGCAACGCCAAGCTCGCCGCCGACTACGCCGAATTGCAGGTCACGCCCGACGCCAGCGACGACGAGGTCAAGGCGGCGTATCGGGCGCTCGTCGCGCGTCATCATCCCGATCGCCTGCCGCCCGAAACCAGCGCTGCCGCGCGTCGTGCAGCCAGCGACAAGACCAGCAAGATCAACGCCGCCTATGCGCGCATCCAGCGTGCGCGTGGCCTGAACTGAATCGAGGACCTCCCATGCGTCAGCCCGCCGTCATCGCCCCGTCGATCCTGTCCGCAAACTTCGCCCGCCTGGGCGACGAGGTCGATCACGTGCTCGCGGCCGGTGCCGACTGGGTGCACTTCGACGTGATGGACAACCACTATGTGCCGAACCTGACGATCGGGCCGCTGGTCTGCGCGGCGCTGCGCAAGCACGGCGTCACCGCGCCGATCGACGTGCACCTGATGGTCAAGCCGGTCGACCGCATCGTGCCCGACTTCGCGCAGGCCGGCGCGACCCTGATCAGCTTCCATCCCGAAGCCAGCGAGCACGTCGACCGCACGATCCAGCTGATCAAGTCGCACGGCTGCCAGGCCGGCCTCGTGTTCAACCCGGCGACGCCGCTGCACCATCTCGACCACACCCTCGACCAGATCGATCTGGTCCTGATCATGTCGGTGAATCCGGGCTTCGGCGGCCAGAAGTTCATCCCCGCCGCGCTCGACAAGCTGCGCGCCGTGCGAGATCGCATCGACCGCAGCGGCCGCGCCATCCGGCTCGAAGTGGACGGCGGCGTCAACGTCGCCAACATCGCCGACATCGCCCGCGCCGGCGCCGACACCTTCGTCGCCGGCTCCGCCATCTTCAACGCCCCCGACTACGCCGCCACCACCGCGCGGTAGTCCGGCTGGCCGAAGATGGCCGAGCCGGCGACGAACGTGTCGGCGCCCGCGGCGGCGATCTCGGCGATGTTGTCCACCTTCACGCCACCGTCGATCTCGAGGCGGATCACCTTGCCCGTGCGGGCCGTCACCGCATCGATGCGGGCGCGCACCGCGCGCAGCTTGTCCAGCGCCGAGGGAATGAACGCCTGGCCGCCGAAGCCCGGGTTCACCGACATCAGCAGCACCAGGTCCAGTTCCGGCAGCACCCAGTCCAGCACTTCGACCGGCGTGCCGGGGTTGAGCACCAGGCCGGCCTTGCAGCCGTGCGACTTGATCAGCTGGATGGTGCGGTGCACGTGCTCGCTGGCCTCGGGGTGGAAGCTGATGACGCTGGCGCCGGCCGCGGCGAAGTCCGGCACGATGCGGTCCACCGGCTCCACCATCAGGTGCACGTCGATGGGCGCGGTGACGCCGTGCTTGCGCAGCGCCTCGCACACCAGCGGGCCGATGGTGAGGTTCGGCACGTAGTGGTTGTCCATCACGTCGAAGTGCACCCAGTCGGCGCCGGCGGCGAGCACGGCGTCCACCTCCTCGCCCAGCTTGGCGAAATTCGCCGACAGGATGGAC
>DATMVT010000220.1:0-10081 GCA_035562895.1 Patescibacteria group bacterium | reverse complement strand
CGTGCTTCTGCACCTTGATCTCGAGCTTGTCGGCGATCTCGATGGTGATGAAGGCGTCGCTCAGGTCGGTGACGCGGCCGAGGATGCCGCCCGAGGTCACGACCTCGTCGCCCTTGCCGAGGGCGTTGAGCATCGAACGGTGTTCCTTCGCGCGCTTCATCTGCGGGCGAATGGCGATGAAATAGAAGATCGCGAAGAACACGACCATCATGATCAGCGGCGAAATCGGGTCGGCAGCGGCACCGCCCGCCGCCTGTGCGTGGGCGTCGGAAATCAGGAAGCTCATGGGTCTCTTCTCGTTGGGAGTACCGGACGTGGGGACGTGCCGGTACAAAAAAAGGCGGCGGATTATGCCACAGGAGAGCAGCGGGGCCGGGAATCGCCCCGTGCCCGAGGGTCAGGCGGCGTCGACGCCCATGTTGATCAAGCGTTCCAGGTTGTCGGCAAGGCGGCCGATTTCATCGACCAGCACGTCGATTTCCTCGGTGCTCAATCCCTCGTAGGGGCGGTTCTCGCACAGGTGCAGATAGGGCACGCCGTCCAGATCGCTGACCGCGAGGTAGCCGACACGCTGTTCCCAATTGAAGCGCAGCGAGCGCTTGGCGTCGGACTTCGAGAGCGGCGCGATCGGCGTCGAGATGCGCAGGTAGCGGCGGCCACCTTCGGTCTCGAGGTCGCCGAGGAAGATGCCCTGGCGGCGTTCATCGTCGATGTCGAGGTCGAAGCCGATCTGGTAAGGGTCGCTCGCGGTCAGGGCAAAGCGTGCGCCGAGGTGGGCACGGACGTCTTCGAAACTGCGCATGGTCGTTCTCCAATCCAATGCGCTTATGCTAACCGCGTGGACACCACAGCCGCCATCGCCGTCATTCTCGCGACCGTGCGCCGGATTCCGCCGGGGCGCGTGACCAGTTACGGCGAAGTCGCTGCGCGCGCCGGATTGAAAGGTCGCGCGCGCATGGTCGGGCGGGTGCTTGGCCTTGCGCCGGACGACGCCCCGGTGCCGTGGTTCCGCGTCCTCAAGTCCGACGGCCGCATCGCCTTCCCGCTCGGCAGCGACGCGTTCAAGGAGCAGGCCAGGCGATTGCGCAAGGAAGGCGTCAAGGTGTCGCGTGCTGGTCGCGTCGACCTCTCGGCGTTTGGCTGGTCGTGCGATCAATCGCTGGATGCGTTGTTGTGGGGGTGATGCGGTGGGATTCTGCATGCGATTGGCATGGCGGTCACATTGCGAGATACTTGTATCTCAATGAGTGTGGAGGGTCAGAATCATGGGTGCCGTATCCCTGAGATTGCCGGACGATGTTTCCGAGCGACTGCAACTCTTGGCGGATCGTACGGGGCGCAGCAAGACGCATTACATGATCGAAGCGATCCGCGAGCATCTGGCCGATCTGGAGGATGTCCATCTCGCGGAGCAGCGACTGACCGAATGGCGTGCCGGAAAAGCACGGGCGACGCCATTGGCCGAGCTGATGAAGCAATATGGCTTGGCGGATTGAGTTCCTGCCGAAGGCGAGGAAAGAGCTGCAGAAGCTCGATCCGCAGGTGGCCAAGCGCATCCTCGTGTTTCTGCTTGAACGCGTCGCTCGATCCGATGATCCGCGTGGCATCGGCGCGGCGCTGAACGGTTCAGAGCTCGGCGAGTTCTGGAAGTACCGGCTCGGCGACTATCGAATCATCGCGAAAATCGAAGACGACATCGTGCGTGTGCTCGTGGTCCGAATCGGGCATCGTGGCGATGTGTATCGCTGACCCGGATACGAAATGGGTTCAGAGAACCAAGGACGGGCCTGGGGCAGCGAGGCATTTCGAAGCCAGGTAGCGGCCAGCAGCGGGCGCTGCGCGAGCGTGCGGCCGCGAAAAATGGTCTCTGACCCCGTTTAGAAAATCATCGCCGCCATCTGTTTCCGGGTGCGGCTGACGAGGTCCGGGTCGTCGATGAGGGCGAAGGCGGCGATCAGGGATTTGCGGCCGAGGTCGTCGTCGAACTTGCGGTCGGCGCGCATGATGGCGAGGAAGCATTCGAGGGCGGATTCAGGGTCGCCGGCGAGCAGGCGGCGCACGCCGAGCTGGTGGCGGGCGCGGTGGTTGTTCGGGTTGGCGGTGAGTTCGATGGCGAGTTCGGATTCGCCCGGTGCGCCGTGCAGTGCCTTGGCGAAATCGAGCTGGGCGCGGGCGCGTTGTGCGCGGTCGTCGGTGGCGAGGTTGGCGGGCAGGCCGTCGAGCTCGATCTCGGCTTCGCCAGCGTGGCCAGCCTGCAGCAGGGCGGCGATCAGGTCGAGGCGCAGTTCCGGCTTGTCAGGCGCGGACAGCATCAGTGAACGCGCGGCTTCCACCTGTTCTTCCGGCGTCAGGCTGAGTTCGATCGCCTCGGGTTCGATGTCTGCCGGCGCGGCGTCCAGCGGCAAGACGCCGTGGTGCGCAAGGAACTGGCGCACCTGGCCCTCGGGCAGGGCGCCCGGAAAGCCATCGACGATCTGCCCACCCTTGACCAGCATCACCGTCGGCACCGAGCGAATCTGGAAATAGCCGGCGAGTTGCTGCTCCTTGTCGACGTCGACCTTGGCCAGCAGGAAGCCGCCATTGAACTCGTCGGCGAGCTTTTCGAGGACCGGGCCAAGCGTCTTGCACGGACCGCACCACGTCGCCCAGAAATCGACCAGCACCGGGGTTTCCTGCGATTTCATCAGGACCGTGGTTTCGAAACCTTCGACGCCGGCGTCGAAGACAAAGGGGCTCGTGCTCATGGGAATTCCGTGCGGGGTCAGTGGGATCGATATGGTCGTTCGGCGGCCGGAATCAAGCGTCAGGGCGACTTGTAGACGACGCCGTCCTTCATCACGAAGGCGACCTGCTCGGTGACGCGGATGTCATCCAGCGGATTGCCCGGCACGGCGACGAGGTCGGCACGCTTGCCGACCTCGAGCGTGCCTTGCTCGCTCGACAGGCCGAGGATCTTCGCCGGAATCACCGTGGCGGCCTGCAGGGCCTGCATCGGCGTCGCGCCGGCCTGCACCATCAACCCGAATTCGCGCGCGTTCTGGCCATGCGGCGACACGCCGGCATCGGTGCCGAACGCGAATGGCACCCCGGCCTTCACGGCCTTGGCGAAGGTGTCCGAGATCTGCGCACCGACGCGTGCCGCCTTGGGCTGCACGACGGCCGGGAACCAGCCCGGTTCCTTCGACTTCTCGCTGACGTAGGCGCCCGCCGACAGGGTCGGGACCAGGTAGGTGCCACGCTGCTTCATCAACAGGAACACCTGCTCGTCGGCATAGGTGCCGTGGTCGATGGTGTGAACGCCGGCGAGGATGGCGCGCTTCATGCCTTCGAGTCCGTGCGCATGGGCGGCGACGTGGAAACCGTAGTCGCGTGCGGTATGCACGATGCTCTGGATCTCCTCCAGCGTGAATTGCGGGTTGTCGGCGGACTTCGCGAACGACAGCACGCCGCCGGTGGCGGTGATCTTGATCAGGTCGGCGCCTTCCTTGTAGCGCTGGCGCACCGCCTTGCGGGCCTCGTCGACGCTGTCGACCACGCCGTCCTCGGGCTGCGGGTAACCGAGCGCTCGGGTCAGCGAGGCATTGATGCCGTTGCGCGGATCTGCGTGGCCGCCGGTCGTGCCGATGGCCTTGCCCGCGGCGAAAATGCGCGGACCGGGGATCCAGCCGATGTTGATGGCGTTGCGCAGGCTGATCGAGACGCCGTCGCCCGAACCGAGATCGCGTACGGTCGTGAATCCGGCGAGCAGGGTGCGTTCGGCGTAGACGCTGCCGCGCAGCGCGAAGTCGGCGCTGTTCAGGCGGAAACCTTCGGAGTACGAGTCCTTGTTCTGTTCGCCGGACAGATGCACGTGCATGTCGGTCCAGCCTGGCGTGCAGGTCATGCCGTCGAGTTTCCGGTAGGCGTGCTCGCCGTTCCATCCGGCCAGAGCCTGCACCGGTTTCGACTGTTTCCAGTCGTCCCCGTCTGCGACGACATCGGCAATGCGCCCGTCGATGACGACAAAGGCGGTGCGGCCCAGCATCTTGCCGGCACGGACGTCGACGACGCGCTCGCAATCGACCACTTGCACGCGTTCGGCGGCGACGACGGCACAGGACAGGGCAAGCAGACAAGGCGTGGCGAGCAGTCGCATCGGGTGACTCCTGACGAAAGACCGGCAGTGTAGCCAAGCGCGTGTCGATTCGGTTGCCGCCCGGAAAGTCGCTGCGCTAGTCTGGCCGTCATTTCCCTTTGAGTGATGCGTCCTCGTGGCGCGACCCGGACATGCACGAACATTACGACCCGAAATCGATCGAAGCCGCCGCACAGGCCTATTGGTCGCGCACCCGCGCCTACGAGGTCACGGAAGACCGCAGCAAGCCGAAGTACTACGTGCTGTCGATGCTGCCGTATCCGTCGGGCGCGCTGCACATGGGCCACGTGCGCAACTACACGATCGGCGACGTGATCAGTCGTTTCCAGCGCATGAACGGCAAGAACGTGCTGCAGCCGATGGGCTGGGACGCGTTCGGCCTGCCCGCCGAGAACGCCGCGATCAAGAACAACACCGCGCCGGCGCAGTGGACCTACGCCAACATCGAGCACATGCGCGGGCAATTGCAGGCACTCGGCTACGCGATCGACTGGACGCGCGAATTCGCGACCTGCCGTCCCGACTACTACCGCTGGGAACAACTGTTCTTCACGCGCCTGTTCAAGCGGGGTCTCGTTTATCGACGCAACTCGGTGGTGAACTGGGATCCGGTGGACGAGACCGTGCTTGCCAACGAACAGGTCATCGATGGCCGCGGCTGGCGCTCCGGCGCGGTGGTCGAACGCCGGGAGATCCCGCAGTGGTTCTTCCGGATCACTGCGTACGCCGAGGAGCTGCTGAACGAACTCGACCATCTGCCGGGCTGGCCGGAAGCGGTCAAGACCATGCAGCGCAACTGGATCGGGCGCTCGGAAGGACTGGAAATCGACTTCGCGGTCGAAGGCGAATCGACGCCGCTGCGTGTCTACACCACGCGCCCCGACACGTTGATGGGCGTCACCTTCGTCTCGGTCGCGGCCGAGCATCCGCTGGCGATCAAGGCCGCGCAGACGAATCTGGAACTGGCCGCGTTCATCGAGGAATGCCGTAACGGCGCGACGGCCGAAGCCGCGCTGGAGACGCAGGAAAAGCGCGGTGTCGCGACAGGCGTGTACGCGACGCACCCGATCAGCGGTGAACGCGTACCGGTCTGGGTCGCGAACTTCGTGTTGATGGGTTACGGCACCGGCGCGGTGATGGCCGTGCCCGGTCATGACGAACGCGATCATGAATTCGCGACCAAGTACGGATTGACGATCAAGCAGGTGATCCGTCCGCTCGACGGCGGCGACATCGACGTGCATGCCGCGGCCTACACCGAACACGGGCTGTTGCTGAACTCCGGCGCTTACGACGGCATGACCTTCGAGCAGAGCTTCAAGGCGATCGCCGAGCGTCTGGAAAAATGCAAGGCCGGGGCGCGCAAGGTGAACTATCGTTTGCGCGACTGGGGTGTCAGCCGCCAGCGCTACTGGGGCTGCCCGATCCCGATCATCTACTGCCCGAAGTGCGAGGCGGTGCCGGTCCCGGAAGACCAGTTGCCGGTCGTGCTGCCGGAAGACGTGGCGTTTTCGGGCGTGAAGTCGCCGATCAAGGCCGACCCGGCATGGCGCAAGACCACTTGCCCGCAATGCGGCGGCGCCGCCGAGCGAGAGACCGACACCTTCGACACCTTCATGGAGTCGAGCTGGTACTACGCCCGCTACACCTCGCCCGGTGCGACCGACCTGGTCGATGAACGCGCCAACTACTGGCTGCCGGTCGACCAGTACATCGGCGGCATCGAACACGCCATCCTGCACCTGCTGTATTTCCGCTTCTTCCACAAGCTGATGCGCGACGCCGGCCTGGTGCGGTCGGACGAACCGGCGACCAACCTGCTGTGCCAGGGCATGGTCGTGGCCGAAACCTTTTTCCGGGAAGCGGCGAATGGCGGCAAGGACTGGTTCAATCCCGCCGATGTCGAGATCGAGCGCGACGAACGCGGCCGCATTCTCGGTGCCAAGCTCGCGGCCGATGGCCAGTCGGTGCAGATCGGCGGCACCGAAAAGATGTCGAAGTCCAAGAACAACGGTGTCGACCCGCAGATCATGATCGACCGCTACGGCGCCGACACCGTGCGATTGTTCTCCATGTTCGCGTCGCCGCCGGAAATGTCGCTGGACTGGAACGAGTCCGGCGTCGAAGGCATGGCGCGCTTCCTGCGCCGCCTGTGGGCGGGCGTGCAGGCGCACGTGGCGGCTGGCCCGGCACCGCAACTCGATCCCGGTGGATTGAACGCCGACCAGAAGGCGCTGCGGCGCAAGCTGCATGAGACCATCGCCAAGGTCGGCGACGACCTCGGGCGCCGCCACACCTTCAACACGGCCATCGCCGCCGTCATGGAACTGATGAACGCGATCGCGAAGTTCGATGACGCGTCGGATGCCGCTCGCGCCGTGCGTCAGGAGGCCTGGACCGCGATCGCGCTGATGCTGAACCCGATCGTGCCGCACACCTCGCACGCGTTGTGGCAGGCGCTCGGCCATGCGGAAACACAGATCGACGACCAGTCTTGGCCGCACGCCGACGACGCGGCGCTGGTGCGCGATTCGCTGGTGCTGGCGGTGCAGGTGAACGGCAAGTTGCGCGGCCAGATCGAGGTGCCGGCGAACGCGTCGAAGGAAGACGCCGAAGCGGCAGCGCGCAACGACCCGGCGGTTCAGAAATTCCTCGAGGGCGTGACCATCCGCAAGGTCATCGTCGTGCCTGGCAAGATCGTCAACATCGTGGCGAACTGAGATGCGCGCCGTCCTGCTTGCTGCAGTCCTCGCGTTTGCCGGTTGCGGCTTCCATCTGCGCGAGCAGACGGTGCTGCCGGTCGCGTTGCAGGAACTTCGCATCGAGGTGAGCGACCGATTCAGCCCGATCGGCCCCGAACTCGCCCGCGCGTTGAAGCGCGCCGGCGCGCGGCTGACTGACGATGCCTCCGCCAAGGTCGCGGTGTTGCGCATCCATGCCGACGCAATGAACACGGTGCCGTTGTCGGTGAGCGGCAGCGCGCGCGTGCAGGAGTACCAGGTCGTGCATCGCATCGAGTTCGAAGTGCTCGCTGCGGATGGTGCCGTGCTGGTGGCGCGCAACGCGATCGAACGCCGTCGCGACTATCGCTTCGACGAAACCCAGGCGCTGGGTGCTGCAGCCGAAGACGAGTTGGCACGCAAGGAATTGCGCCGCGACACGTTGGCGGCGCTGCTGCGCCGGATCGAAGCGATCCGCTGATGAGCGCATCCGCGCAATTCGCAGGTCGTATCGCGAAGGCGGCGGAATTGAAGCCGGTGTACCTGATCGCCGGCGAAGAACATCTGCTGGTGATCGAGGCCGCCGACGCGCTGCGCAGTCGCGCGCGCGAACTCGGCTACAGCGAGCGCGAAGTGCACGATGTCGATGCCGGTTTCGACTGGAACGACCTGGCGCGCTCCGGTGCGGAGATGTCGTTGTTCGCGTCGCGACGGTTGATCGAACTGCGGTTGCCGACCGGCAAGCCCGGTACCGAGGGCTCCGAGGCGATCCGGGAGTGGTGCGAGCGTGCCCCGGACGACTGTGTCCTGCTGATCACCTGCACGCAATGGGGCAAGAAGAACGAGGGCAAGTGGACGCAGGCGGTCGAACGAGTCGGCGTGTTCTTGGCCCTGTGGCCGTTGAAGCGTGACGAGTTGCCGGGTTGGGTGCAGGCGCGTGCCGCGTCGCGATCGGTGCAGCTGACCGCTGCGGCCGTCGAGGCGCTGGTGCGGCGTACGGAAGGCAATCTGTTGGCGTGCGCGCAAGAAGTCGACAAGCTCGCCCTGCTGGCCGAGGGTCGTCGTGTCGATGTGCGCGAGCTGGAAGATCTGGTGGCCGATTCCGCGCGTTTCGACGTGTTCGGCATGGTCGAAGCCGCGTTTGCGGGCGATGGCGCGCGCGTTCGGCGAATGCTGGCGTCGCTGCGCGCGGAAGGCGACGCGCCGGCGACCCTGATGGCGTGGCTGCTGTCGAACCTTCAGGCCGCCGCGCGCCTGTCGCAACTGCCGCGCGCACAGCAAGTCGGCGCATTCCGCAATGAAGGCATTTGGGGCGCGCGCGACGCGGCATTCCGCAAGGCCTTGACGCGTGGCGATACGCGGTTCTGGGAACGTCGGCTCGCCGAGGCGGCGCGCGTCGATCGCCTCTCGAAAGGGCGAGGCGTCGATGATCCCTACCTCGCGCTGGAGCGGTTGTTGCTGAGGATCAGCGACCCGCGCGCAAGCGCACGCATGGTGGCGTGATGGCTCGACTGACCGCGATCTTCGGTGGCACCTTCGATCCCGTGCATCTCGGGCATCTGCGCGTGGCGCTCGAAATCAGCGAGGCACTGGCGGCCGACGTGCGCCTGTTGCCGGCGCCGGTGCCGCCGCATCGTCCGCAGCCGTTGGCCAGCGCCGGGCAGCGCATGGCCATGCTTGAACTCGGTCTGCGTGGATGCACGCCACTGCACGCCGACGATCGTGAATTGCGTCGCGACGGGCCGAGCTACAGCGTCGATACGCTGGCCGAGCTGCGCGTCGAGCTCGGACCCGACGCGCCGCTCGTGCTCTGTGTCGGCGCGGATGCATTCGCCGGATTCGCGACCTGGCATCGCTACGAGGACGTGTTCGATCTGGCTCACGTGCTGGTGTTGACGCGTCCCGGCGCCAACGATCGCGTCGCCTGGCCCGAGGTGCTGCGTGCCCAGGCCGTCGCGCGCCGCGGCACGCTGGGGCAGTTGCGCGAGCACGCCGCCGGCCGTATCGCCGAACTCTCGGTCACGCCGCTCGCGATTTCGGCGACGGCCGTGCGCACCTTGATCGCGGCCGGCCGTGACCCACGCTTCCTGGTGCCGGATGCGGTCGCCGAATACATCGACGCGCATCGTCTTTATCGGTCGGGTTCGGTTCGCGACTGACCTATACTGCTCCCGCGGCAGCCCGCCGTGCCATGGGAATTTCGCGCTTGAACACGACCTCGAAAACCAAGCCGAAGGCGAAGACGACGGCGCGCAAGGCGCCCGCGAAGAAGTCGGCTTCGGGTGCACGCAAGGCGCCCGCGAAGAAGAAGTCGGCTGCGAAGAAGTCGGCCAAGAAGGCCGCCGTCAAGAAGGTCGCCGCGCCGCGCAAGCTCACCGCGCCCCGACCGGATGTCGTCCTGGCTCGGCCGGTTCCGGCGGCGTTGGCGAAGGAAACCGCGCTGCTGCGCAAGCAGGTGATCGCGGCACTCGACGAACTCAAGGCCAAGGAAGTCCAGGAAATCGACATCCGCGCCAAGGCCTCGTTCGCCGACCTGCTGTTCATCGCCAGCGGCACCTCGACGCGGCACGTCAAGTCGATCGCCGACGAAGTCGTCAAGTTCGTGAAAAAGGCCGGCATGATGCCGCTCGGTGTCGAGGGCGAGAAGGAAGCCGAATGGGTGCTCGTCGATCTCGGCGACATCGTCGTGCACGTCATGTTGCCGCGCATCCGCGAGTTCTACGGACTGGAACGGTTGTGGAGCGTCGGTG
Organism: Patescibacteria group bacterium; assembly: GCA_035562895.1. GTDB lineage: Bacteria > Pseudomonadota > Gammaproteobacteria > Xanthomonadales > Ahniellaceae > JADKHK01. The sequence goes on along the minus strand of DATMVT010000220.1, from coordinate 476 downwards.
GCGACGACGATCTCGAAGCCGCGCCCTGATTCGTTCGACCCGTGCGCATTCGCCTGCTGACGATCAGCGAGCGCCAGCCCGCATGGGTCAACGATGGCTATGCCGAGTACGCCAAGCGGCTTCCGAAGCATCTGGCGCCCGAATTGGTCGAGCTGCCGCTGGCGAAGCGCGGCAAGGGCGGCGACGCCGCCCGGTTCAAGGCGGACGAGTCGGAGCGCATGCTGGCTGCGGTCGGTCGGGACGTGCAATTGATCGCATTGGATGAACGCGGCGCGGCCTGGACCAGCCTGCAACTGGCCGAGCAGATGCGACGCTGGACGCTGGACGGGCGCGATGTCGCACTCGCGGTCGGCGGTCCCGATGGCCATGCGCCGGCGTTGCTGGAGCGCGCCGGCGCGCGCTGGTCGTTGTCGCCGCTGACTTTGCCGCATGGTCTGGTGCGCGTGGTGATCGCTGAGCAGTTGTATCGCGCCCAT
>DATMVT010000219.1:0-9232 GCA_035562895.1 Patescibacteria group bacterium | reverse complement strand
GCACGCATGTTCGCGAGGATGCTCGATCGCGTCTGACCCTTCACCGCGAGGATGAACGGGAAGCCGAAACGCGCATCGTAGTCGGCGTTGAGGCGCGTGATCTCGGCGAACTCCTCGGGCGTGCACTGGTCGAGCCCGGCGCCACGCTGCTCGTTGCGCGAGGACGCGGTCAATTCGCCGCGAATGGCGGCCTTGCCGGCCAGTTGCGGATGCGCGCGGATCAGCGCCATCTGCGCCACCGCGCCGGCGTTCGCGACGGCGGCGCACATCGCCGCATGCAAGGCGTCCACGGACGCGAACGGGCGCAGCGCCACGACGCGTTCCGCCACCCAGGGCGAGTGTTCGAAGAGGCCGGCGAGCGCGGTGTGGAATCGTTCGTCGGTGCAGCGATTCAGTTCATCGAGGGTCATGCCGCGACGATAGCGCGCGGCTGTGGCGAAGTTGAGCCCCGCGGCTACTCGAACGAGTCCTTGAACAGCACCGGGTTGAACTCGTAGGCGCCGACATCGCAGCGCGCATCACCATTGCCGTCGCCGTCGATCGGGCGTTGCTGGAAGCGGGCATCGCGCGGTTCGCACAGGCTTGCGGCGAGGCTGTCGATCACCGCGCCGCCACTGAACCGCAGCACGCCGACGCCGGTGGCAGGTTCGTCCGCGGCGATGCTGCCGAGCGGCGTCGCCGGGATCGAGGTGCCACCGATGACGGAGCAGCTGCCGCTCGCCAGCAGGTTGCCGCCGCCCACACCCGGGGCCCAGGTCGGCACGCCGTCGCAGGCATTGCCCGAAAAGGTGGGCGCCAGCAGGTTGGCGCGGAAGAAGTACACCTCGCTGGTTCCGTCGAAGCTCAAGTGCGCGCCGTTGCTCGCGTCGTTGTTGTAGAACGTGTTGTTGCTGGCGGTGAAACCGACGCCGTGCCCGACCCGAACGCCGCCGCCACGATCCAGCACGCTGTGGTTGTACAGGGTCACGTTGGTCAGGGTCAGGAAGGTGTCGATGCCGCCGGCGCTGGCCTTGGCGGCGTAAACGCCGCCGCCCGAGTTCGCCGAATTGCCGCGCAGGTAACTGCGCTGCATCTGCAGGTCGCAGTCGTCGCAGATCAACGCGATGGCGCCGCCATGGCCGAAGCTCGGGCTGGTCGGCGAGGCGCCGTTGAAGCGGAAGTTGCTGTCGACGATGCGCGCGACGGCGCCACTGCCGAAAATGCGGATCGCGCCGCCGAAGCCGCCGCCGCCGCTGGCGACTGCGGCATTGCCCTCGAAGCGCGAGCGTTCGACGATCAGGTCGGTGCTGGTGTAGAGCGCGCCGCCGTCGCTCTGGCCACCGGCCGCCGTGGCTTCGGCGATGTTCGATTCAAAAAGCGAGTCGTGGATCGTCACGCTGCCATCGGAGACGGTCCAACTGACGGCGCCGCCGCGGATCAGCGACGTCCCGATGGCCTTGCAGCCCTTGAACTGAACGTCTTCCAGGATCAGGTCCGCGGTCGCGACGTTGCTGTAGGTGCTGTCGATGCAGGCGCCGCGGTCGGCGCGACCATTCCACAGGCGGATGCCGCGCAGCGTCAGCTTCGCCACGTTCGGACCGATCTGCAGGATGCGATGGGCGCTGTTGCCGTCGATGTGCGGCTGGCGGCCATTGCCATCGATGGTGACGTCGGTCGCGGTGATCTGCGGCAGCGTGCTGGCGAGCAGGCCAAGCGACTGGAACGGCACGCTGGCGGTGTAGCGGATGGTGTGTGGCCCGCCGCCCAGCGCATTGACCTGGCTGATCGCGTCGCGGATCGAACCGGCGCCGGTGGTGGCTGCGGTGGTGACGTCGATGGTCGCCGCGACGGCGCAGGACAACGGGGCGAACAGAACGAGCGTCAACAGGCGGCGCATGGGTGAACTCCGGGGGAACTGCGCCTCATACGGCTCAGCGCAAGAATTCCGGACAGGATCGAATCAGCGCGCCTGCAGCCAGAACGTGACCGGGCCGTCGTTGACCAGATGCACCTGCATGTTCGCGCCGAACTGTCCGGTCTCGACCACGGTGTGTGCGGCGCGGGCACGATCGACCAGGCGGTTGAACCAGCGCAGTCCGGCCTCCGGCGGCGCTGCCGAGGTGAAGCTCGGGCGCATGCCCTTGCGGGTGTCGGCGGCGAGCGTGAACTGCGACACCAGCAGCAAGCCGCCGGCGATGTCGTGCAGCGAGCGGTTCATCCTGCCGTCGTCGTCCTCGAACACGCGGTAGCCGAGCAGGCGCATCAGCGTGCGTTCGACCTGCGGCTCGCCATCGTCCGGTTCCACCGCGACCAACGCGAGCAGGCCGCGGCCGATCTCGCCGACGGTCTTTCCTTCGACATCGACGCGCGCTTCGCGCACCCGCTGGATCAATGCAATCACGACGCGCCTTCCGATGGGGGTCCCGATCGGGGATGATCGCAGGATGGCTGAGCAATGCGTGTGTCGAACGTCGTGTCGGAACTAGAAGCCGCACCCGTCAAGGTGCGTCTGGCCGCGGCCTTGATGCGCATGGCGTCGCATTTGCCGCTGTCGTGGCTGCATGCCGTCGGCGCCCTGATCGGGCGCATTGCCGGCGCGCTGAAGTCGCGCGAGTGGCGGGTGACGCGGCGCAATCATGAACTGGTCGGCGCGGCGATCGGTGTGACCGATCGCGATGCCTTCGTGCGCGAGGTGCTGGTCGAGACCGGCAAGAACCTGACCGAGTTGGCCAAGGTCTGGGGCGCGACGCCCGAACGCGCTTTGTCGCTGGTTCGTCGCGTGCACGGGCGAGAGCACCTTGATGCTGCGAAGGCGCGGGGGCGTGGCGTGATCGTTGCGGCGCCGCATCTCGGTTGCTGGGAATTGCTGAACCTGTGGCTGTGCGCGCAGGGGCCGCTGGCGATCCTGTACCGGGTGCCGCAACACGCCGAATGGGAGGCGCTGTTGCGCGACGCGCGCGGCAAGCTCGGCGCGGTGCAGGTGCGTGCCGATGCTGCCGGCGTGCGCGAATTGCTGCGCGGTCTCAAGCAGGGAATGACGCTCGGCATCCTGCCGGACCAGCGCGCCAAGGGCGGCGAGGGCGAGTTCGCGCCGTTCTTCGGGATGCCGTGCAAGAGCATGACCCTGCTGTCGCGATTGGCGGAGAAGACGGATGCGCCGGTCGTGCTCGGTTTCGCCGAACGCCTGCCGCGCGGACAGGGCTTCGATCTGCACTTCCTGCCGGCGGAGGCCGGGATCGCCGGCACGGATCGTGTTGCGGCCGTCGCCGCCCTGCATCGCGGCATCGAAGCCTGCGTGCGTCTCGCGCCGACGCAATACCAGTGGACCTACAAGCGCTACTCGGCCCAACCCGGCGTCGACGGCGATCAGGTCTACGGGCGCGGCTGATCAGCTCATGACCCACCGGCGCGCAACGCCGCCAGTTTCGCCGCATAACGCTGCCGCTGCGCGCCGTCGCTGAGTGCGCGGGCGCGTTCGAGCGCACGGGCCGCAGCGCGATCGCGGCCGAGCTGCAGATAGGCACGGGCGAGGCCGAAGTGGAAGCTGTGCTCGTCCTCATGCAACCGTATGGCATGGCGATAGTGGTCGGCGGCACGTTCGAAGTCTCCGCTGCGCTCGGCGTCGAGCGCCTGCAGGAACTGGTGCAGCGGATCGCGCGACTGCAGCATTTCGAGACGGACGAGCAGCGCTTCGGCACCTGCGGCTTCGCCATCGCGGCGCAGTTGCATCGCGAGATTGGACAAGGCGCCGGGATGAGCCGGATCGAGTGCCAGCGCGTGCTCGAAGTCGGCGCGCGCACGCGCTTCGTCGCCACGCTTGCGCTGCAACACGCCACGGTTGCTCCAGCTGGTGGCGAAGCCCGCGTCCTGCACGAGCGAGGCCTCGGCGTGGGCGAGGGCGGCATCGATGTCGCCGGCCTGCATCAGGTCCACGGCGCGATTGTTGTAATAGTGCGCGAACAGGCGCGCGTCATCGATGGCGCGCGGCGGCTCGGTGGCGATGATTTCGTCCCACGCGACGTCGACGGTCAGGCGCTTGCGGCGCACGGTGACGCCGGCATTGACGTGGTTCGAGCGATAGATCGTCTGGTCGATCCTGCGCCAGGCCAGGGTCTCGGCGATTTCCTGGCCATGGGCGTCGAGTCCGGCTTCGCGCGCCAACGCGACCGTGAGCAAGGTGAAGCTCAGGCAGTTCGCGCGCCGCGTGGCATACGCGTCGGCGACGATGTAGGTCGCGTCGGCCTGGTACTGCATGCCGAGGCCTTCGGGCGCGAACAGGTAGTCGACCAGACGCGCGAGTCGTTGCGCCTCGCTGCGCTCGCCATCGAGCACCCGCGTCTGGAAGTCGGCACGCAACGCTTCGGGCAAGGCGAGGATTCGCGCCGGATCGGGCACTGCCCCGACGCCGGTGGTCGCCCATGCGAACAGCAGCACACCGCACCATCGCCAACTTCGCCCGTGCATGCACCCTTCCTGCGCGATCGGACATGGATCACGTCGTCAGTCTAGCCGTGGCGACCGCAACGCGGCGCATGCCGAAGGCCCAGGCCGGTGCGCGTTTGCGCTAGGGTGCTTCGACCCTTGACCGGAGCGATTATGCGCACCGTCCTGCTGGCCGGCGCCACCGGCCTGATCGGCATCGAATTGCTGGCGCGCCTGTTGCGCGATGAATCCTTCGACGGTCGCGTCGTCGCACCGACGCGACGCGCCATCGGGCTGACGCATCCGAAGCTCGTGAACCCGGTGATCGATGCGCTCGACCTGAACGACCTGCAAGTGCTCGATCAGATCGCGCAAGCCGGCATCGAGGCCGTCGATACCTTCGCCTGCTGTCTCGGTTCGACGATCCGCAAGGCCGGCAGCCGTGCCGCGTTCGAGGCGGTCGACCGTGGCCTGGTGCTGCGCTGGGCGCGGGTCGCCCGCACGCGCGGCGCGCGCCAGGCGTTGCTGGTCTCCTCGGTCGGCGCCGATCCGGATTCGCGCGCGTTCTATCTGCGCGTGAAGGGCGAGGTCGAGCGCGATCTCGGTCAACTCGGCTATCCGCGCATCGATGTGCTGCGCCCCGGACAATTGCTCGGCGAACGCAGCGAATCGCGACCGATCGAGCGGCTCGCGCAGACCGCCGCGCGTTTCTACGGCCCTTGGCTGACCGGCAGCCTGTCGCGCTACCGCGGCATCGATGCTGCCACCGTCGCCACGGCGATGGCGCAGCTGATCCGCGAACACGGCTCCGCCGGCGACCGCATCCACCATCACGACGAGATGCAGGCGCTGGCCGCCCCGCGCTAGATTGCGCGCCATTCACGAGGGGAATTTCCATGGCTGATCGATTCACCGAAGTCACCCGCACCGGTTGGGGCAAGCGCATCGGGCAGTCGCTGTCCGGCGCACTGATCGGCGGATTGCTGTTCCTGGCCTCGTTCGCGCTGCTGTGGTGGAACGAAGGTCGCGCCATCGGCGAGGCGCGGGCGCTGGCCGAAGGCGCGGGCGCGGTGATCGATGTCGGCATCGACGCCGTCGAGCCGAAGCACGAAGGCAAGCTGCTGCATGTGACCGGTGCCGTCGACGCGCGCCCGGAAGCACGCGATGCCGCCACCGGCATCGCCGTCGACGCGCTGCAGTTGCGCCGTGTCGTGGAGATGTACCAGTGGGTCGAGAAGCGCAGCAGCAAGGAAGAGAAAAAGCTCGGCGGCGGCACCGAGACCGTCACCACCTACGACTACGAACAGGAATGGAACGACGACCCGATCGACTCCAGCGACTTCAAGCGCGCCGAGTCGCACGCCAACCCGGGGGACTGGCCGCTGCGCTCGGACAGCTTCGCGGCCAGCGAAGTCACGCTCGGCGCATTCACGCTGGCGCAGTCGGTTCGCGATGCCCTCGGCCGCTGGCAAGACCTGCCGGCGAACATCACGGCGCAGTTGCCCGAGCAATTCGGTGAATTCCGCCGCATCGCGAGCGGCCTGCTCTATCGCGGCACCGATCCCGAGCGTCCGCAGGTCGGCGACATGCGCGTTCGCTACGAATACCAGCCCGAGGCGACGTATTCGATCATCGCGAAGCAGAGCGGCGGCATGCTCGACCGCTACGTCGCGTCGAACGGCCGTGACGTCCTGCTGGTCGAAGATGGCTCGGTGCCGGCGGCGAAGATGTTCGAGGGCGCGCAGTCGCGCAACAGTCTGATCACCTGGTTGGCGCGTGCCGGTGGCACCCTGTTGATGTGGATCGGCTTGTCGATGGTGTTCGCGCCGATCAGTCGCGTGCTCGACGTCGTGCCGATGCTCGGGACGATCGGCGGCTGGGGCATCGGCGTGGTCACAGGCCTGGTCGCGCTGCTGCTGTCGCTGATGACCATCGGCATCGCCTGGGTGTTCTATCGCCCCGTGCTTGGCGGCGCGATCATCGTCGGCGTCATCGCGCTGTTCTTCTGGTCGCGCAGCGGTCGCAAGCCCGCGCCGGCGGCCGCGACACCGATCGCCGCGCCGCCTTCGGCACCGCCCCCGCCACCGGTCGCGTAGGTCGGGCCTATCGGCGATTCGACATCACCCAGCGCTTCAGTTCGTCCATCGGCAGCGGCGTGCTGATGTAGTAGCCCTGGGCGAAGTCGCATCGCTGTTCGCGCAGCCATTCCAGGTCGGGCAAGTCTTCGACACCCTCGGCGACCAGCTTCAGGCCGAGATTGTGGCCGAGGGCGATGACCGAGCGACAGATCGCCGCGGACTCGGCATCGTCGGCGACGCCGCGCACGAAGCTCTTGTCGATCTTGAGCTTCTGCACCGGGAAACGCTTGAGGTACGACAGCGACGAGTAGCCGGTCCCGAAATCATCGACGGCAAGCCCGAGTCCGAGCGCGCGCAGCGTCGTCATGATCTGGATCGCGGCGTCGAGATCGTGCATCAGCACGGTTTCGGTCAGTTCGAGTTCCACGCGCGCCGCGGACACTTGATGTCGTGACAAGGCGGTCTTCAGGCACTCGACCAGGAGCGGGTCGCGGAACTGCGCCAAGGACAGGTTGATCGCCAGCCGCAACGGCGGCATTCCGGCCGCGTCCCAGGCCGCGAGATCCGCGATCGCCTGTTCGATGATCCAGTGGCCGAGTCCGACGATCAGGCCACTCTGTTCGGCCATCGGCACGAAGCGTTCCGGGGTGACCAGGCCAAGCGTCGGGTGACGCCAGCGGACCAGGGCTTCGAGGCCGTGCAATTCGCCACCGGCGGTTGCCAGCACCGGCTGGTAGTGCAGCTCGAATTCTTGCCGCGCCACCGCCTGCGCGATCTCGTCGAGCATGGCCTTGCGTTCGACCAGTTCGGCGTGCAGCCGTTCGGTGAAGAAGCGAAACGTGTTCCGACCCTCGGACTTGGCGTGATACATCGCCAGATCGGCCTTGCGCAGCAGTTGCTCGGCATTGCGATCGTCGCCCGGGCAGAGCGTGACGCCGATGCTGACGCCGACCTGCAGGCGATGGCTGTCGATCGAGAAGGTGTCGCCGATGCGGTCGATGATGCGCTGCGCCATCCATGCCGCTTCGCCGGCGTCGAGCAGGTTCGGCATCAGCATCGCGAACTCGTCGCCACCGAGGCGGGCGACCGTGTCGCCCGGGCGCATGCAGCCCTGCAGCCGTTCCGCGACCGCGCGCAGCAAGGCGTCGCCGACGCTGTGGCCGAGGCTGTCGTTGGCGACCTTGAAATGATCGAGGTCGAGGAACAGCAACGCCATCGCGGTCGATTCGAGCAGGCAACGCTCGATCGCGCGCTTGAGGCGGTCATTGAACAGGGTGCGGTTCGGCAATCCGGTCAAGGTGTCGTGGGTGGCCAGCATGCGGGCGCGCTCTTCGGCGCGCAGGCGTTCGGTCACGTCGCGGACCTGCACGTTGTACAGCCCGTGGCTGGGGCCACGCCAATAGCTCACCGAAACTTCCGCCGGGAATGCGCGGCCGTCGCGGCGTTGTGCGGTCAGATCGAGCACGCGACTGGCGGCCCGACTTTCCACCGCCGCATCATGGTCGAGAAAGCTTTCGGTACGCGGGTCCCAGGGCATGAGTCGCCCGAATGCGCTGCCCACCAGTTCCGCCTCGGGCCAGCCGAACATCTGCTCGCCGGCGCGATTGATGCTGGTGATGCGGCCGTCGTCGTCGATCTGGATCAGGGCATCGTGCGCGAGTTCGGTCACGGCACGGAACTGTTCCGCCGATGCGTGCAGGTCGGCGTGGTTCTCCGCGATCTGCGCGGCATAGCGATTGAAAGTGCGCGCCAGTTGCGCCAGTTCGTCTTGGCCGCGCGCGTCGATGCGCCCCGGAACGACCGAGTGCTCGGTCGCGGCGAGTTGATCGGTGATGCGCTGGATCGGCTGGACCAGCGTCCGTCGCAGCAGCCAGCCCGCGACCAGGACGACCGCCACCACCGCGAAGCCCAGCGCCCAGGCCACGCGCGTCATCACCGACATCACCGCCTCGTGGACCAACCGCGCCGGCTGCACCAGCACCAGCTGCCAGTGTGCGCCGGACACGCGCAGGGCCGTCACCAGGCTGGCCTCGTGCAGGAACGGGTCGCGCGGCAGCGTGGTCTGGCGCACGTCGCCGCCCTTGCCCTCGCCGTCGATGTCGAGGATCTGCGCGGCGATGCGCTCCGACTCGGCGCGGTCGATGCCTGCGCTGGCCTGGTCGATCGCGCGTGCGATGTCGCCGTGGCGAATGTCGTCGTGGCCGGCGGCGGGCAGTTCGAGGAACTGGGCCAGCGGACCGACTTCCGGATTCTGCTCGGCGAGTTCGGCGATGCTGTCGGCGGGCTGGCGCGTGGCGACGGTCGCGCTGCCCTCGGATGCGAGACGCCGCGTCGGCGGCAGCGTGATGAACACGCCGTTGCGGTCGACCGCGAATGCATAGCCCTGCAGGGCCGCGCCGCGGTGGTCGAGGAATTCCTGCAGGCCGGACAGCTTGATGTCGACCGTGCTGACGCCGAGGAAGCGGCCCTGGACGCGCATCGGCGCCGTGCAGGTCACCATCTTCTCGCCGCTGTACGGGTCCTGGTACGAGCGCGACCAATAGCAGCCGCCCTCGGGCAGGTAGCGCGCCGGCACGTACCATTCTTCGCCGTGATAGCCGGGTCCGTCGGGGGCGTTGTAGTCGTCGAAATAGCGCAATTCCCCGCTGGCATCGCGACCCCAGAAGAAACTGCGTCGGGCGACGCCGGGCGTGAAGGCATCGGGCTCCGGCCACAGGCCGCCGCCGGCGATCAGATCGGTGCGGCCGTCGAGG
>DATMVT010000218.1:0-6277 GCA_035562895.1 Patescibacteria group bacterium | reverse complement strand
GCGGACGTTGCCCAGACCGGCCCGAACTTCGGGTGGATGAAGTTCGCCCCGCGACCCGGATGCGGGATCTTGTCGGCATCGACCAGCGCGGCCATCTTGCGTTCCTTCGAGTCGACCACGGCGATCTTGTTCGACTGGTTGGCAGCCGTCAGGAAGTAGCGGTGCGTCGAGTCCCAGCCACCGTCATGCAGGAAGCGCGCGGCATCCAGCGTGGTGATCGACAGGTTGTCGATGTCCTTGTAGTTGACCAGCAGGATGCGACCGGTTTCCTTGACGTTGACGATGAACTCCGGATGTTCGTGGCTGGCGACGATCGCGGCCACGCGCGGTTCCGGGTGATATTCCTGCGTATCCACCGTCATGCCGCGGGTCGAGACGATCTTCTTCGGCTCCAGCGTCGGGCCGTCCATGATCACGAATTGCGGCGGCCAGTAGGCACCGGCGATCGCGAGCTTGTCCTCGAAGCCCTTGAACTTCGACGTTTCCACTGAACGCGCCTCGAGGCCGATCTTGATCTCGGCGACGATCTGCGGCGGATTCATCCACAGGTCGATGAGATCGATCTTGGCGTCGCGGCCGATCGTGTAGGCGTAACGCTTCGAGTGCGACGGACGCGTGATGTGCACGGCGTAGCCGGTCTTCAGCGTGTTCACCACTTCCTTGGTGTCGCCGTCGATGATCGCGATCTCGCCGGCATCACGCAGGGTGACGACGAAGAAGTTCTCGATGTTGCGCTTGTGCATCGGCTGGGTCGGACGTTCCGATTCCGGCACCAGCACTTTCCAGCTGTCCTTCATTTCCTTCATGCCCCACTCCGGCGGCGCCGGCGGGTCGTGCTGGAGGAAGCGCGCCATGATGTCGACTTCGCCGGCGGTCAGTTCACCCGAGGTGCCCCAGTTCGGCATGCCCGCGGGCGAACCGAAGTTGATCAGCGCCTTCAGATAGTCGGTGCCCTTGGCGCGGGTGATGTCCGGCGTCAGCGGCTTGCCGGTCGCGCCCTTGCGCAGCACGCCGTGGCAGCCGGCGCAGCGCTCGAAGAAGATTTCGGTGGCGCGCGCGAATTCGGTCTCGCTGAGCGACGGCGCGCCCGGGCTGACGATCATCTTGACGTCCTTCGACTTCACCGTCGACGGTGCGCTCTGATAACCCTGCTCGGCCTGCTTGGTGCCGACATGACGCTCGCCCTGGGCCGGGTCGGTGGATACCGCGAGGCTCTTGCGTGCGGTGGCGACGTCCTTGTTGGATACGGTCTGGCCGTTGTTTCCCCAGCTCGCGTAGATGTAGGTGACGATGTCCGCCACATCCTTGTCGGTCAGGTGGCTCATCGCCGGCATCACGCCGTTGAACTTCTGGCCATTGACGGTGATTTCGCCGCTGATGCCCTTCAGGATCGACGCGATGACCGACTGCTTGTCGTTCTTGGTCAGGAAGTCCGAGCCGGCGAGCGGCGGGAAGGCGCCGGCCATGCCCTGACCTTCCGGCTGGTGGCAAGCGGCACAGTTGGCCAGATAGGCCGCTTTTCCGGCATCCAGACCCTGTTTGGGCAAACGTTCGTTGGTGACGTCATCTGCAGCCACCGCACCGCTCATCACGAGTGCGAGCCACATCAATCTCTTCGGGTAACGCATGGCGATCTCCTGTTTATTTTTTGAACGCGGGGCAGCTGGTGCTGCATGTGCGCAGCCTGTTCTCTGGCCGCGGTTTGCTCCATGACCTAGGTCAAGTGGTCTCGGGGGGGCTCCTGGAAGCGACGAAGCGGCGTGCTCGCGGCGTTCTCGCATCGCGCGCGGACGGATCGACGGCAGAAATTCGCGGCGAGCCCGGAGAGCGGCGCATGTCGTCATCGTCCTTGCCCCAAGTGACGCGGATCGTAGTCTAATTGGGACCGGCGTGGTGACCCGTCCGAAGTGCGTCGGGTTGATCCAGAGCAAGACCCGCGCGCGCGCCGCTTGATGAAGGTCAAGGTTGCCGGCAGCGGGCGTCGCGAAGCTGCGCCGATGTCCTTTGGAGAGTGTCATGCGTCGCCAATCCCTGAGTTTTGCCATCGCGTTTGCCTTGCTGCCCGCGGCCGTCCTGGCGGACACGCCGGACGTCGAGCGCGCCAAGTCCTTGCAGGAAGTCGTGGTCGTGGCGAGCCGCGTCGAACAGCCGGTCGGCGAGATCGCCGGCTCGGTCGGCTTCATCGAGCGTGGACAGATCGAGTCGCGGCTGATTCGCGACATTCGCGACATCGCCCGCTATGACGCGACGATCAGCGTCAACGAGGATGCCAGTCGTTTCGGCACCCAGGGTTTCGCGATACGCGGACTCGAAGGCAATCGCGTCGCCGTCGAACTGGACGGCGTGCCGCTCGGCGACGGCTTCGCGGTCGGCAGCTTTTCGCGCGCCGGACGCAATCTGGTCGATCCCGAGCTGCTTGAACGCATCGAATTCCTGCGTGGACCCGCCTCCAGCCTGTACGGATCGGACGCGCTGGCCGGGGTCGTCGCGATGCGCACCCGTGATCCCGTCGATCTCCTCGCCGAAGGCGAGGGCGACTGGTTCGTCGGGTCGCGCCTGACGCATGACACGCGCGACGATTCGACCGCCATCAGCGCCTCGACCGCCGCCGTCAGCGGCGACTGGCAGTTGCTGGTCAGTGCCAACGAGCGCCGCGAGCACGAGCGCGACACGATGCCGCGCGACGGCGGGCTCGCGGAGAATCCGGCGAAAGGCGAGGAGCGCTTCCTGCTCGCGAAGCTGATCAACGAGGAACTCGTTCCGGGTCGGCTCAGTCTTGGGCTGGATGGCTATCGCGCCCAGGTCGATACCGAGGTGAATTCGCTGGTGAATGGCCCGGGCCAGTACGCGACGACGACGGCGATGTCCGGCGACGATCGCGAGTCGCGCGAACGTCTGTCCCTGGCGTGGAGCGGCGGCGAGGCCGGCACCTGGTTCGATGGCTGGAACGTGCTCGGCTACGTGCAGCGTTCGGCCATCGACCAGAACACCGTGCAGGATCGTCGCGGCGCGACGCCGACCGCGGCGGCCACGCGCCGCGTGCGCGACTTCGCGTTCGACACGCGCCAGACCGGACTGGAAGCGCTGGTCTCCGGAGAGCGCGAGGCCGCGACCTGGTCGCATCGCTACGTGCTCGGCTTCGACTTCGCGCGGACCACGCTGGAAGAGTCGCGCAACGGGGCGGAAACCAATCTGGCGACCGGGGTCAGCGTGCCGGTGATTCTCGGCGAACGCCTGCCGGTGCGCGATTTCCCGAATTCGACCGTGCAGGAGTTCGGCGTCTTTGCCCAGGATGAAATCGGCCTCGGCGAACAGTGGTTCCTGATTCCGGCGTTGCGTTATGACCGCATCCGCACGGACGCCGATGCGGATGCGATGTGGCTCGCCGACAACCCGGCCACGGCCGTGGTCGACAGCGAGGAGGACAGCCTGACGCCGAAGCTCGGTCTGCGCTACGTCGCCAGCGCTTCACTGAGCCTGTTCGCGCAGTATGCGCGCGGCTTCCGCGCGCCACCGTTCTCGGACGTCAATCTCGGCCTGAACATCCCGGCCTTCGGCTACAGCGCGATCCCCAACCCGGACCTGCGTCCCGAACGCAGCAGCGGCATCGAACTCGGCGCGCGCTGGTCAGGCGAACATGCCAGCGGCGAAGTCGCGCTCTACGACAACGACTACCGCGACCTGATCGAATCGCGCGTCAATCTCGGCCGCGACCCGCAGTCGGGCCTGCTGGTGTTCCAATCGCAGAATCGTGATCGTGCCCGCATCCGCGGCGTCGAACTGACCGGCGACGCCAACCTCGCGCCGTGGGGCCTGGATGCCTACAACGCGACGCTGTCGGCCAGCTGGCTGGAAGGCGAGGACACGCAGCGCGACGTACCGCTGAATTCGATCGATCCGGCGCGCCTGGTGCTCGGCTTCAGTCGCGACAGTGCCGACGGCCGCCACCGCGTCGAGTTGCTGGGCCGTTTTGCGGCCGCCAAGGATGAGGTCGACGAATCGCGCGGACCGCTGTTCAAGACGCCGGGCTATGGCGTGTTCGACCTGTTCTGGCATTACGCGCCGAACGATGTCCTGCGCTTCGACGCCGGCATCAGCAACTTGGGCGATCGCCGCTATTGGCAGTGGGGTTCGGTGCGCGGCTTCGCGCCCGACGCGCGCGAGGTGGATCTCGCGACGCAGTCGGGCCGGGCCTTCATGTTGTCGATGCGGATCGGCGGCTGAGGCCTACAGCGCCACTTCGATGCCGAAGTAGGCGTTGCGTTCCGCGGCCGGTTCGACGCCGTCGCTGCGCACCCGCGAGGTATACGTCTCGTCGGCGAGATTGTTGACGCCGCCGATGAGACTGAAATGCTCGTGGAGCTTCCATTCGCCGCTGAGATCGAACACCTGGTAGGACGGGATTTCGGCGGCCACGAAGGTGACGACATTGCCGGTCGCGGTGTTCGCGTCGCGCCAGTACTGGTCATCGACGCGCGTGCCGGTGAGGCCGAGCTTCAGCTTGTCGTCGAGAGCGCGCCAGATCAGGCCGAGCTTGGCGATATGGTCGGGTGCGTAAGCGGGCGTGTTCCCGACCAGACTCGCCGTCACCGATTCGGTGATTTCGGCATCGAGCAACGACACCGAAGCGAACGCGGTCAGGTGGGTGCCGTCGCGGCCGGCGAAGAAATCGTACTCGGTCGCGAATTCGATGCCTTGATGACGGGCATCGCCGGAGTTCACGCGCTCGACCTCGCTCGGCGAGACCTGGATCTGCTCGATCTTGTTGCTGAAGTCGATGCGGAACACGCTGACGTCGAAGAACAGGCCATCGACCGGCGAGCCGCGCAAGCCGAGCTCCGCGCTCAGCGTTTTCGACGGGTCCGGGTCGTTGCCGTCGATCAGGTTCGAGGTCGGGTTGCCGACGTCGTCGTAGCGCATCGGCCGGTAGCCTTGCGACAAGTTGCCGTAGGCCTGCAGGCCATGGTCCGGGAAGTCGTAGGTGGCACCGATGCCGGCGAGCGGCACGGTGTGGTGGAAACGGTCGTCGATGGCGTCGCGGATGATCGTGGACGACACCGTGGTCTCGTCGATGTCGAGGGCGAGGGATTCCACGCGCAGCGCCGGAATCAGGCTCCATCGGTCGAAGCGGAAGATCGATTCGGCGAAGACGGCGACATAGTCGGTGCCGCGCTCCTGCGCGTAGCGCAGGATCGTGCCGGCTTCGGCTTCGAGCAGGACGTTGGAGCGCTGCCAGCGCGGGCTCTCCTCGGTGTAGGCGGTGGCACCGAAGGTCAGCGTGTGGTTGCTGCCGAAGTCGTGGCTGACGCGTGCGTCGAGACCGGTGCTGCTGAAATCCTGATGATCGAAATTCGAGCGCAGGTTGGCCGGCAGCTGGCCGGGCAGGAACACGGCATTGACACGGCGGCTGTCGCGGTCCAGCTGTGCGTGCCAGAGCTTGGCGTTGAGGGTGTAGCCGTCCCCGAGTTGGCGCTCGGTGCCGAGAACCGCCGATTGGCGCTCGATGCGGATGCGGTTGTACGGCGTCGTCGTCAGCGTCGGATCGGTCTCGTACAGCGGTGTCGGCAGACGGCCGGCTTCACCGCTTTCGCTCTCGTAATGGTTCAGGTCGAGGCGCCAGTGCGCGATGTCGCTCTCTCGCCACGTCAGCGCGACCGCGGCGCCGTCGACGTCGGTGTCCGAGTTGACGCGGGTGCCGTCGAACTCGCGATGGTCGATCTCGACGCGGTAGCCGAAGTCGCCGGCGCCACCGCTGATTTCGTTGTAGGTCGCGTACAAGCCGTCGCCACCGGCGACGTGGCGCGAACGCGCGGCGAAGTCGTCTTCCGGCATCGGATCACGCGACACCAGGTTCACCGCCGGGCCAGGCTGCGGCCCGTAGAGCAACGCCGATCCGCCGCGGATGAACTGAACGCGCTCCAGGCGTTCGGTGGGCGGCAGGTAGTACATGGTCGGATAGCCGAACCAGCTGCTGGCCAGCGGCACGCCGTCTTCGAAGAACATCACGAATTCGGATTCATGCGGGTCGCCGAGGCCACGATAGTTCACGTTGAAATGGCTCGGAACCTGCTGCTCGGAGACGAGCAGTCCGGGGACGCGGACGAAGGTCTGGCGCAGCTCGTTGTTCACGACCGCCGGCTGCTCGTCGAGCTGGACGGTGGTGGACTTCTTGCCGGCCAGTACCTGGCCGTCGCTGACTTCCTTGCTGACTTGCGGGAAGCGCGGATCGGGCTGGGGCGACGCATTGATCTCGGTGCGCTCCAGCGTGTGCGGCGCG
>DATMVT010000217.1:0-6281 GCA_035562895.1 Patescibacteria group bacterium | reverse complement strand
GCGGAACAGCGTTCGCCTTGACCTCGACCGTCAGCGGGCAGCGTCGGCCTCCCCCGGGGCCGTAGGCGGAACGGACTCCGCCGCCCGTGTCGTTTCAACGCCGCGTCTTGCGGCGTTTTTTTTCGGAGCGATGAGGCTCATGCCGTACCACACTGTTCGCCGCAACACCCAGGGACGCTGCGCGGTCGCGCGGCGCGGGAGCACGGCATGAGCCTCGCCATCGTGCATGCGCGCGCGGCATTGGGCGTCGAAGCGCCGCGCGTGAACATCGAAGTGCATTTGTCCGGCGGCTTGCCCGGAACGAATATCGTCGGCCTGCCGGAAGCCGCAGTGCGCGAAAGCCGCGACCGCGTGCGATCGGCGTTGTTGAACGCGAATTTCGATTGGCCGCAACGTCGCATCACGATCAATCTGGCGCCCGCGGATCTGCCGAAGGAAGGCGCGCGCTTCGATCTCGCCATCGCGCTCGGCATCCTCGCGGCCTCCGGGCAGGTGCCGATCGACGCGCTCGACGACTACGAGTTCTACGGCGAACTGGCACTCTCCGGCGACCTGCGCGCCATCCACGGCCTGTTGCCGGCGGTGATCCAGGCGACGCGCCATGGCAAAGCGGTGATCGTGCCCGCGGCCCTCGCCGACGAGGCCGCGCAGGTGCCGGATGCCCGGGTCTTCGCGGCCGATCATCTGCTCGCGGTGTGTGCGCATCTGCGCGGCGACGAAGGGTTGACGCGCTGCATCGCGACGCCGATCGCACCGACGCTGGGCAGCGTGCCCGATCTCGCCGACGTGATCGGTCAGGCGCATGCGCGGCGTGCGCTCGAGATCGCGGCGAGCGGCGGCCACAACCTGCTGTTCATCGGCCCGCCCGGCACTGGCAAGACCATGCTCGCGTCGCGCCTGCCCGGCATCCTGCCACCGATCACGCATGCGGAAGCGATGGAAACGGCCGCGATCGCATCGCTGTGCGGACTCGACATCGCCACCGCCTTGTCGCGCCGGCCGTTTCGCGCGCCGCATCATTCGGCGAGCGCGGTGGCCCTGGTCGGCGGTGGCTCGATTCCGCGTCCCGGCGAAGCCTCTCTGGCGCATCATGGCGTGCTCTTCCTCGACGAACTCCCCGAGTTCGACAGGCGCGTGCTCGAATCGATGCGCGAGCCGATCGAATCCGGGCGCATCCTGATTTCGCGCGCGACACGGCAGGCGGAATTCCCGGCGCGCTTCCAGTTGGTCGCCGCGATGAACCCCTGCCCTTGCGGCTATGCCGGCGACGTGTCCGATCGCTGTCGCTGCTCGGCCGACCAGATCGCGCGTTATCGCGGTCGCGTGTCGGGGCCGCTGCTCGACCGCATCGACCTGCACGTCGAAGTGCCGCGTCTGCCGATCAGCGACTGGCGCGACGGCGGCCCGCGCGAAAGTTCCGACACGGTGCGGGCCCGCGTGATCGGCGCACGCGACCTCGCGCTGGCGCGTGCCGGCGTGTGCAACGCGCAACTGGGAGCGAACGACCTGAAGTCGGCCAGCGTGCTCGGCGAGCATGAACGCACCTTGCTGGAACGCGCGGTCGACCGGCTGGGCCTGTCGGCACGCGCCCACCAGCGCATCCTGCGCGTCGCGCGCACGATCGCCGATCTCGAGGGCAGCGCGCGCATCGGCACGCCGCACTTGATGGAAGCGATCGGTTACCGGCGACTGGATCGACAGATCGTCGGCGCTGCCGCGTGACCGGTCAGCCGCTTCGCGGCGCCGAGAAACGCGCAAGGAAGTTGCGCCGCTCGGTCTCGATTTCCTTGCGCATCACCATCATCCGCTGCGCATAGGCCGAGCGTTCCCGCGCTTCGTCGCCGACCGGCAAATAGGTCGGCACGGGCATGGGCTTGCGCTGCTCGTCCACGGCCACGAACACCATCAGGCAATGGGTGGTGCGCTCGGCCTGCTCGGCGGTGGCGTCGCGCGCGGCGACGTCGATCGCCACGTGCATGCTGGTGCTGCCGGTGTGCACGACTTGCGCGTGCACCTCGACGATCTGGCCGACCTGGATCGGACGCTCGAACTGGATGCCGCCGACGTAGACGGTGACGCAATAGCGTCCGGCCCATCCTGCGGCGCAGGCATACCCGGCCTGGTCGATCCACTTCATCACCGCACCGCCATGCACCTTGCCGCCGAAGTTGACGTCGGTCGGTTCGGCGAGGAAGCGGAAGGTCACGTCTCGTTGCGTACCGGCCATCGTCGGCTCCATTGCGCGCGGCGGAATCAGCGGGCACGCTAGCGCGTCGCCGCAGCCATGCCAATGGATCGGCGCTTCTTCCTGATCCATCCGCCGCAGCGCACGGGAGCGCCGTCCGACATGAAGCGACTTCTGCTCGTCCTCGCGTTCATGGGCGCTGCCAGCGCTGCTCGCGCCGACACGCTGATCCTCGAACCGGTCGCCGACGCGACCTTGTTCCAGCCCAGCGCGGGCAATGCCGAGACCGCGGACAGTCGCGGGCCGCACCTGTTCGTCGGACGCATCGCGCAAGGCACGCGCCGGCGCGCATTGCTGCGCTTCGACCTGAGCACCCTGCCATCCGGCGCATCGATCGATGGCGCGCGACTCGAACTCTCGGTATCACGCACGATCAGCGGCGTCGTCGGCGTGAACGTGCATCGCGTGACCGCGCCATGGCGTGAAGGCGACGCCGACGCCGGCACCCCGGGCGGTCAGGGAACGATACCGGGCGACGACGATCCGACTTGGTCGCAACGTGCCTTTCCGGCAACCCCCTGGACGACCTTGGGCGGCGATGTCGTCGCGCTTGCCAGTGGCCAGTTCACGCTCGATGGCGAAACCCGCGTCATCGTCCCGGCCAGCGCTGCGATGCTCGCCGATCTGCAGGCCTGGGCGGCCGATGCGACGTCGAACCATGGCTGGGCCCTGATCAGCGACGAAACCCAGACGCCGCCGACGGCGAAGCGACTGGAATCGGCGCAGGCCGCAGACCCGGCGGCGCGGCCCCTGCTGGTGATCGATTACCAAGTTCCGCCACGCGTGCCGGTCCCGGTCGGCGGCGCCGTCGCGACGCTGGCGCTGGTGCTGTCGCTGTGGCTGCTGGCGGCGCGCCGGCCACGCTGAACCGAGGGCGGTCGATTCAGATGACGTCCCAGGGATAGGCACCGCGCTCGAGGATGAAGCCGGCCAGCGATTCGATCTCGCGGTCCTCGTTGCGTTCGATCCCGCGCACGTTCCGGAACATGCGCCGGCGCGCCTGCTTGGTGAAGACTTCGGCGATGTCCTTCGCCTGCGCGGCATGCGGGTCGCCGGACTTGTCCAGCGCGTCGGCGCGCGACAGCGTGCACAGGCCGACGAACAGGTCGATGGCGATGTCGGCGGCGCGCTTCTGCTGGTGCTGGTAGTCGGCGATGCCCTTGCCGTACTTGCGCAGCAGCGCGTCGGAAACGCGCGCCAGTTCCACCGTGTACTGCTCGTAGGTCTTGGCCAGCGCCTGCAAGCGCGGGTGCATCTGGCGCAGGATGTGGTCGGTGCCGAAGCCGGTGGCATGCGACAGGCGTCGCTGACCGTAGCCGCCGAGCACGCCGAAGCCCTTGATCGGATTGTTGAAGATGTCGCCGATTGCGTGCTTCAACTCGCTCAGCGAGGCGCCGACGTCCTTCATGCCGGACAGTGCGATGTACAGGCGCAGGATCTCGTTGGTGCCCTCGAAGATTGACAGGATGCGCGCATCGCGCTGCACCTTTTCGTACGGAAACTCCTTCATGTAGCCGTTGCCGGCGGCGATCTGCAGCGCCTCGTGCGCATGGCGCTGGATCGCATCGGACGCGAACACCTTGCTGATCGCGGCCTCGGTCGAGTAATCGGTGCTTCCGGAATCGATGTAGTGCGCGACCATCCACACCGCGCTCTCGGCGGCGAAACAGTCGACCGTCATCTGCGCGATCTTTTCGCGGATCAACCCGAACTCGGCGATCGGGCGACCGAACTGCTTGCGGTCCTTGGCCTGCTGCGTGGACAGGGCGATCAGCGTCTTCATGCCACCGACCGCGCCGCCGCCCAGGCCAGTGCGGCCATTGTTGAGGATGGCCATCGCGACCTTGAAGCCCTTGCCCGGTTCGCCCAAGACATTCTCGGCCGGCACGCGCACGTCACTGAACGCCACGGTCGTCGTGCTCGAAGAACGGATGCCCATCTTCTGTTCGTGCGGGCCGTGCGAGACGCCGGGCCAAGCGGCTTCGACGATGAACGCGGTCATCTTCCCGTCGGTGTCGTCGGTGCGCGCGAACACCGTGTAGAACTGCGCGATGCCGCCATTGGTGATCCAGATCTTCTCGCCGCTGAGGAGCCACGAGCCATCGGCCTGGCGCGTCGCCTTGGTGCGGATCGACGCGGCATCGGAACCGGCACCGGACTCGGTCAGACAGAACGCCGCGATCATCTCGCCGCTGGCGAGCTTCGGCAGGTAACGCGCCTTCTGTTCATCGTTGCCGAACAGCAGCAGGCCCTTCATGCCGATCGAGGAATGCGCGCCGATGGTCAGCGACACCGACGAGTCGTAGCGCGAGGTCTGCGACAACACGCGTGCATAGGCCGCGTTGCTCAGTTCGAGACCGCCCAGGGCTTCCGGAATGATCAGGCCGAACAGGCCCATGTCGCGCAATTGCTGGATGAACTCGGCCGGCTGCTCGGCGTGCTCGTCCCAATGCCGGAACTGGTCCTTGTAACTGGTCAGGAAGTCGTCGATCGACGTCACCATCATGCCCAGCATCTCGCGATCGCGTTCGCGCATCTGCGGGTACGGGAACAGGTTTTCCTCGACGATTTCGCCGAAGAACAGGTTCTTCGCGACGCTGACGCCGGTCTTCAAGGCGTTCGCGGATTGCTTCGGATCGGCCATGGCACACTCCTTGTCAGAGTGCCCGAGTGTCTGCCCGAAGCCCCGAGGCCGCAAGTCGCTACGGCAGGAAACCGAGCGTGTCCGGACTGAAGTTCACCAGGTTCGGAAACATCGTTTCGAGCTCGACATCGGGCACGCCCATCCAGCGCGCCAGCGTCGCCGCGAATCGGTCCACCGGCGTGGTTGGCAAGAACTGTCCGCGCGAGAAGCAGTCGATGCCATCGAGGGTCTGGTTCGGAAAAGTGCCGTAGAACTTGCGTCCGGCCACCGCCCCGCCCATGGCCAGTTGCACGCCACCCCAGGCATGGTCGGAGCCGTTGCCGTTGCTCGACAAGGTGCGCGCGAATTCGCTCATCGTGAACAGCGTGACCTCGTTCTGGAGGCCGAGATCGGACATCGACCGCCAGAACCAGGCCAGCGCCTGATTCAGGCGCGCCATCAACAGCGGCTGGCCGGTATTGGCCATCTGCGTGTCATGGGTGTCGAAGCCGCCGAGTCGCACCAGGAACACCTGGCGCTCATGGTCGATGGCGGCGCCGGAGCCGGGGCGCGAGACCTTGATCATGCGCGCGACCATGCGCAGCTGGTCGAGCAAGGTATTTGAATAGTTCGTGCCGGCGACGGTGACCTGTGCCGACGGATACGGATTGCTTCCGGTCGGCGCACTCGACATCTGGTACGGCGTCGTGATCGTTCCCGCCAGCGCCAACGCACCGCTGACGGTCTGGGTCAGGTCGAGCGATCGCGCACTCAGGCGCGCATACTCGTCCGCGAACGGGTGGGCGTAGGTCTGTGCCAGCAGATCGAGCAGGGCCGTGCGCCGCGCCGTCTGCGTGCCGCCGGCGGTGGCCGAGTAGTTGTTCAGCGCCGTCGCCCCACTGCTCGACATCTGGTACGGAAACACGCCGTCGCCGACCAGGAACCGCGAGCTGCCGGCGATCGAGATGCACGGCGCCAGCGACTGCAGGCCATTGCCGGCGGAAACCTGGGCCGCGACCGCGCCACCCCAGCCGTAGGGATGGTTGCCATTGGTGCGGCCGAGCTGCCACTGCGTGGTCTGGTCGTTGTGCGAATACAGCTGCGGCGGGCGCGCGGTCGTGGCATAGGTCGCCTTGGTGATCGGCCTGACCAGCGTGCCGATGTTCGGGAACAGCGCGACGCGCTGGGCCGCGAACAGGCTGGCCAGGCCGGACTGCGTGGTCTGCGCGCCGCCCGGCGGCGTGAACGTGTAATCGCCGCACTGCGGATGCAGACCGAACGAATTGGCGGCCTGTCCATCCGGCGAGATCGCGCGCAACTGGGCCCAGTCCAGCGCCAGACCGTTGGCATTCGTGGTCGGGTTGTAGATGCCGCCGCGCGAGGTGCGATAGGTCGCGTACATCGGTCCTGGCG
>DATMVT010000216.1:0-13313 GCA_035562895.1 Patescibacteria group bacterium | reverse complement strand
GCATGGGTCGTTTACAAGGCCAACGGCTTGCCCGGTGACCCGGCCGCCATGGGGCCTCAGATCCTGCACCAGTTGCTGACCTCGACGATCGCGGCGTTCCTGCTCGCGGTCGTGTTGGGAGCGGTGCCCGGCAGTTACGCAAGGCGTGTCGGTGTCGCGACACTGATCGGCCTGTTCGCCTGGCTGTCGATCTCGTTGCCGCAGTTCACCTGGTACCACTTCCCGCGAAATTTCGTCTTCGTCGGTGCACTCGAACATGCAGTCGGCGGGCTGCTGGCGGGCCTGATCATCGCCAAG
Organism: Patescibacteria group bacterium; assembly: GCA_035562895.1. GTDB lineage: Bacteria > Pseudomonadota > Gammaproteobacteria > Xanthomonadales > Ahniellaceae > JADKHK01. The sequence continues at coordinate 13,016 of DATMVT010000216.1, read as the reverse complement.
ATGGTGAAACCGGCGAACGCCTGAATCCGTCATTGAGCGGAACCGGGGCCGCGGGCGATAATCCGCGGCCTTGCTCCCAGGATTCGCCATGCTCGATCCCGTCCTGTTCCGCTCGAAACTCCTCGAAACCGCCGAACGCCTGCATGCCACGCGCGGTTTCGCCCTGGACGTCGCCGCGTTCGAAGCGCTCGAAGCCGAGCGCAAGGCGGTGCAGACGCGCACGCAGGAGCTGCAGAATCTGCGCAACACGCGTTCGAAGGCGATCGGCATCGCCAAGGGCAAGGGCGAAGACACCGCGGCGCTGATGACTGAAGTCGCGAGCATCGGCGACGAGCTGAAGGCGGGCGAACAACGCCAGGCCGAACTGCTGGCCGACATCGAAGCGCTGTCGCTGAACATCCCGAACATCCCGCACGAATCGGTGCCGGTCGGCGCCGACGAACAGGGCAATGCCGAGCAGCATCGCTGGGGCACGCCGCGTCCGTTCGCGTTCACGCCGAAAGATCACGTCGATCTTGGCGCGCGCAAGGGCTGGCTCGATGCCGAGACCGCGGCGAAATTGTCCGGCGCACGCTTCACCGTGCTGCGCGGCGAACTCGCGCGCCTGCATCGCGCACTCGCCCAGTTCATGCTCGACCTGCACACGCAGGAACATGGCTACCTCGAAACCAACGTGCCGCTGATGGTCAACGCCGCCAGCATGCGCGGCACCGGTCAGCTGCCGAAGTTCGAGGAAGACTTGTTCGCGACCGCGGGTGAAGACAGGCGCTACCTGATCCCGACCTCGGAAGTGCCGCTGACCAACATCGTGCGCGACGAAATTCTTGCCGCGGAGACATTGCCGCTGCGCATGACCGCGCATTCGATGTGTTTTCGCGCCGAGGCCGGCTCGGCCGGTCGTGATACGCGCGGCATGATCCGCCAGCACCAGTTCGAGAAGGTCGAGCTGGTCAGCATCACCATGCCCACGCAGAGTTACGACGAACACGAGCGCATGACGCGCTGCGCCGAAGTCGTGCTCGAGAAACTCGGCCTGCCGTATCGCCGCATGCTGCTGTGCACCGGCGACATGGGTTTCGGCGCGACCAAGACCTACGACCTCGAAGTCTGGCTGCCCTCTGAAAACCGCTACCGCGAAATCAGTTCCTGCTCGAACTGCGAAGGCTTCCAGGCGCGCCGCATGCAGGCGCGCTTCCGCAATCCGGAGACCGGCAAACCCGAACTCGTGCATACGCTGAACGGTTCGGGCGTCGCCGTCGGCCGCGCCATGATCGCCGTCATCGAGAACTACCAGAACGAAGACGGCTCGATCACCATCCCCGAGGTGCTGCGCCCCTACATGGGCGGCGCCGAGCGCATCGCCTGATCGCTCACCCGACCCGATCAGCTAAACTCGCCCACGTCTTTCCTTCGCCCCGCGTCAGCGGGGGGAGAGGGCAGGGTGAGGGGCAAGCTTTACGGAGAGATGGCCGAGCGGTTTAAGGCACCGGTCTTGAAAACCGGCGTGGCAGCGATGTCACCGTGGGTTCGAATCCCACTCTCTCCGCCAGCCTGTCGTTACAACTGTGCCACCGCAAACGTGTCGCACTTCTGGGCGTCGCCGGATTCCATGCCGAGGCGAAACCAGCGAACGCGCTGAGCCGAGGTGCCGTGGGTAAAGGAATCGGGCACGACGTGGCCGCGGGATTGCTGTTGCAGGCGATCGTCGCCGATTGCGGTGGCGGCGTTGAGTGCGGATTCGACGTCGCCGGCCTCGAGCCACTGCAGCTGTTCGTGGGCGTGCCTGGCCCAGACGCCGGCGTAGCAATCGGCCTGCAATTCCTGGCGCACGCTGAGGCCATTCGCGCCTTCCATTTCTTCGCCTTGTGCACGCAATTGCGCAGTCCGTTTCATCACCCCGGTGACGTTCTGGAGGTGATGACCGACTTCGTGCGCAATCACGTAAGCGCGCGCGAATTCGCCGGGCGCGTTGAGCTGGCGCTTCATGTCGTCGAAAAACGCGGTGTCGAGATAGACGCGCTGGTCACCCGGGCAATAGAACGGACCGACCGCGGAGGTCGCCTGACCGCAGGCCGAAGACACCGATCCGGAAAAGATCACCAGTTTCGGGGCCGGGTAGCGGCCACCTTCGAAGGCCTGTGACCACACGTCCTCGGTGCTGCCGAGGATGGCACGCACGAAGTCGGTCTCTTCGTTCTGCGGCAGCGGCTGCGGCGCCGCATCGATCGGCGCGTCGCTTTGCGTCGTCGGTCCGGGATTGCCAAGCAGCGCCAGGAGATCGGCCGGGTTCTTGCCCATGAACAGGGCGATCACGACGACGATGAGCACGCCGCCGATGCCCATGCCGCCCTTGCCGCCCATCGGCGAGCGGCGCGCACCGCCCGCTTCGGCGCCCACGACGTTGTCACTGCGACGACCGCGCTTCCACAGCATGCGAACACTCCAGATTTCGATTCGGGGCGCCCAGTTTAGTCCGGATCGCGCCTCGTCAAATCGAACACTTGGGGCGTCGGATCAGCGCGGACCGCGCGGCGGACCGCCACGATTCGGTTTGCCGCCACCGCCGGGACGCGCACCCCCCGGACGCCCGCCACCGCCAGGACGCGGTCCTGCACCCGGTCGTGCGCCGGGGCCGGGCCCGCGACCTTGCGGGCGCGGATTGTCCATGAAACTGTGCGAGTCCATCGGGCCGGTGAAGGTGGCCGGTCCACGCTTCCCGCCACCGCCTTCACGACGCGGTTTGCCGGCACCGGCACCCGCGCTGGGCGCGAAATTGCCGGCCGGACGCGCAGGTCGCGAATCGATGCGGTTGCCGCGGTTGTCGTCATCGTGGAATGAACGCGCTTCGTTGCCGAACGAATTGCCACGTTCGGGGCCACTGCGCGCGTCGGCGCCCGGGCCGGCATCACGCCGCGGCTTGCCCTTGAAACCGCCGGGCTTGCCGCCGGCCGGACGCGGGCCACCGGGCTTGAATCCGCCACCGCCAGGCTTGCCGCCGGGCTTGCCGCGACGCGCACCCGAACCGGGCTTGCGATCCCGACGGAAGCCGTCGTCGGAAACACGGTCGAAGGCGCGCAATTCGCGTCCCTCGTCCTGCTGACCGCTCCAGCCCTCGGCCTTGCCGGACGGGCGGAACTCGCTGACGTTCTTCTGGGCGCGACGCACGCCCAGCACCGCCTGCAAAGTCAGCGTGTCGGGCACATCGCCAAGACCGGCTTCCTTGCGCAGCGCGACGATCTGCTCCATCGGCAGTGCCTGGTAATGACCGCGACGCAACTGTCGCGGCAATTCGATGCTGCCGTAGCGGATGCGCTTCAGGCGACTGACCAGCAGGCCGACCGCCTCCCACATCCGACGCACTTCGCGATTGCGCCCTTCGCGCAAGGTCACGCGAAACCAGCTGTGCGTCTCGCCGAGCGAAATCGTGTGAATGTCGTCGAACTGCGCCGAGCCGTCCTCGAGCAGAACGCCGTTCTTCAGTCGCTCCAGTATCTCGTCGGTGACGGTGCCATGGATGCGGCAGACATATTCGCGCTCGACTTCGCGCGACGGATGCATCATCGCGTTCGCGAGCTCGCCGTCGGTCGTCAGCAGCAGCAAGCCGGTGGTGTTCATGTCGAGGCGGCCAATCGCGATCCAGCGTGCGCCCTTCAATTTCGGCAGGCGTTCGAACACGGTGCGGCGTCCGTCCGGGTCGTCGGTCGTGGTCAGCTCGCCTTCGGGCTTGTGGTACATCAACAGCTGCACCTCTTCGGCTGGGGTCGGCATCGCCATGAACGACTTGCCGTCGATCTCGACGCGGTCGCCATTGCGAATGCTGCTGCCGAGTTCGGCGACGATGCCATTGACCTTGATCTCGCCGGCGCTGATGCGTTCCTCGATGGCGCGACGCGAACCGATGCCGGCCTGTGCCATCACCTTCTGCAGGCGTTCCTCGACAATGGGTGCGCCGTCGCGGGCTTCGCGCTTCAGGGACAGGACGCGGCGGGGCGTTTCTTCGTTGCTCATGCTTCAGTGCTCGTTGAATTCGGGTTGGGCGACGTCGCCTTCGGGCGCGTCAAGGTCATCGCCACTGCGGTCTTCGCTCGGCGTCGTGGCGGATTCGATGCCGGCGATGTGTTCGGTCGGCGTCGTCAGGTCTTCAATGTCGCTCGATTCGTCTGCGCGCTCGCGTTCGACGTAGCGGTCTTCACCATCGGGATCGGCGGATTCGTCGTTGTCGGACGGGTCCGGTGCCGTCGGCAGCACGCCCAGCGTGGCGGGGTCGAGCGCGAGTTGCGGTTCGATGTCGCTCAGGTCGCGCAACTCGGCCAGCGGCGGAAGTTCGTCGAGGCTCTTCAGGTTGAAGTAGTCGAGGAAATGCTTGGTGGTGCCGAACAGGGCCGGGCGGCCCGGGACATCGCGATGGCCGACGACGCGGATCCATTCGCGCTCCTCGAGCGTCTTGACCATGTTGGTCGATACCGCGACCCCGCGGATCTGTTCGATCTCGGCGCGCGTGATCGGTTGGCGATAGGCGATCAGCGCCAGCGTTTCCAGCAGGGCGCGCGAATACTTGGTCTGGCGCTCCGACCACAGGCGCGAGACCCAGGGCTGGGTTTCCTTGCGGATCTGGTAACGCCAGCCGCTCGCGACTTCGACCAGTTCGACGCCGCGATCGGCGCAGTCGGCCTGCAGCTCGGCGAGTGCATTCGCGATCGCGTCGACGCCCGGCATTTCCTCTTCGCCGAACAGTTCGTTGATCTGCGTCAGCGCCATCGGCTGGCCCGCCGCGAGCAGGGCGGCTTCGACGATGCGTTTCAACTGGGGGTGTTCCATGGTCGGCGTGAACATCAGGACTCGGCTTCGACTTCGATTTCGGCTTCGGCGGTGACGGTCCTTGAGCGCACGTAGATCCTCGCGAAGGCGTCATTCTGGGTGATTTCGAGCAGATTTTCCTTCGCCAGTTCGAGGATGGCGAGAAAGGCCACGACCACGCCGAGACGGCCTTCCTCGACCGTGAACAGCGACTCGAACAGATGGAATTCATGGTCTTCGAGTTGCGCCAGCACATCGGTCATGCGCTGGCGCACCGAGAGCGCCTCGCGCTTGATGTTGTGATGGCCGAACAGATCGGCGCGCTTGAGCACGTCCTTCAGCGCCAGCAACAGTTCCTTCAACTCGACCGGCGGCGGGACCTTGACCACGGTGCGTTCGCCGACGTCGGCCGAGGCCGGAAAAAAGTCGCGATCCTGGCGCGGCATCGCCTCGATGTCCTCGGCCGCCTTCTTGAAGCGCTCGTATTCCTGCAGGCGACGCACCAGATCGGCGCGCGGATCATCCTCGATGCCTTCCGCGCCCGGCGGTCGCGGCAACAGCAGGCGCGACTTGATCTCGGCGAGGATCGCGGCCATCACCAGGTAATCCGCGGCCAATTCGAGGCGCATGTCCTGCATCAGGTCGATGTAGTCGACGTATTGGCGGGTGATCTCGGCGATCGGGATGTCGAGAATGTCGAGGTTCTGGCGGCGGATCAGGTACAGCAGCAGGTCGAGCGGACCTTCGAAGGATTCGAGGATGACTTCGAGCGCATCCGGCGGGATGTACAGATCCTGCGGCATCTGCAGAAACGGCTGGCCTTTCACGGTGGCCAGCGGCATTTCCTGCTGCTGCGGTTGTGCCGGGAACAGCACGACGTTCGAGTTGGTTTCAGCCGCTTCGCTGCTCATGGGGGCATGGGGTGCCAGAAGTTCCGGTGTCGAAACGCATTCGGCTCGCGCCATGCGCCAAGGACGTCCACGCCCGAGGCGCGTGAAATTGCATCGATCGATCAAGAGAGAGAAATCCGAGACCCGGGAGGGGACCGCGCGTTGCGGTGCCGGTCAAAGGTCAGGGAGACAGCGGGCCGCTCGTCGGGCGGCTTCGGAACGTTCGGCCTGAAAGGCGTCGTTCCAGTTCAAGCGCGCAGCCTACGTCGCCCGACGGCGCTTGTCCATAGCGCCAAGGCCATCGATACTGAACGGATGTGGTATCTCATTCAAGGTCATGACGTCCCCGACAGCCTGTCCGCTCGTCTGGCGGCGCGCCCGGCGCATCTGGCGAGGCTCGTCGCGTTGCTCGATCAAGGTCGCCTGTTCGTTGCCGGTCCTTGTCCGTCGATCGACGCCGAGGACCCGGGTCCGGCGGGATTCACCGGCAGCCTGATCATTGCCGAATTCGATTCCCTGCCCGAGGCCCGATCCTGGGCCGATGCCGATCCCTATGTCACGGCCGGCGTCTACGAGCGCGTCGATGTCCGCCCGTTCAAGAAGGTGTTGCCCTGATGCTGCCGCGCGAACAACGTGTTGCCGAAATTCGCCGTCGCCTGGAAGTGGCGTTCAGTCCGACAGCGCTGGAGGTCATCGACGACAGCCACAAGCATGCCGGACATGAAGGCGCTCGCGATGGCCGCGGCCACTTCACCGTCAAGATCAGTGCCGCGGCGTTCCGTGGCCAGTCGCCACTGGCCCAGCACCGCGCGATCTACGCGGCACTCGGCGAGTTGATGACGACCGATATCCACGCGCTGGCGATCCAGTCCGGCGCGCCCGCGGCTTGATCAGGGCAGTTCCACTTTCACCGCCGGTTTCCAGCCCTTGGCGCGATGCTCGGCCACGACCGTGGTGTAGATGCCGCCGCGCACGTACCACTCGGCGGTCAAGCGCATGAAACGGGGTTTCGTGGCCTTGGCCAGATCGTCGAGGATCTTGTTGGTCACCGCTTCGTGGAAGGCGCCCTCGTCGCGATAGCTCCACATGTACAGCTTGAGCGACTTCAATTCGACGCAAGTCTTTTCGGGCACGTAGTCGAGGTGCAGGGTCGCGAAGTCCGGTTGGCCGGTCTTCGGGCAGACGCAGGTGAACTCGGGAATCCGCATCCGGATGGTATAGTCGCGACCCGGCTGTGGGTTGGGAAAGGTTTCCAGCGCTTTCGACGGTTTGGTCGACACGGTCGTTCTCTCGGATGGGTCAGGGGCGCAAAGGTAGCGAAGCGACCTTGACGCCGCAAACCCGGTTTGTCCGTCATCCGACGCTCACGAATTCATCACGACACACGCACGATGCGCCTTTCGACGATCAAACTTTCCGGCTTCAAGTCCTTCGTCGATCCGACGACCTTGCATTTGCCGACCAACATGACCGGCATCGTCGGACCCAATGGCTGCGGCAAATCCAACATCATCGATGCGATCCGCTGGGTGATGGGCGAGAGCGCGGCCAGTCGCCTGCGCGGCGATGCGATCACCGACGTGATCTTCTCGGGTTCGGGCCAACGCAAGCCGGTGGGCAGTGCCCAGGTCGAACTGATCTTCGACAATTCCGACGGCACCATCCAGGGCGAATACGCCAACTTCAACGAAATCTCGATCAAGCGTCAGGTCAGCCGCGACGGTCAGTCGAACTATTTCCTGAACAACACCCGATGTCGCCGCCGCGACATCGTCGATGTTTTTCTCGGCACCGGCCTCGGCGCGCGCAGCTACTCGATCATCGAGCAGGGCATGATCAGCCAGATCGTCGAGGCGCGCCCCGAAGACCTGCGCACCCATCTCGAAGAAGCGGCCGGCATTTCCAAGTACAAGGAGCGCCGCAAGGAGACCGAGTCGCGGATGAAGTCGACGCGCGAAAATCTCGATCGACTGAACGACCTGCGCCAGGAAGTCGACAAGCAACTCGAACATCTGAACCGCCAGGCCAAACAGGCCGAGCGTTACCAGAAGCTCAAGGAAGAGCATGGTCGCGTCGATGCCGAACTGAAAGCGCTGCACCTGCGCAATCTGCAGGGTGAACTCGATGCGCGCAGCCAGGCCCTGCGCGAGATCGAGATGCGCAGCGAGCAACTCACGACCGAGCAGCGCGCCATCGAAGCGCGGCTCGAAGACGAACGCGGCAAGCAGATCGAAGCCACCGACCACTTCAACACCGTGCAGGGCGAGTTGTATCGCGTCGGCGGCGAAATCGCGCGCGTCGAGCAACAGATCACCTACAACCGTGACCTCGCCGAACGACTGGCGCGCGCGGCCAAGGAGACCGACACGGCATTGAACGAAGTCTCCGAGCACATCCGTGGCGATCAGGATCAGATCGAGCTGTTGCGGATGTCGCTGGCCGAATCCGAGCCGCAGATCGAGACATTGCAGGTCGAGGTCGAGAATCGACAGGACGCGTTGCGCGCCGCCGAAGCCGCGATCGTGGACTGGCAGTCGCGCTGGGATGCTTACGCGCGCGACAGCGGTGAATCCGCTCGTGCCGCCGAAGTCGAACGCACGCGATTGAACTTCCTCGACAAGCAGTCGCTCGAGACCTCCACTCGACTGTCACTTCTCGTGGACGAACGCGCGAAGATGGATGTCGCGTCGCTCAGCGACGGTGCGGAGACGTTGCTGCTGCGCGAGGAGGAGACACGCGAGAAAGTCGAACAATTGACGCTGCTGCTCGACGAGCGCAAACAGACGCTGGCGAACGTGCAAGAGCAGACACGCGAACTGCAGCATCAGCTCAACGAAGCACGCAGTCGATTGCAGGCGGGCAAGGGCCGCCTCGCGTCTCTGGAAGCGCTGCAGCACGCCGCGCTTGGCCAGGAGAAGAACGCCGCGGCAACTTGGTTCGATTCGGTCGGACTCGGCAAGGCGCGTCGCCTCGGTGAAGCGCTGGACGTGCACGAAGGCTGGGAGCGCGCCGTCGAAACGGTCCTCGCTGGCTGGCTCGAGGCCGCCATCGGCCAGTCCCCGCACCGTTTCGGCGACTCGCTCGCGTCGCTCGTCGAGGGCCAGGTATCGATCATCGACGCGCACGCCGGTGCGAGCAGCGGGGGTGATCGACTGTCGGCTCGCGCGCAGGGTCCGGCGGCAGCGATGGCCTTGCTGGATCGGGTTCGTGCCGCCGAGTCGTTCGTGGAGGCGCAGCGCATCGCGGCGACGCTGGCGCCGGGCGAATCGGTGATTACCCGTGACGGTGAATGGCTGGGCCGCGACTGGCTGCGTGTCGCCAAGGGCGGGCAGGCGGGAAGCGGCGTGCTCGCACGCGAGCGTGAACTGCATGCGCTGGCCGAGACGCTGCAGACCCTGGAAGCGCAGATCGAAGCACTGATCGAAAACCAGGATCAACTCAAGCAGGCGAATTTCGATGCCGAGCGCGCCCGCGACGATGCGCAACGGGACCTGTATTTTTCGCACCGCCAGTTGTCCGAGATCGCCGGCCAAATCCAGAGCGAACGCGGCAAGCTGGAGGCGGCGCAGAGTCGCACCGCACGCATCGACATCGAGCTGGCTGAATTGCGTTCGCGGGTCGAGCAGGTCGATGCCGAAGCGCGCGAGGCGCGGGGCCGTCTCGACACCGCCGTGACGCTGATGGGTGATCAGGAAGAACTGCGAGTGCGACTCGATGGCGAACGTCGACAGTTTCTCGAACGTCGCGAAGATGCGCGTGCGGCGGCGCGAGAAGCGTCGGACCAGGCGCACCAGATCGCACTGCGCGTCGAATCGAAACGTTCGGCGCTGACGTCGCTGGAGCAGTCGCTCGGGCGGATGGTGCAGCAGTTGTCGACGCTGCAATCGCGCAAGTCCGAGTTGGCGACACAGATCGCGACGCAGAGCGATCCGACCGCGCAGCTTGATGCCGAGCTGCGGACTTACCTCGATCAACGCATGCTGGTCGACAAGCAGTTGATCGAAGCCAGAAAGGCGCTGGAGGCGTGTGACCTCGCGTTCCGCGCGCTGGAGCAGGACCGCCATCGCGTCGAGCGCGAGCTGTCGGATGAGCGCGAAAAGCTCTCCGGCATTCGACTCGAGGCGCAGAGTCTGCGCATGCGTGCCGACAGCCATGCCGAGGCGATTGCCGGGGCCGGATTCGCGAGCGATGCCGTCGCCGCCGAGCTGCCGCCCGAGGCGAACATCACCGACTGGGAGACGAAGTCGGTCGATCTCGATCAAAAGATCCGACGCCTCGAACCGGTGAATCTCGCGGCCATCCAGGAATACGCAGAACAATCCACGCGCAAGGTGTACCTCGATACCCAGCATGGCGATCTGACGCAGGCGCTGGAGACGCTGGAAGGCGCGATCAAGAAGATCGACCGCGAAACGCGCACGCGATTCAAGGAGACGTTCGACAAGGTCAATACCGGTCTGCAGGAACTGTTCCCGCGTCTGTTCGGAGGTGGCCACGCCTATCTGGAACTGACCGGCGAAGACTTGCTCGATACCGGCGTCTCGATCATGGCGCGTCCCCCCGGCAAGCGCGTGACCTCGATTTCGCTGCTTTCGGGTGGCGAGAAGGCGCTCACCGCAGTCGCACTGGTATTTTCGATTTTCCGCCTCAATCCGGCGCCGTTCTGTCTGCTCGACGAGGTCGATGCGCCGCTGGATGAAGCCAATGTCGGCCGCTTCTGCAACATGGTCCAGGAGATGAGCGAGCGCGTGCAGTTCCTGTTCGTCAGCCACAACAAGGCGACGATGGAAGCCGCCAACCAGTTGTGCGGCGTGACCATGCGCGAACCCGGCGTATCGCGGCTGGTGTCGGTGGATCTCGCGGAAGCGGCCAAGCTGGCCGGCGCCGCTTAAGGAGGAGCAATGGACACGACCACGCTGCGCATCATTCTTGCGGTCATCGGAGCGATCGTGCTCGGACTGATCTGGTGGACCGGTCGTCGTCCGGGACCGCCGCAAGGACGCCGGGTCTCGGCGAGGTCTTCCGATGAACGATCCGAACCGCAGATCGGTGCGATCAACCTCGACGAGCAAGGCGGGCTCGACCCCGAAATGGCTGCCGAGCTCGATCGGCTGAGTCGCGAGATCAAGGGCGAAGACGCCCCGGACTCGTCCGCAGCGCGATCGGAGTCATTTCATGCCGAGCCGCGTCAGGTCGAACTCGGCATCGATGCCGCGTCTCCCGGCGGCGACGAGCCGGCCTCGGCATTGCCGCTCTTCGTCGAGTCGAACATCGGTGCACGCGCATCGGAAAAGACCGATCGCATCGTCACGATCTACGTCGCGGCACCGGAGGGGCAGTCGTTCTCCGGCAGCGACATCATCGTCGCGGCAGACAAGACCGGGCTCGCATACGGGCACCTCGGTGTGTTCCATCGCATGCCGGCCTCGTCCTCGGAATATGGAGCGGTATTCAGCGTCGCCAACATGATGCGTCCGGGTCGCTTCGACATGGGCCAGATCCAGTCCCTGCGGACCCATGGCTTGTCCTTGTTCATGGTGCTGCCGAACGCGCTGTCGGCACTCGATGCGTGGGACGCGATGTTGCCGACGGCGCAACGTTTTGCCGAACTGCTCGGCGGTGTGGTGCTCGACGAGGAACGCAATCCGCTGGGTCGCCAGCGCATCCAGCACATTCGCGACGAGCTGCGTGCCTATGATCGCGCGCAGGAAAAGAACACCATCCGCAAGACTTGGTGAGCGCGTGAGCGGCGATCTGTTCGCAAGATCGGCTCCCGCGTCTCGCATCGCGCAGTTGCGTGACGACATCGCGCAGCACAACCACCGATACCACGTGCTCGATGCGCCGTCGATTTCGGACAGTGCGTTCGATGCGCTGTTGCGCGAGCTGCAAGCACTTGAAGCCGCGCACCCGGAGTTGGTCAGTGCCGATTCGCCCACCCAGCGAGTCGGCGCGCCGATCGGCGGCGGTTTTGCTGAAGTGCGGCATGACGTTCCGATGCTCAGTCTCGGCAATGCCTTCAGCGACGACGACACGAGTGAGTTTTTTCGACGCATCGCCGACAAGCTCGGGCATGACGACATCGCGTTCTCGGTCGAGCCGAAGATCGACGGCCTCGCCATCAGCCTGCTTTACGTCGACGGGCTGTTGACGCGCGCCGCGACGCGCGGCGATGGCAGCACCGGCGAAGACGTGACGCACAGCGTGCGCACCATTCCGTCGGTTCCACTGAGGCTGGTCGCGGACGGCTGGCCGCGCGTGCTTGAAGTGCGCGGTGAGGTCTACATGCCGCGCGCGGCGTTCGAAGCGTTCAACGAACGCGCGCGCTCGCGCGGCGAACGCACGCTGGCGAACCCGCGCAACGCCGCCGCCGGTTCGATTCGCCAGCTCGACCCGAAGGTCGCGGCATCGCGCCCCCTGGCGTTCTACGCCTATGCGCTCGGTCGCATCGAGCCCGAGGCGACCTGGGCACATCACACCCAAATGCTCGCCGAATTCCGGCGTTTCGGGCTGCCGGTTTGTCCGGAAGCGGATCGCGCCGTCGGCCTCGCCGGATTGCTCGCTTACTACCGCCGCATCGGCGAGCGGCGCGACGCTTTGCCCTATGACATCGACGGCGTCGTCTACAAGGTCGACGATATCGCCGCGCAGCGCGATCTCGGTTTCGTCTCGCGCGCGCCGCGCTGGGCCATTGCGCACAAGTTTCCGGCGCGCGAGGAACAGACCGTCGTCGAAGCCATCGACGTGCAGGTCGGGCGCACCGGCGCGATCACGCCGGTCGCGCGTCTGCGTCCGGTGCAGGTGGCTGGCGTCGTCGTGACCAACGCGACGCTGCACAACGAGAACGAAGTGCGACGCAAGGACGTGCGCGTCGGCGACACCGTGGTCGTGCGCCGCGCCGGCGACGTGATCCCGGAGGTCGTCGCGGTCGTGCTCGACCGGCGGCCCGACGGGCTCACGCCGTTCGAAATGCCGACGCATTGTCCGGACTGCGGATCGCGACTCGCGCGCGAAGGCGACGAGGCGGCGCTGCGGTGCACGGGCACCGGCGTGTGCCCGGCGCAACGCAAGGAGTCGATCCGGCATTTCGCATCGCGTCGAGCGATGGATATTGAAGGACTCGGCGACGCCTACATCGAAAACCTGGTCGACCTCGGCTTCGTGCACCACGTCGCCGACCTGTATGCGTTGACGCTGGATCAGTTGCTGGACATGAAGCGCCGCGCCGAAGAGCGCGACGGCGTCGTGCCGGAAACGGTGAAGAAGGGCAAGGTCGCGAGTCGCTGGGCCGAGAATCTGCTCGCGTCGATCACGGTCAGTCGCGTGACG
>DATMVT010000215.1:0-1588 GCA_035562895.1 Patescibacteria group bacterium | reverse complement strand
CCGAGTGCGAAGAAGACCAGCAGGACGACGAAGGCGGTGGCGAAGATCAGCTTGCCGATCAGCTTTTGCGCCTTTTCGGTGGCGCTGGCGCCGTAGTTGCGCGTCACGGTGACTTCGACGCCTTCCGGAATGACGGTGTTTCTCAGGCTTTCGATGCGCTTGATCGCCGCCACCGCGATGTCCGCGGCATTGACGCCCGGTTGCTTCGACATCTGCAGGGTCACCGCCGGAAACTCGCCTTCCTTGCTGCCGAACCAGGCGTAGGCCTTGGGCTGGTCGGGGCCGTCCTCGACCGTCGCAACGTCGCTGATGAACACAGGCTTGCGGTCGTTGGCAGTGCCGCGCACGGCTACGACCAGTTGCCTGACGTCGGCCGCCGATTCCAGGTAGGTGCCGGTCTGCACCAGGACTTCGCGATTGCCGGCGGTGATGCTGCCCGATGATTGCAGCGCATTCGACACCCGCAGCGCGGCGACGATTTCCTGCGGCGTGACGCCGAAGGCGTTCATCCGCTCGGCGTCCATCAGCACGCGAATGGCGTGGTTGGGGCCGCCGATGGTGGACACGTCGCGCGTACCCTTGATCCGCTTCAGTTCGATCTCGACGGCGCGCGCCACCTGTTGCAGTTCGAAGGCCGAGCGCTGCGGATCCCTGGTCCAGAAGGTGAACGAAAGGATGGGCACGTCGTCGATGCCGCGCGGCTTGACCACCGGTTCCAGCACGCCGAGGTTGGGCGATAGCCAGTCGCGGTGCGATTGCACGGTATCGTGGAGGCGGACAACGGCATCGAGATATTTGAGGCCGACGTCGAACTGGACGGTGATCACCGCCATGCCGGGCCGCGACACCGAGTAGACGTGCTCGACGCCGTGCATGCGCGAGAGCACCTGCTCGGCCGGCCGCGCGACCAGGTTTTCCACATCTTCCGCCGAGGCACCGGGAAAGGCGACGAGGACGTCGGCCATCGTCACGTCGATCTGCGGCTCCTCCTCGCGCGGCGTGACCAGCGTCGCGAAGACGCCGAGAAGGAAGGCGACCAGGGCGAGCAGCGGCGTCATTCGCGAGTTCTGGAAGGTGGCGGCAATGCGCCCGGAGATGCCCATTTTCTGTTCGGCCGAACCAGCTTCGCTACTCATCGCTTACTTGCCCGACTTGAATTGAATGCCGGCCCGGACCGGATCGGTCACCACCTTGTCACCCGCGGCTAGGCCGGCCAGCACTTCGACCTCGCCCTGGCCGACAGCCTCGCCCAGGCGCAACTGGCGCAGGCTGAGGCGATCATCGGCGTTCAGCACGTAAACCGCCGCCACTTCACCGCGGCGCAACACGGCACTTGCCGGCACGGTCATTTTTTCGGCCTGGCCGACGATGAAGTGGACGCGCGCGAACATTCCCGGCGTCGCTTCCGGGACGGCAGGCAGGGTGACGCGCACCTGCGAGACGTGAGTCGAGGAATCGGCGGTCGGCAGGATGTTCACCGCAGTCGCATCGCCCCATTTGTCCAGTTCGGGGAATTCGACGCGCGCAACCTGCACGCCGCGCATCTCCTTCAGGCGGTATTGCGGCACGCTGGCGGTAACGCGCAGGC
>DATMVT010000214.1:0-13787 GCA_035562895.1 Patescibacteria group bacterium | reverse complement strand
GGACACCTGGCGCGTGTCGGCAAACTGCTGGAAGGTGACAGCGCGGCCGTTCGCGATTCGCCACAGGTGGGCGAACTGGGCATCGATCGCGGTGCCGGTGGCCTTGCAGGTGGCGCGGTAACGCCCGGTGGCCAGTACACGGCCACCTTCGACCGCGAGCACCTGATCCACCTTCAGGTGCCAGCCATCCCATTCGCCGCCGAGGCGCGCGAATACGCCCTGCAAGACGGCTTCCGGGCCAATGTACGGGTTGCGATCGGCGTACGGAAAGCTCTCGGCTTCGCGCCAGTCGATGTTCGCGTCCAGCGCCGCGAGCACGGCCGGGATATCGCCCACGGCAAATGCCGCATACAGGTTACGCACGGTTTCGACTTCACTCATGGGACGTTCTCCTTCTGGATTTGAACGGACGATTCCGGACACCGCTCAAGCCAAGGCAGGCCAAGAGGGCGACATGCTGGCAGCGCTGTCCGGCGAGGAAATTCATCGTGCAGCCTCCGACTTTTCGCGCGCCAGCATGTCCCGCAGGACCGGCTTGTAATTGCCGATCACGTTCAGGGCCACGCCCTGATTGGCCACCCAGAAACGCAGTTCCGGCAGCAGCGTCACGTCTTTCAGGTAGCCGTCGAGCACGGCCTGCGCTTCGACCTCCGAGATCGGCGAATCGCAATCGGGCAGTCGCTGTTCGGTCGGGCTGGGCTGCTGCCAGCACTGCGCCCAGATGTGGTCGGCGATGATCTGTGGCGTCAGCCCGCGCACGATCTTGCGATATTCCGGTTGCATGGCGAACAGGTAGGCGGTGCCCGAACCGTTCTCGAGGTAATAGCTCGACATGGCATCGCGCAGGCGCTGGTCGCGGATCAGGCCCAGTTCACCGCCACTGCGCATTTCCTGGTAGGTCGAATCGGCCGTGACCCACTGCCAGAGCTGGCTGGCCTGATAGAACGCCAGCACCGTTTTCCACGCCGAGCCGTCGACCAACTCGCCGGTTTCGGCGTAGCGGATGGCGTGCTTGCCATGATCGATCACCTGCCGCCAGAACACCTCGCGACGCTCGATCGATTGCAGGTCGGACGCGAAGTTGCCATGCACACGCGCCAGATAGGCCCGCGCCTTCGCATCCTCGACACGCGCCTCGTTCCAGTTCGCCACCTGGATGCCGAGGAACACGCCGAGCACGAGCAACACGAATTCGATCGCGATGCTGGTCCAGTTCTGTTCCTTCAGAGCTTGCGCGAAGCGGCGCAGGATCATGGCGCCGCTCCCAATTCCTGGTCGATGGCAGCAATCGCCTTGCTGGCCTCGCCATTCGGATCGCCGAGGTATTTCACGATCGGGACGATCGTGGACGTCCATTGCGTGAGCGTCGGCTTGATGTCGACGTGTGCACGGAGCGCCTCCACCGCACGCGCCGCCTGTTCCTGAGGAATGCCGGCCGGGCAGCCGTTGTTGAAGGTCTCTTCACCGCCAACGCCTTCATGACAGTCGGCCCACATCGCCTGTTGCGCACGCGCCGGGATCAGTCCCCGCGCCAGCATTCGATACACCGGCCGTTCATTGGAAATGCTGTTGATGCTGGCGAACTGCGCGTAATAGCGCTCGAGCACGAGGGCAACCGCGCGTGTGCGCGGCAGCCCGATGCGGCGCATTTCGGCATACGTCGTCTGCGTGACGCCGACATCGATCCATTGCGATGCGTGGAAGAAATCGACGAGCAGTCGCCAGCACTGGTCCTCGGTGCAGGGTCGATCGGCTTCCAGGAATGCCAACGCACGCTCGCCGGCGGTATTCACGCCGCTGTAGAACGCCCTCCGCGAATGGGTGACTTCGATGTCCTTCTCGATCTCCGCTTTCAGGTTGCGCAGATGATCACGTTCGAGCACATCGAGCGCGCGCGCATCGTTCCAGTTCGCAGCCTGGATGCCGAGGAACACGCCGAGCACCAGCAGCACGAACTCGATCGCGATCGTCGTCCAGTTCTGTTCCTTCAGCGATTGGGCGAGACGGCGGAAGATCACTTGGCACTCCCCTCGCCGGGCGCACCGATCGTGAAGACGACGTCCCGATAGTCGCGCCAGTCAGCGAGGGGCAACTCCTTTGCATTGCAGTCGGGCACCGCGCCGGAGAAGTCGCTACCGGAAGGGTGCTTGCCCTCTGCATTGAGGAAGAGTTCGACCGTCGCGTCCGAAGGCGCAATGCCGGCGTCGGCGATCAAGCGCATCCGCTGCCGTGCGTAAAGCCTTTCGTTTCCCCACAGCGATCGCAGGCGATTGATATTGGTCAGCAGGTCGGCGCGTACCACCGGGTCGAGCGCGATCGGATCGCGCATCACCAGCAGGGCGCCATCCAGGCCACGCGATTCCGCCTCGTAGGCACGCGCCTGCACCATGTCATGGCTGATGCGCCCCAGGATCGCCTGACGCTGCGCAGGGAAATGGCTCGCGGTGCCGTCGGCGAGCAGTGCCTCCCAGGTCGGGAATCGGTAGGGACGCGTCGGCATGCGCACCACCCACTGGCGATCCAGCGCGATTCCGACCGCCAAGGGGTTCAAGTTGTCGCCGCTTTCCAGCACGTTGCGGCTCATCGCCGCCAGTTGTGCGTCTACGCACGGCTGGGTGACCGATTTCTCCGCCGACCACAGGAACACCCAGGCGATGTCGCTTTGCAGGCGTGCGTCTGCATCCTCGACCTTCTTGCGCCAATTCCAGTCTTCCACGGCTTCGTTCGCCGCAAGCGCGATCGCGACGCCCAGCACCACGATCAGGATTTCGCTCCAGAACGCAGGCCACCCCATCGAGGGTGAGAAGCGTTGCCAGCGTGAGCGGCGCGCGGGCGCCGGGCCTTGAGCATCGATCGGGGACTCGTCCTGGTTCTCGCTCATGGCTTTTCCTTCGCGATCTCGAGGTAGCCCTCGAGCACGTCACGGTTGTTGCCAGTGAGATCGGCGAGGCGTGTTTCGAGATCGGCGACGCGCAGACGCAGGTAACGCAGTGTTTGCGGATCAGTGCGCAACGCGTCGGCGGCGGCGTCGATGTCGGCTGCGGGTAGTCCGCTTTCGCAGGGGTAGTCGATCACGTGGTCGAAGTTCGAGTAGTCGCCGGGCAGGATGTAGCGATCACCGCACTGGCTCGCCAGCGCGCGCTGCACGTCGTTCGGAACCGCCATCCGGAAAAGTGCGCGGAACGGCGATTCGATGCCTTCCTTCACGGTGTTGTCGATCGTCACCACGCTATAGCCGCGCACCGCGAGATTCAGCAGCTTGCGGTCTTCGATGAGCCCAATGTTGCCGGTCGAGATCAACTCGTCATAGGTCGCGCGCCGACTCGCGCCCTGCTTGTACTGGCTGGCGCGATAGGCGTGGACGAGGAAGGCTTCGTTCGACAGCGGCGTCTTGCCGCTGAGCGCGTCCGCCGCGGCTTCCGTGGCATCGCGCACATCGCGGTAGTACGCGAGCAGGAACTGGTAGCGCCAGGCTTCCGCCTGCAAATCCTCCTTCAGCCGCGCCGTGAACACCTCGGCCTTGGCGCGGGTCAATCGATCTTCGTTCCAGTTCGCGACCTGAATGCCGAAGAACACGCCGAACACGACGATGACGAAGTCGATGCCGATCGCGGTCCATTCCTGACGGCGGACGTGCTCGATCACGCGACGAAGGATCATGATTGCCCCTGAATCTCTGGCCGGAGTATGTCGGGATCGTCGGACCATTGCATTCGCCGCCGGGCCGATTAGGATCGCGGGCAGGGCGGGCGATGGTCGCCGGCTGCAGCACCGAGCGGAGAGCGCAAGATGGCCAAGGGCATGGAACAGAAGAAGCAGACGAAGAAGGCACCGCAGAAGACCGCCAAGGAAAAGAAGGCCGCCAAAGCCGCCAAGAAGGCGAGCAAGTAGGCCGACCGCTACAATGTCGACGCCCGGACCCACCGGGCGTTTCTTTTTGCCGCCGCAATGACGACTGTTTCGCCCTGGCGCCTGTGCGTCGCCCCGATGATGGAATGGACCACGAGTCCGTGCCGCATCTTCCATCGCCTGCTGTCGCCGCATGCGCGCCTGTACACCGAGATGGTGCACGCGAACGCGACCATCCACGGCGACCGCGAACGCCTGCTCGGCTTCGAGGCGATGGAGCACCCGGTCGCGTTGCAGCTCGGCGGCTCGGAGCCGCAACTGCTGGCGCAGGCTGCGCGCATCGGCGAAGCGTTCGGCTACGACGAGATCAACCTCAACTGCGGCTGCCCGAGCGAACGCGTGCAGTCGGGTGCGTTCGGTGCCTGCCTGATGCGCGAACCGGAACTGGTCGGCGATTGCGTCGCCGCGATGCGTGCGGCGGTGAAGATTCCGGTCACGGTGAAATGCCGCATCGGCGTCGACGAACAAGACGACGACGCCGATCTGTTCCGCTTCGTCGATACCGTGCACCGCGCCGGCTGCGACGTGTTCATCGTGCATGCGCGCAAAGCCTGGCTGAAAGGCCTGAGCCCGAAGGAAAACCGCGAGATCCCGCCACTCAACTACGACCGCGTGCGTCGCCTGCGTGCCGAATTCCCGCAGCTGACGATCGTGTTGAACGGCGGCCTTGCCTCACGCGCAGCGGTCGCCGACGTGATCGACGACTTCGCCGGCGTGATGCTCGGCCGCGCCGCGTATCACGAGCCGTATCTGCTCGCCGAGCTCGAACGCGACCTGTTCGACCCGGATGACGCCCTGCCCGAGCGCGCCGACGTGCTGCGCGGCCTGCGCCCCGCCATCGAGGCCCGCCTCGCCCGCGGCGAGTCGATCGCCCATTTCACCCGTCACATCCTCGGCCTCTACCAGGGCCTGCCCGGCGCCCGCCGGTTCCGGCGCGTGCTCAGCGAGAACGCCCATCGACCGGGTGCCGGCTTCGAACTGATCGAGCGCGCCATCGCGGAAGTCGCGGGAATCCGGGTCGCGGCCTGAGACTTGGCGACTCGACGGCGTTCACGCACAATCGGGTGAAGGTCGCTTCCCTCCCCGCGGCCGGGTTGATCCGATGTCCTCCCCTGCTCCCGATCAGACCGCGACGCGCGGCCTGTACGCTGACCCTGTCGCCTTCACGGCGGCATTGCATCGGCTCGTGCCGGCGCTGGACCGGCCGGCCACGGCACGCGGCGCCTTCTTCGTGCGCCCCGAACATTTCGCGCTGGCCGAGGAATCCGCGACCGACAATCGCTACATGGCCACGGGCGGCGTCGATCGGGCGCGCGCATTGCGCGAACACGACGCGCTGGTCGAAGCGATCGACCGCGTCCTTCCGACCCAAGTCTTCCCGGGACTGCCCGACGCCCCCGACGCCGTGTTCCCGAACAATGTCTTCGCGACCGTGCCCGGCAAGTTGATGATCGGGGCGATGCGCCATCCGGTGCGCCAGCGCGAAGCGGTGCGCGACGACATCCCCGACTGGTTCCGCAAGCAACACGGTTATTCGGTCGAGTCGCTGATCGCCCCGGGCGTCGTGGCCGAACTGACCGGTGCGCTGGTACCGGATCGTGCCGCCGGCATCGGCTGGTTCGGCCTGAGCGAGCGCCTGAACCGCGCCGGTGCCGAGGCTATGCATCGTGCGTTCGGCTTCCGCATCAGCCTGATGTTCGACCTTGCGCCGGGCGAATACCACACCAATGTCGTGATGAGCGTACTGGCCGGACGGGCGCTGGTCCTGCATGCCGGATCCATCGCCGACCCGGCCGTGGTCAAGGCGATCGCGCAGCGCTATGCGCCGCATGTCATCTGGCTCAGCGACGAGGAAAAAGCGAACTTCGTCGGCAATTGCATCGCCCTCGCGCACGACACCGTGTTCATGAGCACGCGTGCCGACAAGGCGCTGAGCAGGAAGAACCGCGACCTCCTGCACGACGCCGGCTTCAGCGTGCGCAGCGTCGACCTGACCGAAATCGAACAAGCCGGTGGCAGCCTGCGCTGCTGCGTTGCGGAGATCTTCTGATGACCTCGACTTCCCCGTTCATCGCCCACAAATTCGGCGGTTCATCGATGCGCGATGCCGAACGCATCGCCCAGGTCGCCGCGATCCTCGCGGCGCGCGACAACGAACGCCAGATCGTCGTGGTCTCGGCCATGCAGGGCGTCACCGATGCGCTGATCGCGCTCGCCAACAGCGCCGCCGCGCGCAGCGAGGTCTGGCGCGATGCACTGGCGCAATTGCGCGAGCGCCATCTCGCGGCCGCGCTCGCCCTGATCGGCGCCCGTGCCGAACCGACGATCGAGTGGCTGGAACGGGAATTCGCCGATCTCGCCGACGTCCTGCACGCCCTCGCCCTGCTCGGCACGCCGTCGCGCGAAGCGCTCGATCTGGTGCAGGGTCTCGGCGAAGTCTGGTCTTCGCGCCTGCTCTGCGAACACGTCAAGGTGCGCGGCGACGCCGCAGTCTGGTGCGACGCGCGCGAAGTGCTGCGCGTGCGTGCCGAGGAACTCGGCGTGATGGTCGACTGGGCACAGTCGCAGGCGCAATTCGACACCTTCCGCGAGCGCCAGCCCTCGACGCGCTACATCGTCACCGGATTCGTCGCGCGTGATGGCGAAGGCCGCGCGACCACGCTCGGCCGCAATGGCTCCGACTATTCGGGCGCGATCTTCGGCGCGCTGGCCGATGCCGCCGAAGTGCACATCTGGACCGACGTCGACGGCGTCTACAGCGCCGACCCGCGCGCCGTTCCGGAAGCGGTGCTGATCCCCGAGCTGAGCTATCACGAGGCCTGCGAACTCGCCTACTTCGGCGCCAAGGTCATCCATCCGCAGACCATGGCGCCGGCGATCGAGCGCCAGATCCCGATCTACATCCGCAACAGCTTCAATGCCGGACACCGCGGCTCGCGCATCAGCGCCGAGCGCTCGCTGGAGCCGCCGGTGAAAGGCGTCAGCGCGTTCGGTGGCCTGGCCATTCTCAACGTCGAAGGCGCCGGCATGATCGGCGTGCCGGGCACCGCGGAGCGCGTGTTCGGCGCGCTGCGACATGGCGGCATCTCGGTGGTGATGATCTCGCAGGGATCGAGCGAGCATTCGATCTGCTGCGTGGTCCGCGAAGCCGAAGTCGAGCGCGCCGAACGCCTGCTCGCCGAAGCGTTCGCGCGGGAACTCGATCGCGGCATGATCGAGCGCATCGCCGTGACCCGCGGCATCAGCGTGCTCGCCGTCGTCGGCGACGGCATGGCCGGACATCCCGGCACGGCGGCACGCCTGTTCGACCAGCTCGGGCGCGGCCGCATCAACGTGCGCGCGATCGCGCAGGGTGCCAGCGAACGCAACATCTCGGTGGCGATCGATTCGGCGGATGCCGCCCGCGCGCTGCGCGCAGTCCACGCTGGCTTCTACTTGTCGGCACAGACGATCTCGGTCGGCGTCGTCGGCCCCGGCAACGTCGGCGCGGTGTTGATCGAGCAGCTGCGCGAAGCCGCGCCGCGCCTGCGCGAACGCTTCGGCATCGACTTGCGCGTACGCGCCATCACCGGCAGCAGCAAGCTCGCGACCTCGGAAACCGGCATCGATCTCGCGCACTGGCGCGATGCCTACGCACAGGCCGGCGACGGCGATCTCGACGCGTTCGCGAGGCACGTGCACGCCTCGCACCTGCCGCATGCACTGATCGCCGACTGCTCGGCCTCGCCGCGGGTCGCCGCGCAGTATCCGAAATGGCTGGCGCAAGGCATCCACATCGTCACCCCGAACAAGCAGGCCGGCAGCGGGCCGATCGCGCGCTATCGCGACATCCTCGCGAATGCGCGCGAATCCGGCGCGCGCTTCCGCTACGAAGCCACCGTCGGCGCCGGCCTGCCGATCATCTCGACGCTGCGCGACTTGATCGATACCGGCGATCGCATCGACCGCATCGAGGGCATGTTCTCCGGCACGCTGGCGTTCCTGTTCAATCGCTTCGACGGCGCGCAGCCCTTCTCGGCCCTGGTGCGCGAGGCCAGGCAGCTGGGCTACACCGAGCCGGATCCGCGCGACGACCTCGACGGCAAGGACGTGGCGCGAAAGCTCGTCATCCTCGCGCGCGAACTCGGCCTGTCGACCGAATTGTCCGATGTCGAAGTCGACAGCCTGGTGCCCGCCGCGCTCGCGGCCGGATCGGTCGACGAATTCATGGCGCGACTGCCGGAAATCGATGCGGCGATGCAGGCGCGTCTGGATGCCGCGCGTGTGAACGGCGAGGTCCTGCGCTTCGTTGCCTCGCTCGACGCCACCGGCAAGGCCCGAGTCGGCCTGCGTGCGCTGCCGGCCACGCACGCTTTCGCGAATGGCAAGCTCACCGACAACTTCGTGCAATTCACGACCGCGCGCTACAACCGGAATCCTTTGGTCGTGCAAGGTCCCGGCGCCGGCCCGGACGTCACCGCGGCAGGCGTGTTCGCCGATCTGTTGCGCGTCGCCGCCTATCTCGGGGCACGCGTATGAGTCGCGATCGCGCCGTCGCCTTCGCGCCGGCCAGCGTCGGCAACTGCGCCGTCGGTTTCGACCTGATCGGCCACGCCCTCGAGGGCCCCGGCGACCGCGTGACCGCCACGCGTTTTTCCGGTCGCGGGGTGCGCGTCGATGTCATCCGCGGCCTGCCGATCGAACTGCCGCGCGAGGTCGACAGGAACACCGCAGCGCGTGCGGTGGCCTCCCTGCTGAATGCGGTCGGCGCGGACTTCGGCATCGCGCTGGAGATCGAGAAGGGCATCGCGCTGGGTTCCGGCATGGGCGGATCGGCGGCATCGGCCGTGGCCGCACTGGTCGCCGCGAACGCGCTGTTCGATGCACCGTTGCCGATCGACGACTTGTATCCGCACGCGCTCGAAGGCGAGTTCGCGGCGAGCGGCGGGCGCCACGGCGACAACGTCGCACCGAGCCTGCTCGGCGGCCTGGTGCTGGCCGCGCATGATCGCCTCGTGCGTCTGCCGGTCCCGGATGGCGTCCACGCGCTGCTGGTGCATCCTGATCTGGTGGTCGAGACTCGCGTGGCCCGCGAACGTCTGCGCGCGCCTTATGCCATCGGCGACTTCGTCCCGCAGTCGGAGGCGCTGGCCTTGTTCCTCGCCGGTCTCTACACGAACGAGGTCGCGTTGATTCGGGCCGGCCTGAAAGACGTGCTGGTCGAACCGCGCCGCGCCGACCTGATTCCCGGTTTCGCGGCGGTCCAGCAGGCGATGCGCGATCACGACGCCTTCGGTGCGAGCATTTCCGGTGCCGGTCCGAGCGTGTTCGGCTGGTTCGCGTCGCGTGCGGCGGCCGAGGCGGCGCAGGTGGACGCGCTCGACGCGTTCGCGCACGCGGGACTCGAAGCCCGCGCCTATATCTCGCCCGTCGCCGCTGCCGGCGCAAGGATCGAAGCATGCACGTGATCTCCACCCGCGGCGGCGATCGCTGCACCGTCGTCGATGCCCTGCAACGCGGTCTCGCCCGTGATGGCGGCCTCTATGTGCCCGAGCACTGGCTGCGCTTCCCGGTCGAGGACTTCGCTGGTCGCGACGCGCTCGCCGAGGTCGCCGCCGTGTTGTTGCGTCCCTTTCTCGCCGACTCGCCGCTCGCCGACGACGTCGATGCGATCTGTGCCGAAGCGCTCGACTTCGACACGCCCCTGGTCGCACTGAACGATGGCCGCACGCATCTGCTGGAACTGTTCCATGGTCCCACCGGCGCCTTCAAGGATGTCGGTGCACGCGTACTCGCCGCGTGCCTGTCGCGACTGCGCGAGGCCGATGCGCCGGATCTGACCGTGCTGGTGGCGACCAGCGGCGACACCGGCTCCGCCGTCGCCGGCGCGTTCCATCGCCGTCCGGGCTTCAAGGTCGCGGTGCTGTTCCCCGATCGCGGCGTGTCGCCACGGCAGAAGCACCTGCTGTCCTGCTTCGGCGACAACGTGGCGAGTTTCGCGGTCGACGGCAGCTTCGACGACTGCCAGGCCATGGTCAAGGCCGCATTCGCGAATGCCGAATTGCAGGCCGCGGTGCCGCTGACCAGCGCCAACAGCATCAGCATCGGTCGACTGCTGCCGCAGATGGCCTATTTCGCGCAGGCGGCGCTGCGCCATGCGCGTCGCGGTGGTGCGGCCCTGAATGTCGCGATCCCGAGCGGCAATCTCGGCAATGCGCTGGCGGCGATCTGGGTGCGTGCGATGGGCCTGCCGATCGGCGATATCGCGATCGTCAGCAATGCGAATCGCGTGCTGACCGATTTTTTCGAGACCGGACACTACACGCCGCGTCCGTCGCTGCCGACGATCGCGAACGCGATGGATGTCGGCGCGCCCAGCAACCTCGAGCGCCTGCGCGCCGGATTCGCCGATGCCGGCGGCTTGCACACGCTCTCGGTCGATGACGACACCATTCGCCGGCGCGTGCCGGCCTTCCTGGCCGAGTTCGATACCGTCCTCTGTCCGCACACGGCCTGTGCCGCCGAGTTCGTGGCGCGTCGTCGTGCCGCCGGCGACCTGCGCGACTGGGCGATCGCCGCGACCGCGCATCCGGCCAAGTTCGAGTCGGTCGTCGAACCCTTGATCGGCGGCGCCGTTCCGGTCCCGGCCACGCTCGCGCGCTGGCTGGCCGTGCCGGCGACCTTCCATCCGCTGGCCGCGCAAGCTGAAGCGCTCGCGACCGCGTTGCGTGCCGATTGATCTGCTTCAGCCGAGATTCAATGCGGGTGCACCATCGTGGCAGCGTTCCCCGGCGCCATGCCCGGGGCTATGATGCCGCCATGACCCTCGACCGACCACTCCTGTTCGTCTGCCTGACCGCGTTCGCGGCCATGGCGGCGCACGCGGATTCGCCGGAGTCGCCGCGTCATGTCGATCGATCCGACGACGGCGACGGAACGACCCTCGAGTCCACGCCGGACACGGCCGCGACGCCTGCCGCGACGCCGTCGCGCTTCAGCCGCGAAGGTTACGGCGTCGCTCCGCAGCCGTCCGCGCGGATGGGCACGCGGCGCGATCCGGCCATGTCCACGGATCCGCTGGATCGACGCTTCGAGACCCTGCGCAACCGCTACCAGATGCCGCGCGAGATGAGCCAGGAAATGCACCAGGCCATTCGCGATGCTCAGCGTACGCACGGCGGCAAGATCCTTTCGGCCGATCGCATGCGCAGCGACGGTCGCGATGTCTATCGCGTCAAGCTGCTGACCCGCAGCGGCCGCGTGCGCGTGGTGCAGATGCCCGAGAACGACGCCGCGCCGGACGCGCGTGGCCAACAAGGAGAACAGTGAATGCGGATCCTGCTGGTCGAAGATGAAGCGCCGCTGCGCGAAACCCTGGCGGCGCGACTCAAGCGCGAAGGCTATGCCGTCGATACCGCCTGTGATGGCGAGGAAGCGATGTTCCTCGGCAAGGAAGTACCGTTCGATGTCGCCATCATCGATCTCGGCCTGCCGAAGATGACCGGGCTGGAATTGATCCAGAAACTGCGCGGCCTCGGCCAGAAGTATCCGATCCTGATCTTGACCGCGCGCTCGAGCTGGCAGGACAAGGTCGAGGGCCTGAAGACCGGCGCCGACGACTATCTGGTCAAGCCCTTCCACGTCGAAGAGCTTCTGGCGCGCATCAATGCGCTGATGCGCCGCGCCACCGGCTGGAGCAAGCCGCAACTGGAATGCGGCCCGGTCGTCCTCGACACGACGGCGCAGACGGTCACCGTCGCCGGCACCGGCGTCGAGCTGACCACGTACGAATACAAGGTGCTCGAGTACCTGATGCTGCATGCCGGTGAACTGGTCTCGAAGGCCGACTTGACCGAGCACATCTACCAGCAGGATTTCGACCGCGACTCGAACGTGCTGGAAGTGTTCATCGGCCGCCTGCGCCGCAAGCTCGATCCGGACAACAGCCTGAAACCGATCGAGACCGTCCGCGGCCGCGGCTACCGCTTCGCGATTCCGCGCACGAACTGACGCAATGCCGATGCGTCGCGCACTGTCGTTGCAGTCGCGACTGCTGTGGGCGGCGAGCCTCGCGCTCGCCGCCTTCCTCGGCGTCACCGGTTACGCGCTGGAACAGGCGTTCACCAAGAGCGCGTTGCAGGCCACGCGTGAGCGCTTGCGCAGTCATGTGCTGTCCTACATCGCCGGGTCCGACATGAACGTGCGCGGCACCCTGATCCTTCCGGAAGTGCCGCCGGATTCCGAGTTCGAACGTCCGCAATCCGGCCTGTATGCCGGTGTCGTCGGTCCCGACTACGAATGGCGATCGACCTCCACGCTCGGGCGCCAGATCCCGTTCGATTTCCAGCTCGAACCCGGGCGCACGCAGTTCGACGGGCCGATCGAGACCAACATCGGCGGCGTCTATCGCTACGCGCAGGGCGTGGCCTGGGAGATCGGCAACGGCAAGGAGGTCAAGATGACCTTCTTCATCGCGCAGTCGGAGACCGTGCTGAAGCGCCAGGTCAATGTCTTCCGCCGCACCTTGTTCTTCCACTTGGGCAGCGCCGCCGCCGTGCTGTTGCTGGTACAGGTGCTGATGCTGCGCTGGAGCCTGCGGCCGCTGCGCCAGGTCGCCAACGACCTCGGGCGCGTCGAGCGCGGCGAGCGCGACAGCCTGCCCGACCGCTATCCGCGCGAGTTGTCGCCGCTCACTTCCAGCATCAACGACGTCATCGCCAACGAACGCGAGCAGCGCACGCGCTATCGCAACACCCTGGGCGATCTCGCGCACAGCCTGAAGACGCCGCTGGCGGTGATCCGCGGCCAGCTCGACCACGTCGATGCCGACGCCGATACCTGCAAGACCATCGCCGAGCAGGTACAGCGCATGGACGACCTGGTCGCCTACCAGCTCGCGCGCGCGGCGGCATCCGGGCACGCGACGTTTTCGGCGCCGATCGAGATCGAGAAGCACGCCGAGGCGATCGTCACCGGTCTCGAAAAGGTCTACGCGGGTCGCGGCATCCTGTGTGAATTCGAAATCGATCCGCAGGCGCGCTTCTACGGCGAAACCGGCGACCTGCTGGAGCTGCTCGGCAATCTGCTCGAGAACGCGTTCAAGTGGGCCAAGGGACGCGTGGTCCTGCAGGTCAAGCGCCTGAATCCGGTCGGCACGCGCCGACCCGGTCTCGACATCTGCGTCGACGACGACGGCCCGGGCATTCCCGACGACCAGGTCGAGACGCTGCTCAAGCGCGGCGTGCGCGGCGACGAGCGCGTGCAGGGCCACGGCATCGGCCTGTCGATCGTGCAGGACATCATCAAGAGCTATCGCGGCACCCTCGACGTCGAACGCAGCCCGGAACTCGGCGGCGCCCGCTTCCACGCGCGCTTCGAAGCGACCCGCTGATGCCTCGCCGCAGCCCGCGCGGCGCCGAGCCCGCACGGCATCGCGATCCTGACCTGCCCGGTGATTTTCGGACCGGTTGAAAGTTGAGAGGATGGCTCCCGCCGCCAGGCGAGGAGCGTATGCGCAAGTCCCGATTCAGCGAAGACCGGATGGTCAAGATTCTCCGCGAAGCTGCTTCACATCGGCGGCCTCGAGCTGGCCATATCGCTTGCGCCAGACGTACAACGTTTGCTCGCTGATGCCGTGCTTCTTGGTCACCCCGAAACGATGCACCACCGCGTTGTCCTCGGCGGCGACGCGTTCAGCGCCGCATCGGCGGCAGGCGCAGGTAGGTGAGTGCGCGCCAGAGCCATTCGAGCGGGCCGAAGCGGTAGCGGGCCATCCACCAGCGCGACAGCGCGACTTGCGCCGCGAACAACGCGATCGCGAGCAGGATCTGCCCGCCGCGCTGCAGGTGGCCGTGCAGGCCGAGACCGTAGGCGGCGAAGATCGTCGACAGCACCGCCGA
>DATMVT010000213.1:0-6001 GCA_035562895.1 Patescibacteria group bacterium | reverse complement strand
AGCTGCTGCATCCGATGGACGAACTGGCCGCGATCGAGTTCCTGCTCGACAAGATGAAGGACACGAAGACCAACGAAGAGTTCTTCAAGTTCATGAAACGCGGCTGAGATCCCGGCGTCACCGCGCTGCAACGCAGCGCTGCGATGCTCCTTTCACCCGCCGGCACGCGGGATTGCCCGTGCCACCCGAAGCCCGCTCCAGCAGCGGGCTTTGTGCTTTCTGGCGCAACGGGTCCCTCAGCGCCATCGACATCGTCTTCGCGATGCGCGTGGCAACCTGCGCTCGACTTTGCTGAGGATCGACGCGATGTGGCTGTCCGACCCGACCACCGATCGTCGCTTCGACGTCGCCACGGCGATGGTGCCCGAGACGATGCATGCACCACCATTCACGATGGCCTTCCAGCCCATCGTCGACATGGCATCACGCACCATCTTTGCGCAGGAAGCATTGGTCCGGGGCACCGCCGGCGGCACTGCCGCCGAAGTGTTTGCGCGCGTGCATCCGGGCAATCTCCACGCCTTCGATCTCGCCTGTCGCCAACGCGCGATCGCGTTTGCGGCGGAACTGTGCTTCCGCTCGCGGCTATCGATCAACCTGATGCCGAACGCGGCATGCCAGCCCTCGCTCGGCATCGAGGCGACACTGATTGCCGCCGACGCGGCCGGGTTCCCGGTGGAGCGCATCATCTTCGAGTTCACTGAAGGTGAGCTGGTCCAAGACCGCCTGCAGTTGCGCGACACCGTGCGTGCATTCCAGTCGCGCGGCTTCCAGACCGCCATCGACGATTTCGGTGCCGGACATTCGGGCCTGAATCTGCTCGCCGACATCCTGCCCGACCTGATCAAGCTCGACATGGGACTGGTGCGTGGCGTGCATCGAGACCGCGGCCGCCGCGCGATCATTCGCGGCGTCAGCGCGTTCTGTCGTGACCTCGGCATCGCCCTGATCGCCGAGGGCATCGAGGAGCGCGACGAATGGCTGACACTGCAGGACCTCGGCGTGCACCTGTTCCAGGGTCACTTGTTCGGTGCGCCGGCGCTGGAATCATTCACCGTTCCGCACCTTCCGCTCAAGTGACGCTGTCAGGCGGCTTCGCGCAGGCGAATGGACTTTGCCTTCAAGGCGAGCAGGAATTCGAGTGCGGCATCGGCGCTCAACTCCTCGGGATCGAAGCGGTCATTGCTGCCGAATTGCAGCAGCAATTCCGGGGCCATCGCCTGGCTGCTCAGGTATCCCATCGACCAGTCGCTGAACTGGCGACGCGGCACTTCCTGATAGCGGAGCAGGATCGGGTGTTCGTGACGCGGGTCGCGAAGGATGCGGTGGTAAGTCTCGTTCACGGCACCACGCTCGCCTTCCAGGCACTGAAGGAAGAAGTTGGCATTGAAGCACAGCGCGCCGGTGACACCGTCACGGGAATTGTTCACGCGCGACACATCGACGATGGACGTGATCGACGTGCCGTGCACGCCGGCGGCAACGCGGCTGCAGTAGATGAGTTGAACGAGGCGCATGGCGAAATCCCGTGTTGGAGGCGCGCCACTGCATCATCGATCAGGTGAATGCGCTGTCGCGCCGACGTGAAGTCGGCGTCATGGGGATGCGGTGCAGTCCTGCCGCAACACCGCAGCGATCCATTCGCGCGTGTTCTGCGAGCGCTCGCTCTGCGCGGCGAGCAAGCAGCCGGGCATGAGGCCGAGGATCACGTTGAATCGGTCGTGGCGGCCTTCGTGCAGCGGCTTGAGGAAGTCGACCAGTTCGGCGTCGCTCCAGGCGAGGATGCGGCGATGCACCGGCGCCAGCAGGGCGGCGGTCGCGGCGTTCAGTGCGTCGTCGTGGTCCTTGTGGCCGAAGTCCACCGGATCGACGACGAGTTCGGGGTCGGCCAGGCCCAGTCGTTGCAACAGTTCCGCGGCACGCGCGCCTTCTGGCGTCCAGCGCATCAACAACTCGGTGCGCTCCGGCGTTGGTGCGGCGAGCGGCACGAGGTACTCGTGCTGCCGTGCCGACAGCGGCGCCGCGGTGCGGAACAGTGCGACGATCGAACTGGCGAGATCGGCATCGAGGCCGAGCCATTGCGGAATGCGCGTCGATTGCGCCGCCCACCATGGCGAAGCCGCGACGATCGCGATCATCACCGCCGCGCCCAACGCGATGCGGCGGCCGAACAGCCACAGCGCGCCGGCGATGACGGCCACGAAGGCGCCCACGACCAGCAGCGGGATCAGCGCTGCCATGGGCACTTCGCGATGTGCCCGACGTTCGGCATCGGCCCAGCGTTTCAGCACCGCCGAGGACGGATCGCCGCGCGTGTACGCCATCGTCCAGTCCGGCGTGATCGCGAAATGCAGCACCGCGAGGTGGTCGATCGGCTGGTCGGCGGACCGCACGAGATTGCGTTGCGACGCGAGTGTCTCGTCGTCGCCGCTCGGTCGCGCATCGATCTCGGTCCAGTCGAGTCGTCCCTGCGCATTGCGCCAGGCCGGTGCCGCTTCCGCCGGGATCTGGAACTCGAGCCAGGGCAGGCCGATCGAACGTGCCAGCGGCCACAGTCGCGATTCGGGCAACATCCAAAGGTCGACGTCTTCGCTGCTGCGCCACCAATGTTCGTGCGAAGCGCCGCTGTCGTCCCGCCAGCGCACGCCGATTTCGATCCAGGCCTTGCCATCGCTGTGGTTCAACGCACGCTCCTCGGCATTCGGCGCGCGCACGAGGATGCGGTAGCGGATCAACTCGCCGGGTGCCGTCGTGTCGTAGGGGGTGTTCTCGACCAGCGACTGCGTCGGGTTGCGCAGCAGGTGCACGGCATTGCCGACGATCAGCAGGGCAGTGCCGACGACCAGCAGGGCTGGCGCGGTCTTGAGCCGCATCAGTACGCCGGCGACTGCGGTTTCCGCGATCAGCGTCGTCGTCGATAGATGTTCGCGCGCGCTTGGCGCCAGCGAAGGATCGGCGCGCCATGCCTCGATGTGCGCGTGCGCGGTCCGCACTTCGTCGTCGCTGCCGTCGGCGAAGGGAATCGTCGCACCCTTCGCGCCGGCGAACTTGAGGCGCAATGCCGGCGGCGTGTGTCCGATCAGTGCCTCGCAACCGATCACGGCCGCGGGCTGCCATTCGCTGCGCCAGATCGTGACCGGGCCGACGCGGAACAGTCGCACCAGGCGGCCGCGCTCGAAGCGGAACAGGAAGCTGCTGTGACGATCGAACCACAGCAGCACCGCGAACAGCACGACGCCCGCGATCAGGCTGCCGGCGCCGAACACGTAGGCGAGTGCCGAGGCGGTGTCGCCGAGCGCACCGTCCATCCACATCGAACACGTCGGGACCGCGAACAACAGGATCGTCGCGATGAGCACGAAGCGAAGGAATCCCGGCGCCGGTTCGACGATCTCGAAGCCGCGAGGTGTCTGCTTGGCCGTGGTGCGGGGCGGAAGGCTCATGCACTCGATGCTAGCGCAGCGACTCGCGGCGTCGCGATTGACGCCGGTCAACCCGGCGTCGCGGAAGTGGCGCAGAATCGACCCACGTCCCGGGAGCAATCATCATGAAGAAGAACGTCGGTTCCATCGATGCCATCGTGCGCATCGTCATCGGTCTCGCCCTCATCGGCTTCGCCTTCACGCTCGAAGGTTCGATGCGCTGGATCGGCCTCGCCGCATTGATTCCGTTCGCCACCGCTGCGGTCGGCTTTTGCCCGCTGTACACATTGCTCGGCGTCAATACCTGTCCGAACCGGACCTGACACCGCGAGCGATCCTTGCGACACTGCGCGCCCTGCATCGCGGAGGCGCGCATGACCGAACCACTCGACGAGGCGTTGCGACTCACGCCGACCGAAGCCCGCATCGTCGGTTGTCTGATCGAGAAGGCGGCGACGACGCCAGAGGCGTATCCGCTGACGGTGAACGCGTTGCTGTTGGCGGCGAACCAGAAGACCAGTCGCGAGCCGGTGATGTCGCTTGAAGAAGGCGAGGTCGGGCATGCCTTGCGCGAACTCGAGGATCGCGGCTGGGTGCGCGTGGTGCACGGTTCGCGCGCACATCGTTACGAGCATCGCATCGAGGACAAGCTCAGCGTGACGCGGCCGCAACGCGCCTTGTTGTGCCTGCTGATGCTGCGCGGGCCGCAATCGGCGCCGGAACTGCTGACGCGCTGCGAACGTCTCGCCGACGTCGGTTCGATCGAAGACGTGAAGCAGGTGCTGGAGCGACTGCAACAGCGAGGCTTCGTGACCAACGTCGGGCGTGCATCCGGCCAGCGCGAGGATCGCCATGCACACCTGTTCTGCGGGCCGGTGGAAGCGCATGCGCGCCCGTCGGAATCCGACCGCGAAGCCGATGCGGATTCCCCGTCGCCGCTGGGGGTGCGCGTCGCCGATCTGGAACGCATGGTTGCGGAATTGGCGGCACGGATCGATGCGTTGGAGCGGCGCGAAACGCGGTCCGGAACGGACGGTGATAGCCTCGCGCCATGAGTCCGTTCCGCTCCGGTCATACCGTGTTTCGCGTCGTCGCGCTGATCCTGTGGTCGGCGTCCTGGTCGGCGTTCGCGGCGGAAACGCCGGTGTCGATCGTGTCGTCCGCGTGTGCGTCGATTCCTGCGAGTAGAACCGTGAATGTGAGCACGGCACAGTCCTTGTCTGTCGGACAAAGCATCGTCCTGGCCGTTGCTGTGGATTCGGCCGATGCCGTCGATCTCGTGGTTTCTGGGCCGGTCGGGGTGGCCTGGAGCGGCCTCGGCGGGCACAAGTCGGAGGCGCGCGACCGCAGCGTCCTGTTGCTGCGCGGCATGAGCCAGCAGAACGTCGCCGCCGGGGGCGGCATCAGTCTCAATTTCGGACTGGTCGAAGCCGCGCGCTCGGTCTGCGTGCGCGGGATGCGCTATTCAAGCTTCATCGGCGGCGCTTATGCGATCGGCACCGATGGCCAGGCCCAAGGACTCGCCGCGACGACGCCGAGTGTCGCCGGCAAGATGGGCGTGAACGGGGGCATGGCCGTGGCCGCCTTCATCTTCGAAGCCAATCCGAATGCGCTGACCCTGAGCCCCGGTGCGATCTCCGATGGTGGCGCCTGCAATGCGGCACTCTCGCTGTGCCTGCGCATGACCCATCAGGGCGACATCGTCGGGACCGCTGCGATCGACATGACGCCGGCCAGCACCAGCGATTGGCAGGCGACACTGGTCGTCATGGCCACGCCGGAGCTGTTCAAGGACAGTTTCGAATAACGGTCTACTGCAGGATGGTCGTGCTGCTGAAGGTGTTGTTCAGCGCATTGCTCACCAATCGGTTGTTGCCGAAGGACACGATCAACCCGCCGTTCGCCGACAGGATGCCGGTGGCATTGCCGGTGATCGTGCTGTTGGCGACGCGGATGCGGGCATTGGCACCATCGACCGACAGGCCATTGGCCGATCCATCGCTGATCGCGACATTGTCGAGCAGCGCGTCGGCCACGCCGACGCTGGCGACGCGCACGCCGTCGTTGACGGTGCCGGCGATCGTCGAATCGCGCAGCAGGAGGTCGGTGGTGCCGCTGACCAGGACGCCGTTCGTTCCGCCTTCGATGTGAAGGCCGTCCAGCGACGCGCTGGCCGAGCCCGGCGACGTCGGTGCCAACAGGATACCCGCCTCGGTCGCGGTGCTGCCATTGCGACGCAGGATCGTGTTGCGGACCGTCAAGCGCACGTTGCCGGTGGTGTTGATGACGGCGATGCCATTGTCCGCGAAGTCCTCGATGGTCGTGTCTTCGACGAGGACCGATCCGGCGCCGACGACCCTGACGGCACTCAAGCCGGTGCCCATGCCAATGATGCGAAGGTTGCGCACAACCACGTGATCACCGACCGCGGCATTGACGACGATGGCATGGGTCCCGGACACGACAATGCCGGCGACGTCGCCCTCGGCCTCGATCGTGATCGCCTTGGTGATGGTCACGCCGCCGTAGCCGCCCGGGTCGAGCACGTTGATGACGCCACGAATCGCCGTCTTGCTGAT
>DATMVT010000212.1:0-10539 GCA_035562895.1 Patescibacteria group bacterium | reverse complement strand
ATCTCGTTGTTGACCAGATTCAATCGCTGTCGATACGGCCCGAGTGCGCCATTCTGATCGACGTCGCGGTTGTACCAGACCAGAAAACCCGGATCGAAGTAGTGGTTGTTCGACACCTCGAGATGCAGCGTGCGCGTCTGGCAGTCTGCAGCACTGCCGGGTTCGCCGTCGTAACCGCTGGCCTCGCAGGTGATCTCGGGCAGGCGGCCGCCGATCCGGTACCACAGATTCTTGATCACGCTCAGTCGGTCCTGCGGATGATCGGGATGCGAGTAATTGAGCAGCATGCCGCCGCGATCGGCATGATCGCCGACGGTTTCGGCGATCACGCTGCGCTGGATCGTGCCGTGCGTTGCCCACGACACCTGCACGGCCTCGTCGGCGGCATGCGCGATCGAGACATGATCGAAGATGAAGCGCGCGATGCCGTCGAGGCGCAGGCCATCGTCGAGGCGCTCGGCGCCCGGCGGCAGCGCCAGGTTCCAGCCCGGACGCAGTCGAAGATGACGCACGATGACGTTGTCGCAGTCGTTGCGCTCATAGTGGCCGTCGCAGACGAGGCCGCGCACGATCACCCCACCCGGCGACGTCTGCCCGGCGATCGTGACGTCACCATGCACCAGGTTCGCGATGCCGTGGATCACGCCGCTGACCTTGAACAGCACGTAGCGCGGCCCGGACTGGCGCAAGGCATGATTCAGCGAGCCCGGCACCACGCCTGCCGGGTCGGGATCGAGCGTGGTGACGTACAAGACCTGCCCGCCTCGTCCGCCGGTGGCCACGGCGCCGAACCCTTCCGCGCCCGGAAACGCCGGGACTTCGCCACGCGCATCGACACTGGAAGCGGCCAGCAGCAAGGCGGACACCACGGGAAATCGAAGGCTGCGCATGCCACGATCATCGCTGAAACCGGGCGCGATGCCCATGACAGCGCGCTTTTCGCTTGAAGCACGACGTCATCACCCCCAATTCGTAAGATCGGGTTCCGGTGGAGCCGGGTTGCGACCGCGAGGAACGAATGCCGCACGACATCAGCTTGATCACGACCATCGCGGCGAGCCTCGGGCTGGCCACCTTGCTCGGTTACGCCGCGGCGCGCCTGCGCATGCCACCGATGCTCGGCTACCTGCTCGCCGGCATCGTGCTCGGCCCGGCCACGCCCGGCTTCGATGCCGACCTGGTGATCGCCGGCCAGCTCGCCGAAATCGGCATCATGCTGATGATGTTCGGCGTCGGCCTGCACTTCTCGATCAAGGACCTGATGGAGGTGAAGCGCATCGCGATTCCCGGCGCGATGGTGCAGATCGCGGTGGCGACCGCGATGGGAACCGCAGCGGGGCATGCGTTCGGCTGGCCCCTGCTCGGCTCCGCGGTGTTCGGGCTGTCGCTGTCGGTCGCCAGCACCGTGGTGCTGTTGCGCGCCCTCGAGGCACGCGGTTTGCTCGACTCGCACAACGGCCGCATCGCCGTGGGCTGGCTGGTGGTCGAGGACCTGGTCATGGTGCTGGCGCTGGTGCTGCTGCCGCACCTCGGTGGACTGTTCGGAACCGACGAGGGCCAGTCCACCGAAGCGCTCGGCCCGGCGCTGGCCCTGACCACGGTCAAGATCGTCGCCTTCATCGCGCTGATGCTCGTGGTCGGCAAGCGCGTGCTGCCGAAGCTGCTGTGGCTGGTCGGGCGCACCGGATCCCGCGAGCTGTTCACCCTCTGCGTCATCGCGATCGCGCTGGGCGTCGCCTTCCTGGCCGCCACGTTGTTCGACGTCAGCTTCGCCCTCGGCGCATTCTTCGCCGGCATGATGATGCGCGAATCCGAGCTCAGCCATCGTGCCGCCGAGGAGTCGCTGCCGCTGCGCGACGCCTTCGCGGTGCTGTTCTTCGTCTCGGTCGGCATGCTGCTGGATCCGGCCACCCTGTTGAACCAGCCCACGGAGATCGCGCTGGTCGTCGCGATCATCGTGTTCGGCAAGACCGCGGCCGCGATCCTGATCGTGCGCCTGTTCGGCTATCCGCTGAACACGTCGCTGACCGTCGGCGCCAGCCTCGCGCAGATCGGTGAATTCTCGTTCATCCTGTGCGCGCTGGCGGTCAGCGAAGGCCTGTTGCCGACCGCAGCGCAGCAGCTCGTGGTCGCCGGCGCGCTGATGTCGATCGCGCTGAACCCGTTGTTGTTCGCCGCCATCGAGCCGCTGCAACGCTGGATCCGCTCGCATTCCTCGCTGGCACGGGTGATGGAGCAGCGGTCGGACCCGCTCGCCGAATTGCCGACGAGCACCGACCCGACCTTGCTGACCGACCAGGTCGTGATCGTCGGCCATGGCCGGGTCGGGCGTCGCCTCGCCGATACCCTGCAGACGGCAGGTATCCCCTTCGTCGTCGCCGACCAGAATCGCGAGCGCGTCGAAGCCTTGCGCGCACGCGGCCTGCCGGCCGTGTTCGGCGACGCCACCGAACCCGCCACGCTGATCCAGGCCCACGTCGCGCGCGCGGCCATGCTGGTCATCGCCCTGCCCGACAGCGTCGATGCCCGCAAGATGGTCGAAGTCGCGAAATTGCTGAACCCGAAGATCCGCTGCGTCGTGCGCACGCACAGCGAGGACGAGGCCGAACTGTTGCGTTCGGAGCGCGTCGGCGACATCTTCATGGGCGAGCAGGAACTCGCGCGCAACATCGGCGCGCATGTGCTGGAACAAATGCAGGCGCACGCCGCCAGCCGCGCCTGACCCCGCCGAGCCCTTCGGCACCACGAGGAACACGGATGCCGCACCAGGCCAACCTGATCAGCACCATCGCCGCCAGTCTGGCGCTGGCGACGCTGTTCGGCTTCGTGGCTGCACGCCTGCGCATGCCGCCGATGCTCGGCTACCTGATGGCCGGCATCATCCTGGGCCCGGCGACCCCGGGATTCGATGCCGACCTGGTCCTGGCCTCGCAGCTCGCCGAGATCGGCATCATGCTGATGATGTTCGGCGTCGGCCTGCATTTCTCGATCGAAGACCTGATCGAAGTGAAGCGCGTGGCGGTTCCCGGCGCACTGGTCCAGATCGCCGCGACCTCGACCATCGGCTTCGCGGCCGGGCACTTGTTCGGATGGCCGTGGCTGACCGCAGCGGTGTTCGGGCTGTCGCTCTCGGTCTCCAGCACCGTGGTGATGCTGCGCGCACTGGAAGCGCGGCACCTGCTCGACTCGCACACCGGTCGCATCGCCATCGGCTGGCTGGTGGTCGAGGACGTGGTGATGGTGCTGGCCCTGGTCCTGTTGCCGCATCTGGGCGGGCTGTTCGGCGACGACGCCGGTCGCGCCAATGTCTCGCTCGGGCCGGCGCTGGCGTTGACCCTTCTCAAGCTGGTCGCCTTCGTCGCGCTGATGCTGGTCGTCGGCAAACGCCTGCTGCCGAAATTGCTGTGGATGGTCGGCGGCACCGGGTCGCGCGAACTGTTCACGCTCAGCGTCATCGCCATCGCGCTGGGCGTCGCGTTCGGCGCGTCGACCCTGTTCGACGTCAGCTTCGCGCTCGGTGCGTTCTTCGCCGGCATGATGATGCGCGAGTCCGAACTCAGCCATCGCGCCGCCGAGGAGTCGCTGCCGCTGCGCGACGCCTTCGCGGTCCTGTTCTTCGTCTCGGTCGGCATGCTGCTCGACCCGACCACCCTGCTGGAACAGCCTCTGCAGGTCGCGGCCGTGGTCGCGATCATCATGTTCGCCAAGATGCTGATCGCGACGACCACGGTGCGCCTGCTCGGCTATCCGCTCAATACCGCGCTGACGATCGGCGCCGGCGATGCGCAGATCGGCGAGTTCTCGTTCATCCTCTGCGCACTCGCGATCAGCGTCGGGCTGATGCCGGAATCGGCGCGTCAACTGGTGGTCACCGGCGCACTGGTGTCGATCGCGCTGAATCCGCTGCTGTTCATGGCCGTCAAACCGCTGCAGGACTGGGTGCGATCGCACTCGCGCCTCGCCCGGATCATGGAACAGCGCGTCGATCCGCTGGCCGAGTTGCCGATGAGCACCGACCAGCGCCTGCTCACCGGGCAAGTCGTGATCATCGGATTCGGACGCGTCGGACGCCGACTCGCCGAGCGCCTGCGTGCCGAAGGCATTCCGTTCGTGGTGGCCGACCAGCATCGCGAGCGCATCGAAGCCCTGCGCGCCCAGGGACTGCCGGCCGTGTCCGGCGATGCGACCGAGCCGGCGACCCTGATCCAGGCGCATGTCGCGCGCGCCGCGATGATGGTCGTCGCCCTGCCCGACTCGCTCGATGCCCGCAAAATGATCGAAGTCGCCAAGTTGCTGAACCCGAAGATCCAGTGCGTCGTGCGCACGCACAGCGACGATGAAGCCGAACTGCTGCGCGCCGAACGCGTCGGCGACGTGTTCATGGGCGAACAGGAACTGGCCCGTGCCATCGGCGAGCACGTCGTCACGCGGATGCGTGCGCGCGCAGCGGTGGCGGGCACGCATTGATGGACCTCGATTTCGACAACCGCTTCCTGCGCGAACTTCCCGGCGAGCCGAGCGAGGACGCGCGCAGCCGGGAGGTCCGCGGCGCGATGTGGTCACCGGTCTCGCCAACGCCGGTCTCGGCACCGTGGCTGCTGGCGCATTCGCCCGCGCTCGCGGCGGCGATCGGTTTCGGCGCGAACGACGTCATGACGCCGGCATTCGCCCGAGTCTTCGGCGGCAATGAACTGATCGAAGGCATGCAGCCCTTCGCGACGCGCTACGGCGGGCACCAGTTCGGTCATTGGGCCGGTCAACTCGGCGACGGCCGCGCCATTTCCCTGGGGGAAGTGCGCGGCGCCGACGGACGCCGTCACGAATTGCAGCTCAAGGGCGCCGGTCGCACGCCGTATTCACGTCATGCCGATGGTCGCGCCGTGCTGCGTTCATCGCTGCGCGAATTCGTCTGCAGCGAGGCGATGCACGCGCTCGGCGTGCCGACGACGCGCGCACTGTCGCTGGTCGCAACCGGCGACGAGGTCGTCCGCGACATGTTCTACGACGGCCGGCCCGAATCCGAGCCGGGCGCCATCGTCTGTCGCGTCGCACCTTCGTTCATCCGCTTCGGTCACTACGAGATCCTGGCCGCGAGCGACGAGACCGAACTGCTCGACCGACTCATCGACTTCACCCTGGCGCGCGATTTCCCGCACATCGAGGGAACCCGGGCCGAACGCCGCGCGCGGTGGTTCCGCGAGATCTGCGAGCGCAGTGCCGAACTGGCCGCGCACTGGATGCGCATCGGATTCGTGCACGGGGTCCTGAATACCGACAACATGAGCGTGCTCGGCCTGACGATCGATTACGGCCCCTACGGCTTCGTCGAAGAATTCGATCCGGCGTTCACGCCGAACACGACCGACGCGAACGGTCGGCGCTATGCCTACGGACGGCAACCGGCCGTCGTGCATTGGAACCTCGCTCGCCTCGGCAGCGCACTGCTCGGCCAGATCGACGAACAAGCCTTGCAGGACGGCCTCGACCACTATGCCATCCACCACCAGACCTGTGCTCGGGCGATGACGGCCGCCAAGTTCGGACTGGGCACGCTGCGCGACGACGACTTCGCCCTGATCGGCGATGCCCATGCGCTGCTCGCGGCAAGCAGTATCGATCATTCGCTGTTCTTCCGGACGCTGGCGAGCCACGCGCAAGCGGATGATTTCGCGGTCCACGCCTACGACCTGCCGAAGTTCATCGACGCACGGCCGGCCCTTCAAGCGTGGCTCGATCGCTATGCGCAACGTGTCGCCGGAACCGACGACGCGGCGCGACGCCAGTGCATGGACACCGTCAACCCGCTGTATCTGCCGCGCAACTGGCTTTGCCAGGAAGCCATCGACGCGGCGCGACAGGGCGACCTCGCGCCGCTGCGACGGCTGATCGAGGCCACCGCCGATCCCTACCGCGAACGCGCGGGATTCGAGCATCAGGCCGGCAAGCGCCCCGAATGGGCGCGCGACCGCGCCGGCTGCGCGATGCTGTCCTGCAGTTCCTGACGCACCGGACAAGATCGCGTCGACCTCGCAGGTCAGGCCAGCACCACCAACCGCGCCACGCAGCCTCGCGCATCACGGCGGTTCTCGAGCGTGAGCGTGCCGCCATGGCCTTCGGCGATCTGGCGCGCGAGCACCAGCCCGATGCCGCTGCCGCCAGGTTTCGTCGTGAAGAACGGCACGAACAGATTGTCGGTCGCGGCCAGACCGGGCCCGCTGTCGATGACCTCGATGACCAGGGCATCACGGCCAGCGCCGGCGGCATCGTGATCGATGCGCGCAACGACGCGCACGTCGCCCTGATGCTGCATCGCCTCGACGGCATTCTTCAGCAGGTTGATCAGGACTTGCTCGATCTGATCGGGATCGACATTCACCACCGCGTCGCGCACCGCGTCGCAATCACAGATCACGGTCACGCCTTGCTGCAGCTGCGCGACGCGCCCGAGCAAGGCGGCGATGTCGGTCGCGCGCTTGGCCGGTGGCGGCAGGCGCGCCAGGGTCGTGTACCCGAGCATGAAGCGCGTCAACGCTTCGGCGCGATCACCGATCAGATTCAACCCGGACGCGAGGTCTTCGCGCCAATCGCCGGGCAGCGGATCGCGCGCGGTCAACGCGCTCAGCGTGCCCGCCATCGACTTGATCGGTGCCAGCGAGTTGTTGAGTTCGTGTCCGAGCACGCGGATCAGCCGCTGCCAGGCCTGGCGCTCTTCCTCGCGCAGGGCGCGACTGAGATCGGTGACGACCACCAGTTCATGCGGCAATCCGCCCTCGCGGAAGGTGCTGCGACGCACGTCGAAGCGCCCTTCGCCGCCCGGAAAGCTGCGTCGCAGCGTGCGCGCACCTTCGACCGCCAGACAATCGAGCAGGCCGAGCGACTCGGCGCTGCGCCCCTCGGCGTCGCGCGGATGCACGCCGAGCAGACGCGCGCCGGTCGGGTTGATCAGTCGCAAGTGCTGGTTGGCGTCGAACGCGAACACCGAGATGTCGATCTCGGCCACGACCTTCGACAACAGCGCCATCGTTTCTTCGACGCGCAGTCGCTGTTCGCGCAGGGTCTGCGACAGCGCGTTCACTTCCCAGATCACTTCACCGATGGCGTCGCCACGACGCGCCCGTGAACCGCGCAGCGAATAGTCGCCTTCACGCAAGGCTTCGAGCAGGTTCGACAGCGTGTACAACGGGAACACGACGCGCGCACGCAGGCGCACGGCCAGGAACAGGCTGAGGAGCAGACCCAGCGACGACAACACGATCCAGTGCTCGCGCGCGCTCGTCGAGTGCACGAGCAATGCCGCCACGATCAGCATCGGCACGACCACCCAGAGGGCCGCGAGCAGGATCGCGGTCTCGTAGCTCAGCCGCGGCTTGCGCCCGGGCTCATGGTCGATGCCGGGCACGAGGCGCATCGTTCACTCGCCACGCAGTCCGTATTTCTCGAGTCGCCGGTACAAGGCGCCACGACTCAGTCCCAGCAAGCCCGCGGCCTTCAGCACGTTGCCGGCGGTGCGGTCGAGCGCGTTGCGGATCATCGCCTCCTCGGCCTGCTCGATGGTCTGGGCGTCGGCAGCGGAAGCGGCCGATTGCGACGGCATCGGCGCGCTCCTCGACACCGGTGGCAGACTCGGATCGAGCGCGAAATCGTCGATCACGTCGCCCGGCGTCATCAGCACGGCACGTTCGACCAGATGTCCGAGCTC
This sequence comes from Patescibacteria group bacterium, assembly GCA_035562895.1. Taxonomy (GTDB): domain Bacteria; phylum Pseudomonadota; class Gammaproteobacteria; order Xanthomonadales; family Ahniellaceae; genus JADKHK01. The sequence goes on along the minus strand of DATMVT010000212.1, from coordinate 2,840 downwards.
GCGCACGTTGCCGGGCCAGTGGTAGGCCTCCAGTTGGCGCAGGGCCGAGGGCGCGACGCGCAGGTCATGGCGTCCGTAGCGATCGCCGAAGCGCGCGAGGTAGTGCGCGGTCAGCGCCGCGATGTCCTCGCGCCGATCGCGCAATGGCGGCAGGCGGATCTCGAGGGTGTTCAGCCGGAACAGCAGATCCTTGCGGAAACTCCCTGCATTCACGAGCGCGGCGAGGTCGGCATTGGTCGCCGAAATCACCCGCACGTCGACTTGCATGGTGCGCGAGGAACCGACACGTTCCAGTTCGCGGTCTTCGAGCACGCGCAGCAGTTTCGGCTGCTGCGACGGCGGAATGTTGCCGATCTCGTCGAGGAACAGCGTGCCGCCATCGGCCACTTCGAAGCGCCCGACGCGATCGGACTTGGCATCCGTGAATGCGCCTTTGACATGACCGAACATCTCCGCCTCGAACAGGTGTTCCGGAACACCGCCCATGTTGACCTTGATGAACGGCCGATCGCTGCGCCGCGAGGCTTCGTGCAGATACTTCGCGATCACGCCCTTGCCGGTGCCGTTCTCGCCGGTGATCAGGATGTTGGCGTCCGAAGGTCCGACGCGGCGAATCATCTCCAGCACCGGTTGCATCGCGCGCGATTGCGCGATGAAGCCGCCGGCCTCGTCGCCGCGCAAGTAGCCGTTCTCGGCATCGAGCTTCTCGACCTTGCGCTGTGCCGCGCCGAGCGCGATCTGGTTGCGCAGGATGCTGAGCAGGCGATGGTTGTCCCAGGGCTTCTCGACGAAGTCGGCGGCGCCATGGCGCATCGCCTGCACCGCCAGGTCGATCGTGCCCCAGGCCGTCATCACCACGATCGGCAAACTCGACTCGATCGCACGCAGCTGCTGGATCAGCTCGATGCCCTCGCGTCCCGATGTCGTGTCGCGGCTGTAGTTCAGGTCGATCAGCGCACAGGCGAAATGCTGGCGCTTCACGGCCGCCACGGCGCCTTCCGGATCGGGCACGGTGACGCAGGACAGGCCCTCCGACTTGAGCATCATGCGCAGTGCTTCGAGCACGTCGCGCTGGTCGTCGGCGATCAGGATCGGGAGATTCGACATGGCGCGATGGTAACGGCAGCGGTCAGGCTTCGGTCAGCCAGCCATCGAACATCGACACCACGCGTTTCGCCTTCTTCGCGTAATCCTCGTTGTGCGTGACCTGGACGATGGTCATGCCCTCGCCGTTCAATTGCTTCAGCAGGTCCATGATCATCTGGCCCTGGCTCGAATGCAGCGCGCCGGTGGGTTCATCGGCCAGCAGCAGGCGCGGCCGCGCGATCACCGCGCGCGCCACCGCGACCAGCTGCTGCTGTCCACCCGACAACTGCGCCGGATACAAGTCCTTCTTGCCGACGATCTGGAAACGGTCGAGCACGTCGCCGACGCGCGCGGCCCGCTCCTTCGCCGGCACGTCGCGATATTGCAACGGCAAGTCCAGGTTCTCGGCCACCGTCAGGTCGTCGATCAGATGGTAGTGCTGGAAGATGAAGCCGACCTTGTCGCGCGCGAAGACTTGGCGCTGCTTGGCGCTCATGCCCTGCACCTTCTGGCCGTCGAAGGCGAATTCGCCGGACCAGTCGTGATCCATCATGCCGAGCACGTTGAGCAGGCTGGTCTTGCCCGAACCCGACGGACCGGTGATCGACACGAAGTCGCCTTCGGGGATGTCGAGCTTGATGTTCCGCAGCACCCAGCTGCGACCACCGCTGACGGGATAGGAGCGTTCGAGATTGCGCAGTTGGATCATGTCGGGCTCATTCATGGCGGAGTGCGGACATCGGCGAAATGCGCGCGGCACGGCGCGCGGGAATCCAGCTGGCAGCGACGACGGCCACGGCCAGGACCAGCGCAGCGGCCGCGAAAGCGATCGCGTCACCGACGACCAGGCCGAACACCATGCCCGAGATCGCCATCGCCAGCGCCACGGCACAAGCCAGGCCGACACCCAGGCCGATGCCGCCGAGGCGCAGGCCACGCGCGAGTACGTCGCGCTCGACGCGTCGCGGCGTCGCGCCCATCGACAGGCGCACGCCGATCTCGCGCGTGCGGCTGGCGACGTAATGGCCGATCAGGCCATACGTCCCGATGGCGGCCAACAGCAGGCCGAGCATGCCGAGCACCCCGGCGACGCCACTGGCGATGCGATGCGGCAGCAGGCTCAGCGCCACGGTGTCGGCGAGCGCATGGACCGCAGGGCGCGGCAGGTTCGCATCGACGCGGGCAATGGCATCGCGAATGATTCGCGCCACCTCGAGCTGCGGCAGGGTACTGCGCACGAACAGCGTGTACTGGGCGGCGTTCAGCTGCCGCGCCGGCAGGTAGAGGAACGGCGTCTTGCCCTCGCCCACATGCCGGTAGCGACTGTCCGCAGCGACACCGATGATGCGCAGCGTGCCGTTCGCGGCGTTGTCGTACTGGATGCTGCGGCCGATCGGCGACGCACCCGCGAACAGCGACTCGGCGAGCGTGGCATTGACGATCGCGACGGCCTCGCCATCGCGCCGATGCGCGTCGCCGAAGCGCTCGCCCTGGACCGCGATGCCGAGCGTGTCGAAATAAGCATCGGACACCACATTGCTGGCGGGATGGCGCAGCGCCTCGGGCAACTGCGCGTCGCCCAATTCGCCCATCACCATTTCCGACCCGGAGATCGGCACGACGCGCGCATAACTCGCCTGTTCGATGCCCGGTACCGCGCGTATCGCCGCTTCGATGTCGACGGCGACCTGTTGCTGGCGGAGGTCGTCGTAGCCGGTCGGCTCGAGGTCCATGTCGGCGGTGTACACGCCGTC
>DATMVT010000211.1:0-15866 GCA_035562895.1 Patescibacteria group bacterium | reverse complement strand
ACTTCTTCGCGAAGAAGTCGCCGTCGTTCCAGCGCGGACGCGAGCCGGCGTTGGCGATGCGTTCGGCGATCAGCGCGTTCAACGCCGCGATGCGGGCCGCCGTCGGATAATGGATGGGCTGGTTCGCATCGTCGCTGGGACGATGATAGTGCTGGCTCAGGAAGCCATCGAAGCTGGCCAGGCCATCGAAATGCGGATCACGCCCCTTCACGCCGCCATCCAGATACACCGCCGGGATGCCGGCGCGGATGAAGGCGTACTGATCGCTGCGCACGAACACGGTTTCTTCCGGCTTCGGATCCGTTGACAAGGTCACGCCGATCTCTCGCGCCGCGGCTTCGACCACGGCTTGCAGGCTGGAATGTTCGATGCCAATCGGGACGACATCGGCCAGATCGCCGAGCACCACCGGCATGTCCATGTTGACGTTCGCGACGATGCCGGCCTTCGCGACCGGCGGCGCGGCGACGAAATGCTGCGCGCCGAGCAGACCCTTTTCCTCGGCGGTGAGTGCGACGAACAGCACCGAGCGCTGCGGGCGCGCCGGCGCAGCGGCCATGCGCCGCGCCGCCTCGAGCAGGATCGATACGCCGAGCGCATTGTCGAGTGCGCCGTTGTAGATCGCGTCGCCGCCGATCTCGGCGCCGATGCCGAGATGGTCGAGGTGCGCGGTCAGCACCACGTGCTCGTCCGCACGCGCGGGATCGCGGCCAGGCAGGCGTGCGACGACGTTGGCGCTCTCGGCCGTTTCGGTCCGCGTCGCCTGTGCCAGCGTCGCGGTGCCGGGCAGGTCGAAGGCCTTGAGACGGTTCTCGCGCATCATCGTGAACACCTCTTCGGCGCCGTGCGGCGATCCGGCGAACAGTGTCTCGGCCAGCGCCGCACGCAGCGACACACGTACGCGCAATTCCGGAAAACTGTCGATCGCACGGCCGGCGTCATCACGCAGACGCATGCCGGCGGCGCCCCAGTTCTTCGCGCCCAGTGCCCACGGCCGCTTCTCCTCGTCGCGCGGGTCGCCGATCGAGATCGTGCCGATGGCACCGCGCTCGACCAGCAGCTTCGCCTTCTCCATGCGCGAGGCATGGAAGGCGCGCTCGTCGTTCGACAGGTTCGACGGCGCGTTCGACAACAGCACCGCGATCTTGCCGCGCACATCGACCCCGGCGAAATGGTCCTGGCCGAGTTCGGGCGCGAACACCGCCTGTCCGACGAACACCAGCGGCGCCGTGATCTCGCCCGCCGCCTCGTTGAAATTCGCGGCCGGTACGTAGTCCTGCTCGAAGGCGAATTCATGGCCGTCGCCGCGCTGCAACGTGAAGCGCGCGCCTTCGCGCAACGCCCGGCCGCGCAGCAGTGGCACCGGCTGCAGGAAGCCGCCCTCGACGCCATGCTCGAGCCCCAGTTTGCGGAACTCGCTGGCGACGTAACCCGCCGCCAGGTCGTAGCCCCGCGTGCCGGCCTCGCGACCTTCGAGCAGGTCGTCGGCGAGGTAGCGCAGGTCCGCCTCGATGCGTCGAGCGGCTGCCGCGTCGTCGTGTGCCGAGCGGCCGGTGTCCGGCGCCTCGGACGAACAGGCCGTCAGCAACAGCAGGCCGGCGCTCAGCCGGAACAAGCGAAATGGGATGGGCATCGGCATGACTCCGGGCGGACGGACTGCCGACGCTATCAGTGCCGCCGCCGTCATGAGACCGGGACGGGACGACTCGTGCGCCTCAGTCCGTGATCGGCAGCAGGATGCGCAACCATTGGCCGGTATCCGGCGCCCTTGCGCGCACGCTCTCGATGCGGCCACCCAGCCGGATCACGTCCTCGCGCAACAGACCGAGACCGCGTCGCCGCGATGGCGCGTCGGGCAGCAACTCGCCGAGGTTGCCTTCGTGGTCGGACAGCGTCAGGACCGCATTCGACGCCTCGCGCTGCAAGCGCACGTCGATGTTGCAGTCGGCCGGATTCTCGCGCAGCGCGTGGTCGATCAGTTCGGTGAACAGGTGCGCGAAGGACTCGTCGTCGCCCGTGACCTGCAGGCCGGGCGTGATCTGCACGAGCAGCCGCTGCTGGCGTTGTTGCGCGCGCGCATCGGCCAGGGTGACGCAGCGTTCCAGCACCGAGGCGAGATCGGCGCGCGCGTCGGGATCGTCGGGGGTTTCGGCCGCGCGCGCCGCCTCGCGAATGCGCAGCACGGTCTGGATCAACGCGCTGGCATGACGCGCGATCACCGCCATCGGCCCGGACAGATTCGGGTTGGCGTGATACGTGGCCAGCAAGCGCTCGGCATTGCCGCGAATCTCCAGCAAGGGCGCCTGCAGGTCGTCGCCGGCCAGGGCCAGCAGTCGGTGATTGAGACTGGCGGTCGCCTGGGCGCGGCGACCCTGCGCCTCGGCCTCGGCGAGTGCCTGCCGCAGCGCTTCGCCCTGCTCGCGCAGCGCGTCCGCGCGGATGCGGCGCTCGCGCCCGATCCAGAACAGCAGCACGATCGCCGTCAGGCCGGCAATGCCGAGCCCCAGCGCGCTGCGCAGCATCAGCCGACTGCGCGCCAGTTCGGCGCGCTGTGCCGCCTCCCGTTCCCGCAGCAAGGCGACGTCGGCATCGACTTGCTGGCGTTCATAGCGCGCGCGCACCACGGCGACGCGGGCATCGTCGCGTTGCGCGCGGATCGCGGCTTCCTCGACTTCGATCTCCTTCATCATCGCGACCGCGCGTTCGGCGTCACCGCGCGCGGCGAACACGTCGGCGAGCAGACGTTTGGCGCCGAGGCGTCGATTCGGATCATCGGCTTCGCTGCTGCTGGCGACCGCGGCACGGGCTTCGCGCTCGGCGTTGAGCAGGGCGTAGTTGCGCGGCTCTCCCTCGAGAATGCGCGCGCGCAGCAGCCAGGTTTCGGCGCGCGAGCGCAGTGCCGCGGAGATGCCCACCGCATGTTCGAGTTCGCGCGCGATCGCTTCACCGTGCTGGATGTCCGACAGGGCCGCATCGAAGCGGCCAGCGCGGGCATGGGCGACGCCACGGTTCGACAACGCCAATCCCTGGCCGATGCGGTCACCGTCGGCCTCGTGTGCGGCGATGGCTTGGTCGAGCAGTTTCACCGCCTGCTCGGTGGTGCCGGACTCGAGCGCGAGATCGGCCAGGTTGTTCAGGACCGAGCCGACGCCCTTGCGGATCCCCTGGGTCTGCTTCAGTTCGAGGGCGCGCTGGTAGTGCTCGCGCGCGCGCGTCGTGTCGCCGAGTGCCGACAACGTGTTGCCGAGGTTGACCAGGACCGCTGACGCGCTCGAATACTTGCCGATCCGTTCGTAGATCTTCAGCGCTTCGCCTTGTGCCTCGAGTGCTTCTGCATGCAGCCCGCCGAGATCGAGGGTGATGCCGAGATTGGCCTGGGCGTTCGCGTACGCGGTCTCGTCGTCGGCCTTGCGCGCGGCGGCAGCGGCCTGTTCGAACTCGACCACGGCCTGATCGTACTGGCCGCGCTGGCGCGCGATCGAGCCGAGATTGATGCGCGCCCCGGACTCCCCCGATGCGTCGCCCGCGTTGCGTGCAGCCTGCAAGGCCTGCTCCGCGAATTGCCGCGCGCGCTGGGGATCGCTGCGCAGCAGGTTCTTCGCCTCGGTGTTGAGGCGCCGGATCTCGTCGCCCGGCGTCGCGAACGCCGTCAGTGCCAGCGCGCAGGCGAGCAAGGTCCACCATCGCCAACCGATCTTGCGTGCGCTGCGTGCTCGCATCGGGCCCGTCCTCCGATCGACCCGGAGCTTAGCCCGAAATCGTGGCTGCAGAGGCCGGGGTTCAGGCGTCAAACAAGGTCAGCAGGTCCTCGGCGGCGAGCGTGGACAGGGTCGCCTCGCCATGTTCGAGCACCGCGTCGGCGATCTCGCGCTTGCGCTGCTTGAGCACGTGCATGCGTTCCTCGACGGTGCCGCGGCACTGCAATTCGTAGATGAACACCGGCTTGTCCTGACCGATGCGATGCGCGCGGTCGATCGCCTGCGCTTCCGCGGCCGGATTCCACCACGGGTCGTAGAGCACGACGGTGTCGGCGCGCGTCAGGTTCAGGCCGACACCGCCGGCCTTCAGTGAAATCAGGAACACCGGCACCTGGCCGTCCTGGAAACGCGCGACCTGGACCTCGCGGCGCTTGGTGCTGCCGTCCAGTCGGGCATAGGTGATGCCGTGCGCGATCAGGGCTTCCTGGATCAGATCGAGCATGCGCGTGAACTGCGAGAACACGAGGACCGCGCGGCCCTCATCGACCAAGGTCGGCACCAGCTCCATCAAGGCATCGAGCTTGGCCGAACTGGGTTCTTCGGCCTTGCGTCCGGCCTCGATCAGGCGCGGGTCGCAGCAGATCTGGCGCAGCTTGAGCAGCGCATCGAGGATGGTGATCTGCGAAGCGCCAAAGCCTTGTGCGGCGAGCGCTTCTCGGACGCGGGCCTCCATCTGCACGCGCACGGTCTCGTACAGGTCGCGCTGCGCACCTTCGAGTTCCACCGGCTGCACGATCAGGGTGCGCGCCGGCAGGTCGCGCGCGACCTCGGATTTGCGCCGGCGCAGCAGGAAGGGTGCGATGCGCTTGCGCAGACGCTCGGCGGCATCGACATCGCGGTCGCGCTCGATCGGCTGGCGAAAGCGCGTGCGGAACTGTTCGTGCGTGCCGAGCAGGCCCGGAAACGCGAGATCGAACTGCGCCTTGAGTTCGCCCAGATGATTCTCGACCGGCGTGCCGGTCAGGCACAGGCGCCGCGCGGCATCGAGCTGCGCGGCGGCGGCATGGCTGCGGCTGGACGCGTTCTTCAGCCACTGCGCCTCGTCGAACACGACGAGTGCGAAGCGCTGCGACTTCAGTTGCTCGATGTCGCGCCACAGCAGGGCATAGCTGGTGATGACGACATCGACGTCGCCGAGCGCCTCGAAATGTTCGTGGCGATCGGCGCCGGCGAGCACGCGCACGCGCAGCATCGGCGCGAACTTCACGGTCTCGGCGCGCCAGTTGTCGACGACGCTGGTCGGGCACAGCACCAGCACCGGCTGCGTCAGCACGCCGTCCTGCTTGAGCGCGGCGATGTGCGCGAGCACCTGGACGGTCTTGCCGAGGCCCATGTCGTCGGCAAGCACGCCGCCGAACTGGAAGGCCTGCAGGAAATCGAGCCAGGCCAGGCCTTCCTTCTGGTACGGGCGCAGCTCGGCATTGAATCCGCGCGGGGGTTCGCGCAATTCGACGCCGCGGAACGTGCGCACCCGTTCGATGAACTCGGCGGCTTCCTTGCTCGGCAGGAAGCGCCAGTCCGGCGACGGATCGAGCGAGGCGATGCGCGAACGCGGCAACCCGATGCGGCCATCGCCCGAGGTCTCGAGATCGGCGACCAGGTCGAGCAGGGGCGTCAATCGCTCGTTCGCGATGAACACTCGTCGGCCGTCCGGCAGGGTCAGGCGCAAACCGTCCGGGCGCTGCTCCTCCGGTCGCGACAGCGCCTCCAGCAGGACCGGGACCAGATCCACCGGCTGGCCTTCGACCTCGATGCCGAGGCGGAGCGAGAACCAGTCGTGACCGTCTTCCTCGACGCGCAGGTCGAGCGTGCCGACTTCGGGCTCGAGCGCGATCGGGAATTCGTCGTTCGAACGCAACTCGATGCGGCTGGCGGCGGCATCGCGGCGCAGTTCGGCGATCCAGTCCTGCAACTCGCCATTCTTCAGACGACCATTCCAGTACCAATGTTCTGCCGGGCCGCCGGCGCCGTGCGTGCTGCCCGGCTTGAAGCCGTGGCGGGCCAGGAACTGGCTGGCGCGGGCCTCGGCTTCGACATCACGCGCCAGCACATGGATGCGGCCATCGTCACCGCGCCAGCGCAATTCGGTGTTGCGATCGCCGGCGCGCACTTCGTGGCGGCCATAGCGAAAGCCCAAGTGGGCCGTCGCCTGGGTCAGCAGGTCGGGACGATTCAGGTAAGGCGCGCCGCCGATCAACACCACCGCGGTCGGGGCGATCGGCGAAGCCGGCGTCGTCGCCAGCATCTTCGGCATCGGCAGCTGGCCGCCCGGAAACAGGCGTGTCATCACGTCGCTGGCCAGTTCGACCTCGTCCGGCGCAACCGCCGGCAGTTCGCGCAATTGCGCGAGGTCGTGGTCGTCGAGATCGCTCAGCACCGGGCCGATCGCACCGGCCGCGCCGTCGAGATAGCGCCGGAAGCGCGTGTTCGACAGCGCGACGCCGCCGGGCTCGACGCGCAATTGCAGCTGCTGGTCGCCACTCGCGGCCAGTTGCCACTCGGGCTGCAGCAAGCGTGCGGCGCCGACATGCAGCGCCGGGCCGTGCAGGTGCTGCAGGCGCAATTCGATGCCGAGCGCGAAGAATTGCTGCAGCATCGCGTCGATCGGCCCGTCGAACAGCAGCCAGTAGTCGCCGTCGATGTACTCGATGCCGTCGAAGCCGAGCAGCGACAGCGCCGCCAGGCGTTCGTGCATCGGCCAGGTCTGCAGCAGTTGCAGCACGCGCGGCGACTCCAGATCGACGCGGCGTGGATGCGACCAGCGCCCGTCCTTGCCATGGCGCGCGCGCAACGGCCTGAACAGCAGGCGCGAGGACTCGTCCAGCGTCACCAGCAGCACCAGTTCGGTCGCATCGCGCGACGCTTCGGCGCCGGGGAGCCGATCGGCCAGCACCTCCCAGGCACTGCGCGCCGGCATCGCGGCGGCGTCGCGGGTCGGCGCGGATGCGCGCAGCAGGTGCTGGATCAGGGCCGCCGCGTGCTTGCATTCGAAGCCGACCGGACAGCTGCAATCGCTGAGCAGGGTGGGGCCGCGGCCGCGCGGATGCGTCAGCGTCAGGCTGGTCTCGTACAGATGGCCACGCGTTCCCAGCACCTGCGCGCTGGCGCCATGTTCGTCGGCTTGCAGCAGTTCGCGCACGGCGCCGCGCTCGGCCAGCGCGGTACCCCGCGCCCAAGCCGCTCCGAATTCGACCGGGAGGCGTTCCGCATGCGATTGCAGGTAGTCGGTCAGTGTCATGGCGGCAGGCAAAGGACCGCCCATCATTGCAGAGCACCGGGTGAAATACATCGGCACATCGCGTCGGCTAGCATCGGACCTTGGACAACGGAGCCGATGATGAGCGACACGCCGGGTGAGATCAGCCGTGAACAGGCCGAGGATGCGGTTCGCGTCCTGTTGCGGTATGCCGGCGATGATCCGGCGCGCGAAGGCCTGCTCGACACGCCGCGCCGCGTCGTCGACGCCTATGGCGACTGGTTCAGCGGCTATGCGATCGACCCCGAGGAATACCTCAAGCGCACCTTCGAGGAAGTCGCCGGCTACGACGAGATGATCGTGCTGCGCGACATCGAGTACGAAAGCCATTGCGAGCACCACATGGCGCCGATCATCGGCAAGGCGCACATCGGCTACATCCCGGACGGCGCCGTGGTCGGCATCTCGAAGCTGGCCCGCGTCGTCGAAGCCTATGCGCGCCGTTTCCAGGTCCAGGAAAAGATGACCGCTCAGATCGCGCGCTGCATCGAACAGGTGCTGAAGCCGCGTGGCGTCGGCGTGGTCGTGGTCGGCGCGCACGAATGCATGACCACGCGCGGCATCCACAAGCGCGGCGTCAGCATGGTCACCTCGAAGATGCTCGGCTGCTTCCGCGACGATGCCCGTACCCGCGCCGAGTTCCTGAACTTCATCGAGATCGGGCCGGGGCGGTGAGCTTGGCGATCGACGCTGCCCTCGACGCCCTGCGTCGCGTCTTCGGCTACGACGCCTTCCGGCCGCCGCAAGACGAGATCATCGCGCATGTGATCAGTGGCGGAGATGCGCTGGTGCTGATGCCGACCGGCGGCGGCAAGTCGCTGTGCTACCAGATCCCGGCGCTGGTGCGGCGCGGTTGCGCGATCGTGGTGTCGCCGCTGATCGCGCTGATGCAGGACCAGGTCGATGCGCTGAACCAGCTCGGCGTGCGTGCGGCGTACCTCAATTCGACGCTGGAAGCGCGCGCCGCGTTCGAGGTCGAATCGCGCTTCCTCGCCGGCCAACTCGACCTGCTCTACGTCGCACCCGAGCGGCTGCTGACCGAGCGTTGCCTCGACCTGCTCGCGCAGGGCGACATCGCGCTGTTCGCGATCGACGAGGCGCACTGCGTGTCGCAATGGGGCCACGATTTCCGCCCGGAATATCGCCAGCTCGGCGTGCTGCACGAGCGCTGGCCCGACGTGCCGCGCATGGCATTGACCGCGACCGCGGACGAACGCACCCGCGCCGAAATCATCGAGCGCCTCGCGCTCGCCGATGCGCGCGTGTTCCTGTCTTCATTCGACCGCAGCAACATCCGCTACCGCATCGTGCAGAAGGACGATGCCAAGCGGCAATTGCGCGACTTCCTCGACGCGCATCGCGACGCGGCCGGCATCGTCTACTGCATGTCGCGCAAGAAGGTCGAGGACACCGCGGCCTTTCTCGCCGACCTCGGATTCGCCGCGCTGCCGTATCACGCCGGGCTGGACGCGGCGAAGCGCGCCGAGCACCAGCGCCGATTCCTGCGCGAAGAGGGCGTGATCATGGTCGCGACCATCGCCTTCGGCATGGGCATCGACAAACCCGATGTGCGCTTCGTCGTGCACATGGATTTGCCGAAGTCGCTTGAAGGCTACTACCAGGAGACCGGACGCGCCGGTCGCGATGGTGCCGCGTCGGAAGCCTTGCTGATCTACGGGCTCGGCGATCTGGTGCTGCTGCGGCAATGGATCGATCAGGGCGAGGCCAGCGACGAGCGCAAGCGCTTCGAACATCAGCGACTGAATGCGCTGCTCGCCTATTGCGAGTCAGTGGACTGTCGTCGCATGCCCTTGCTCGCGGCGTTCGACGAAACGCATCCGGGCCAGTGCGGCAACTGCGACAACTGCCTGGAGCCGCCGGAACGCATCGACGGGCTGGAGCTCGCGCAGAAGCTGATGAGCGCGATCCACCGCAGCGGCCAGCGCTTCGGCGCGCAGCACGTGATCGCGATCCTGCGCGGGGACCTGAACGAGCGCATCGCCCAGTTCCGGCACGACGCGCTGTCCACCTTCGGCATCGGTGCCGAGCTGAGCGCGAAGCAGTGGGGAGCCGTGATCCGACAGCTGCTTGCGGCCGGACTGATCGACGTCGCCGGTGAGTTCGGCTCGCTGCAATTGAACGAAGCCAGTCGCAAGGTGTTGCGTGCGGAACAGCCCGTGTGGTTGCGCGCACCGAGTGAAAAGCGCCGCGAGCGCCGTCGTCGCGGCGTGCCCGCGGGCACGACGACGCATGGCGACGCGCTGTTCGAACGCCTGCGCGACTGGCGCGCGAAGACCGCGCGCGCGGCTGGATTGCCGCCCTACGTGATCTTCCACGACGCCACGCTCGCGGCGATCGCCGCCGTGCATCCCGAATCGCACGCCGACCTCGCCGGCATCAGCGGCATCGGCGCGAAGAAGCTGGAGCGTTATGGCGACGACATCCTGCGCGTGGTTCAGGCCTGACGTCCATCCGCCCCCGCAAATGCGGGGTGTGCGAGTCGTTCGCGCACGACGACACTGGGCATTGCCCTGCCACCGAGTCGGCCCGATGCTGCGTCCTGTCGTTCTTCTGTTTGTCGCGTTGTCTTGCAGCCTCGCGGACGCGGGCTCGCTCGCGCTTCAGGCCAAGTTGTATTCGCCGCTGCGCGACGCGCCGCCGTGGAACGGCAATCCGAACTATCCGGCGGAAAGCTATTTCGGAACGCAGCTGAGCGTGTCGGGAGGCACGGCGGCGATCGCCGAGCGCGAACCGTTCGGCACCCTGCGCATCCGCATCTACGAGCGCAATGGCAGCGGGCAATGGAGCGCCCAGCACGAGATCCTGCCGCCAGCCGACCTGAGCGCCTCCCTGCAGGCCAGCTTCGGCCACAAGTACGTCCTCGACGGCCAGCGCCTCGCGGTGGCCTTGCAGGCTCATCCGGCCGACCCGCTGATCATTCTCTTCGACAAAACCGGCGGCTCGTGGCAGGAAAGCGCGCGCATCCTCGCCCAGCCTTACGTCCAGTTGAACGGATCCTTCGGCCAGGGCGGACTGGGCCTGTCCGGCGACACCCTTGCCGTCGGCTCGCCCGGTGCGGTGCAGGGTGCGTTGGGCGTGGTGCATGTGTTCGTGCGCCAAGGTCTGGCCTGGGTGCTGCAGCAAGTGGTCAGCGAGAGCGACCCTTATCCGGCGGCGCAATTCGGGACCTCGCTGCAATTGCAGGGCGACCGCCTGGTCGTCAACCGGCCCGGCGCGCAGTTCCAGCAGTCGATGACGTCCGGCGTCTATGTGTTCGATCGCGTGAACAACGCCTGGGGCCAGCAGGCCAAGATCACCGTGCCGGCGGCCAGCGCGATTTTTTCCGGATATTTCGGCATCAGTCTCGCGCTCGACGGCGATCGCCTCGCCGTCCCGGACCAGGAGATGCGCGATGTCGGCGGCTCGGGCTACCCGTTCGATGTCGTTCGCGTCTATGAGCGCAACGGCAATGGGCAATGGCCGTTGGTCGCCAGTCTGGATACCGGCGCCATCCACCAGGGCAATCCCGCGCCGACGCTGTCCATTGCGCTGCGCGACACTCGCCTGCTGATCGGCGAAACCTATCTCGCGAACGATCTCGCGGCGGGCCGCACGCCCGGCATTCGCCTGTTCGAACATGGCGCCGAGGGCTGGTCGGATGCGCGTCGCATCGAACCCTACGATTGGGCGACGGGCTGGGGTGGCGATTCGCCGGTCGATTACGGCGTCGAATTCGGCCGCGTCATCGCCATCGACGACAACGGCGCGGCGCTGGTGGCGGCACACCTCGATGCCCAGCCCCGACCGTTCGGCTTCAACACCCATGCACCCGGCGCGGTGTATGTGCTCACCGACAGCGACGGCCTGTTCTGCGACGGCTTCGAAGCCAATGGCCCGCGCTGCGACGGGGCGCCCCAGGCGCAACCGCCGCAACATTGAGCGGCTCGGCCCGGGTCACTCCGTGCGTGATGTCGTCTCGACCACCGGCAGTGCGATGTGGCTGGCCGCAGCGGGCGCGTGCGCGATGCGCTGCGTCGCCTTGCGGTAGTCCTCGGGCTGCGCGAAGAAGATGTTCGGCACGAAGGTCTGCGGATTGCGATCGTAGAGCGGGAACCAGGTCGACTGGATCTGCACCATCAGGCGGTGCCCCTTGGCGAACACGTGGTTCGCGTGCGGCAGCGGGATGCGATAGGGCAGCATCGCGTTCGCCGCGATCGGCTTCGGCTGTTCGTAACTCTCGCGGTAGCGGCCGCGGAAGATGTCGGCCGACACCATCAGCTGGTAGCCGCCCATCTGCGGCTGCCGCGGCGTTTCGTCGGGATAGACGTCGATCAGCTTCACGACCCAGTCGCTGTCGCTGCCGCTGGTCGCGGCGAACAACTGCGCGATCGGCTCGCCGGCGATCTTCAGCGGCTCGGACAAGGGCTCGCTGACGAAGCTGAGCACGTCGGTGCGGCTCGATGCGTCGCGCTGGTCGTCGACCAGCCACTTCGGCCAGTACGCCTCGTCGCCGTAAGCGACGGCGCGAATCGGACGGCGCGTGAACGGCACCGGTTTCGCCGGATCGGAGACATAGTCGCTCTCGGCGGCTTCATCGGCATTCGGTGCGTCGAACGACAGCTTCGCATCGGCGCGCAGGTACAGCGGTTTCGCACGCGTGTTGCACCCGGCATCGCAGCCGGCCGGCCAGCGCGACAGCGATTGCCAACGATTGCCGCCGGTCTCGAACGCGACCACCGGCGGCACCGCGTGCTTGGGTGCCGCATCGAGCAGGTAATGGTCGAGGAACGGGCGCAACACGTCGCGACGAAACTGCAACGCGGTGTCGGCATCGAACTGCACGGCGCCGAGACGGCTCGCCTCGTGGATCTGCTGGCCATGATTCCAGGGACCTGCGACCAGATAGACCTGATCGTTGTTCGTGTCCTTGGCTTCCAGCGCGCGATAGACGGCGGGTGCGCCGTAGATGTCTTCCTGGTCCCACCAGCCGTGCACGACCATGGTCGGCACCTTCAGCGGCCGTGCGGCCAGCAGCTTGTCCATCGCCTGTTCCTGCCAGAACGCGTCGTAGGCCGGATGCGCGGTGATCTTGCGCCAGAAGCCGGACTGTTCGAGTCCGCGCGCCTTGCCGAGCGCACCGGCAGAACCGGCCTGCAGGAACTCGTCGTATTGATCGGCATGGCTGAACCACCACGAGGCGCTGTTGTCACGGGTGACGATCTGCTCGAGCATGTAGCCCATGTTGATCTGGCGGAAGGCGCCATGATGGAACCAGTCGTCGCCCATCCAGCCGTCGACCATCGGATTCATCGGCACCGACACCTTCAATGCCGGATGCGGATCGACCAGTGCGGTCAGCGACAGATAGCCGTCGTAGGAAATGCCGATGATGCCGACACGGCCATTGCTTTCCGGCACGTGTTTCACCAGCCAATCGATCGTGTCGAAGGTATCGGTCGCATGATCCACGGGTGTCGGGTTCAACGGGCCGCGGAACGGACGGTTCGTCACGTAGTCGCCCTCCGAGCCGTACTTGCCGCGCACGTCCTGGACGACGCGGACGTATCCGGACTGCTCGATGACGTCGGCGATGTTGTCGTAACCCTGCAGCACCGCGGCCATGCGCGGGCTCTGCGCGTGCGTGGTCAGGCCGTCGGCGTCGTAGGGCGTGCGCGTCAGCAGCATCGGCGCGCGTTGCGCGCCCTTCGGCACCAGGATCACGGTGTGCAGCTTCACGCCGTCGCGCATCGGGATCATCACCTCGCGCCGTTCGTGGTCGAAACCGACGGTCGAGGGCTTGAACTCGGCCGGTGTCTCGCTCGGATACTTCGGATATTTCGGTTTGACCGGGCGTTCGGCGGCGGCGACGAGCGGCGACGCCAGCAGCCAGAACGCGACCCGCACGGAAAAATGTCGAGACAAATTGCGAAGCATCGGCGGACCTTTCGAAGGATGGGGCAAGAATAGCCTCGCCCCTGCTTGCGGGATGCGCGAGGGGACCGTCAACATGTCAACAATGTCGGCACGTCGTTCCGGGCGTGCTCGAGTCCTCGGGGAGCGTGCACATGACTTGGGTGGGTTCGCGCATTGCGCAGATGGCCTTGGCGGCCTTGGCATGGAGCTTGATCGTCGCGGATGTCCACGCCGGCCGGCGGGTCGATCCGATGTTTCGCAGCGGCATCGAGGCGTCGGCCTGCGCCAATGGCTTGATCGAGGATGCCGAGCAATGCGACGGCGCGAATCTGGGCGGTGCGAGTTGCGCGTCGATCGGCCTGGTCGCGGGAACGCTGGCCTGCGGCGGCACTTGCCGCTTCGATGTGTCGGCCTGCATCGCGAACCTGCCGCCGAGTGCCGTCGACGATTCGGCCGCGTTCAACGAAGACGCGCCACCCGTGCAGTTCAGCATGGCGATGCTGACTGCCAATGACGGCGATCCCGACGGCGATCCGCTCGCCCTCGTGGGCGTCTCGAATCCGACCCATGGCAGCGTGTCGATGCAGCCGCCGGGCGCGGTGTTTTCGGTCGATCCGAATTTCAACGGCACGGCGGGCTTCGACTACACCATCAGCGATGGCGAACTCGCCGATACCGCACATGTCTCCCTGACCGTCGTCGCGGTCAACGACCCGCCTTTCGCCGTGCCTGCCAGCGAAACAACCAACCAGGACATGACCGTGGTGATCACGCTGACCGGCAACGACATCGAGAACACGCCGCTGACATTCTCGTTGGCGAGCTTGCCCGCTCACGGCCAAATGGGTCCGGTCACGCCAACCGGACCGACTTCGGCGACCGTGGCCTACACGCCGAATGCCGGTTACTTCGGCAGCGACGGCTTCACGTTTCGTGCCCATGATGGCGAGGCCCCTTCCGCGGCCGCGACGGTCGCCCTCACTGTGGTTCAGGTCGCCTGTGGCGACGGACTGATCCGTGGCGCCGAAGAGTGCGACGATTTCAATCTGGTGAACGGTGACGGCTGTTCGGCGATGTGCCTGATCGAGTCCGGGTTCGTCTGCAGCAGCGAGCCCAGCGTCTGCGTGCCGTTGTGAGTCGGGGCGCGTTTTCCAGGTACACGTTCCTGATGTTCCGCGAGGACGAACTCCTCAGCAACGACTTCGAGTAGCCGCTGCGATCTTCCTGCCCTGCATTTCGTTAGTCTGTCCGGAATCGACGCGTTCGACCGTAGGGTCGGCAATGGCCATGGAGCAGACGATGAAACGAGCAGGTTGGGCGCTGGCCCTGATGACGATGATGCAGGGCGTGTCTTCGGCGGAACGCGAGCAGGTGATGCTGGTGCTCGATGCTTCGGGCTCGATGTGGGGCCAGATCGAAGGGCGCAGCAAGGTCGAGATCGCGCGCGACGCGGTTGCGGATCTCGTGCAGACGTGGACGCCGGGGGCTGATCTCGGACTGGTCGCCTATGGCCATCGCCGCAAGGGTGACTGCGCCGACATCGAGACCGTGTTGCCCGTCGGCCCGCTTGATGCCAAAGCCTATCTGTCCAAGGTCAACACGCTGAACGCCAAGGGCATGACGCCACTGTCGCAGGCGGTGATCCATGCCGCCGATGCGCTCAAGGCGAGCGAGCGCAAGGCGACGGTGATCCTGATCTCCGATGGCGAGGAAACCTGCGATCTCGATCCGTGCACGGTCGGCAAGGAACTCGAAGCCAGTGGTGTCGCGTTCACCGCGCACGTGATCGGCTTCGACGTGCCGAACCCGGCTCATCAGGCGCAGTTGCGCTGCCTCGCCGAGAACACCGGCGGGCGTTACTTCAATGCGGGTGACGCCGCCGCGCTGGAGAAGGCGCTCGGGCAGATCGCGATCGCGACCACAGAGGCGCCGCTGCCGGCAGTACCGGCCACGCTGACGCCGCCGGCGAGCATGGTCGCGGCGAGCATGATCGAGGTCGGCTTCGACGGCCCCGGCGAAGCGCGCGACTGGGTCGGTTTCGCCGAGGTCGGCAGCGGCCCCGATGACTACCTGAGCTACGACTGGGTGACAGCCGGCACCGGCAAGGCGCGGTTGCGCGTGCCGGCCGAGCCGGGCGACTACGAACTTCGCTATGTCAGCGCAAAGCGGCAACCGCCGGTGTTGGTCGCGGTCAAGGTGCAGGTGGCGGCGGCGTTGGCGACGGTCTCCGGGCCATCGTCGGTGATGGCCGGGGACCGAATCTCTTTCGTCGCCACCGGCCCCCAGGACCCGCGCCACTGGATCGGCTTCGCGCCTGCTGGCAGCGGGCCAGACGAGTACCGTGATTACGCACGGCCCGATCCATCCGGGCGAACCGAGGGTCACTTGCAGGCGCCTTCGGTGCCGGGTGATTACGAATTGCGCTTCGTTCTGAACGAATCGGAAAAGGTCGCCGCGTCGCAACCGGTCAAGGTCCTGCCGGCAAAGGTGATGCTGATCGATCCACCGGCGACCGTCCGCGCCAATCAGGAAGTGGCGATCGACTGGTCCGGTCCGCTCGGTCAGCCGCACTGGATCGGTTTCATCCGCAAGGGGGGCGGTAGCGGAGACTATGTCACCTACGCCTATCTGGGTCGGCCCAGTCCGGCGCGCTTCCGTGCGCCGCTCGAGCCCGGCGACTACGAGCTCGCGTTCGTGCTGGGCGGCGAGGGTGGCGAGCAGGTGCTGGCACGACACCCGGTCCGGGTCGACTGATTCGTTCGGCGGCGGGGTCCGGTCGGATCGGCTAACGTCGCGGCTCTGGCGACGAACCTGATCGTGCTGAGTCCTTCCGTCCTGCTGATTCTCCTCACCGGCATCACCTTGGGTCCGATCGTCGGCCTGCAGTGGCGCGCGCCAGCGACCCTGCGCCTGCTCGTCGCGAACCTGCGTCCGGAGCG
>DATMVT010000210.1:0-16183 GCA_035562895.1 Patescibacteria group bacterium | reverse complement strand
ATTGATCGCGCCCAGCAAGGCCAGCATCGGCCAGGCGCGCAGCGGAAAGAAGTGCCGCGCACGCCACAGGAAGGGCAGCAGGACCAGAGCGCCCAAGGCGAGGCGCAGTTCCGCGAGCGCCAGCGCACCGAATTCAGGTGCGGCCACACGCTGGAACATGAAGCTGGCGCCCCAGATCGCACCCAACAAGATGAGTTCGAGCCCGCTCAGCCAGTCGCGGGTCGGTGTCTGCAGTGCATCGGCGGCCGTCGTGCTCATCGGGTCACAAAATCGAATCGGGTCGGGCGCGCATTCTCCGCCTTGTCATCTTCCTTACAAGCGCATACTTTCGTCGACAGACACAAATCTGGCTTGAGTCCAGCATGACCCTGCGCACGGAATTCCTTTCGGCACTGGCGGCGTTCGAATCGGCGGCGCGGCATCAGAACTTCGCGCGCGCCGGCGAAGAACTGCACCTCACCGCGAGCGCCGTCAGCCATCATGTCCGCAAGCTCGAGACGCGGCTGGGCGTGGCCTTGTTCCAGCGTCACGCGCGCGGCGTGTCGCTGACCGCCGAGGGCCGTCGCCTGGCCGATTCCGCAAGCAGCGCGATGGCCGACATGGAAGCCGTGGCGACGGCCCTTCAGGCCTTGCCGGGCACGGGTGAACGCGTGCGCATCAGCACGCTGCATTCGCTCGCCTTCAGCTGGCTGATCCCGCGGCTCTCCGGATTCATGACGCAGTATCCGGACATTCGCCTCGGTATCGATACCGAAATCGGACTGACCCGATTCGAGGAGGGCGGTGCCGATCTCGCCATTCGCCACGGACCCGGCCACTGGCCCGGATTGAGTGCGCACCACCTGATGGATGACGCGCTGTTTCCGGTGGCCTCGCCCGACTTCGCGAATCAGCACGGGACGACATCACCCGCGCGGATTCAGGACTTGCCGCTGATCCACGATCTGGCGCGACAGGGCTGGCACGACTGGTTCCGGCATGCCGGCGTATCGGTCGCTCGGATCGATGAACGCCTCGTGTTCAGCGACACCACCGATGCACTCGAGGCTGCGGCCAGCGGACTCGGCGTGGCACTGGCGCGCGAGAAGATCGTGGCGCCGTACCTGGCGGCGGGGCGTCTCGTGGCATTGCCCGGTCCGCGCCTGCCGACGCGCTGGCAGTACTACGTGGTCTATCCCGCCCACCGGCGATTGCGACCGCCGGCGCGAGCCTTCATCGACTGGTTGATGACGCAACGTTGAGGGATTCAGCGCGAGAACTGGCGTTCGTGCCTGTCCTCGCGCGACTTCGCCGAGAATCTCGACCACAAAAAGGCGGCAAGCAGTTCCACCGCGAGCTTGACCAGCGCGAACACGAGCAGAACGGCGTGCGGCGATTGCGCAGTCAGCGCCAGGAAGCCGCCGGCGATGACGATGCCATGCAGGATCAGCACGCGCGCATAAGGTTCGGCCATCAGCCGGCCCGGGGTGGTGCGTGTCCAGCCATGAGCGGCTTGCCAGCCCCATCGGTAGTCGACGAAGTGCGTCGCCGCGATCGCCAGCGCCGACCACCACCAGCCCTGACCCTGCTGCCACAGGCCACCCATCACCAGACCGAAAAACACCAGCACGAGCAAACCATGCACGGCGGTGAAGATGCCGTAGTGCATCGCGAAGAAACCACTCAGCGCGAACCCGTCGCGGGGCGCGTCTGCATGGACCTCGGCGTCGCGCAGCTTGTGGAACTGCACGAAGCCCGTGCACAGGTTTTCGAACCAGTACAGGCCGAGCACGGCGAATACGTCCCACCAGCCGAGCCAGATCGGCAGCAGAGTCGCGAGATTCCAAAGCAGGATGAGCCATGCGTTCATGGCACCGGATCGTAGCCGCATCCTTGAAGCGTGCACCGCGACGGGTCGCTTGACCTGCATCAAGGGCGGGCTGCGCCGCATTGCCTAGGGTGGCGCCTTCGAGCCTGGAGAAGATGATGCGTCGTGTCCGATGGCCAGGCCGGTTCGTCGCGTCTGTCCTGATCCTTGGCTGGGCGTTCTCGGCCGCGGCTCAGATCCCGATGACGCCGGCCGATTTCCATGTGCCCGGCACCCAGGTCGGCGACATGTCGCTTTTGAATCTCTTGCCGGCCGGCAATTGTTCGAATTGCCACGGCAACCACGACGCGGCCGCCGAGCCGTCGGCGACCTGGGCCGGCAGCCTGATGGCGCTCGGCGGCAAGGATCCGCTGTTTTACGCGCAGATGACCAATGCCAACCAGGACGTGGCCCATGTCGGCAGCTTCTGCCTGCGCTGCCACGTGCCGGTGGCGGTGGTCACTGGTCATGTCGCGGACGCGAGCGGCAGCAGCCTCGATGCACGCGACAAGGAGGGCGTGACTTGCCACTTATGCCACAGCATGGTCGATCCGGAGTATCGGGCCGGCCTCAGTCCACCCGAGGATCAGGCCGTACTGGCGGCATTGGCGGCGGTGCCGGACTACGCCGCCAACGCGATGTTCGTGCTCGATCCGCAAGGGCGGCGGCGAGGACCGCGCACGGACGCCCAACCATCGCATGAACTGCTGGTATCGCCATTCCTGCGCGAATCGAAGCTCTGCGGCACCTGCCACGATGTCGGCAATGTCGCGGTCTCGAAACAGGCCGATGGCCGCTATCGCTACAACCTGATCGGTCACGAGTCGCCGAGCCATGACGCGTGGCAGCAATTCCCGCTCGAGCGCACCTACACCGAATGGAAGCTCTCGGCGTTCGCGAGCGGCGGCGTCGATCTCGGCGGCCGCTTCGGCGGCAATCGCGGTGGCGTGGTCGCGACCTGCCAGGACTGCCACATGCCGACGGTGACGGCCAAGGCCTGCTTCTTCGGCCCGGAACGCAACGACATGGCCACGCACGACTTCGCCGGCGCCGCCGTGCCTTCGCTCGACCTGATCGCGGCCTACACCGCGGACGATCCCGACGTGAACCCGGCGCATGTCGCCGCTGGGCGCGCCAAGGCCTTGTCGATGCTGCAGCGTGCCGCCACGGTGGAACTGTCGCGCAGCGGCGGCGATCTCGTCGCCCGCGTCATCAACCAGTCCGGGCACAAGTTGCCGACCGGGCACATCGAAGGTCGGCGCGTCTGGCTCAACCTTCGGTTCTACGACGGCGACGACGCCTTGCTGCTCGAACGCGGTCACTACGACAGCGGCAGCGCCCATCTCGACGAGGTCACGACCACGGTGTACGAAATGCTGGTTGCCCTGAGCGATGACGCGGCGACGGCCACGGGTCTGCCCGCCGGCGTGACCACGCACATGGCGCTGGCCGACACCATCGCCAAGGACACCCGCATCCCGCCGCGCGGATTCAACAACGCCCGCTTCGCCGAGGGCGGCGCGCCGGTGGTCGGCATCAGCTACGGCGACGGCGAGCACTGGCACGAACAGCAGGTGACGATGCCGGCGAACACCGCTCGCGTCGAAGCCCGACTGTATTACCAGTCGCTGACGCGGCATTACATCGAAGCCTTGCGCGACGGCAACGTCACCGATCATTGGGGCGACACCTTGCACGCGCTCTGGGATGCGACCGGGCAGGGGGCGCCGATCGAGATGACGACGGCGACGCTGGCCGTCGATCACCTATTCGCTGCAGGCTTCGAGTAAGTCCTGACGCGGTTCGGGTCGCGACCAGAACGCACTAAGCTAGCGACCTCGCCGCCGCCAGACGTCGCCCATGTTCGAATCGCTGTTCGCGCTACAGGCGCATCGCACGACGGTCCGCACCGAAGTCCTGGCCGGCGTGACCACGTTCCTGACCATGGCCTACATTCTGTTCGTGAATCCGGACATTCTGTCGGTCACCGGGATGCCACGCGAGTCGGTCTTCGTCGCGACCTGTCTCGCGGCGGCGATCGGATCGCTGGTGATGGGCCTGTATGCGAACTATCCGATCGCGATGGCGCCCGGCATGGGCATCAACGCGTATTTCGCCTTCGTCGTCTGCGGCACCTTGGGCTATTCCTGGCAGACCGCGCTCGGTGCGGTGTTCATTTCCGGCGTGCTGTTCGTGCTGGTCAGCCTGTTCCGGGTGCGCGAATGGATCGTCAATGCGATCCCGCGATCGTTGAAGCTGGCGATCTCGGCCGGCATCGGCCTGTTCCTGGCCCTGATCGGCCTGAAGAACGCGGGCATCGTCGTGTCCGACCCGGCCACCTACCTGCGCCTCGGCGACCTGCATGCGGTCGCGCCCCTGTACGCGATCGCGTGCCTGTTGCTGATCGTGGCGCTGGAGGCGCGCAAGATCACCGGCGGCATCCTGATCGGCATGCTCGCCGTGACCGTGGCATCGGTGGTGCTCGGCCACAGCGCCTTCGACGGCGTGTTCGCGATGCCGCCGTCGATTTCGCCGACCTTTCTGCAACTCGACCTCGCCGGTGCGCTGGATGTCGGCCTGCTCAGCGTGGTGATGACCTTCTTCCTCGTCGAACTGTTCGACGCCACCGGCACGCTGATCGGCGTCTGTCATCGCGCCGGCCTGCTCGATGCCGAAGGCAAGTTGCCAAGGCTGAAACGCGCCTTGCTCGCGGACTCCGCGGCGATCGTCGCCGGCAGCCTGCTCGGCACCTCGTCGACGACCGCTTACATCGAGAGCGCGGCCGGCACCGCCGTCGGTGGCCGCACCGGCCTGACCGCGGTCGTCGTCGCGCTGTTGTTCCTGCTGGCGCTGTTCCTGGCGCCACTGGCCGGCAGCGTGCCGGCCTATGCGACCGCACCGGCCCTGATCTACGTCGCCATCCTGATGACGCGCGGTCTTGCCGAAATCGACTGGACCGATGTCACCGAGACCGCGCCGGCGGTGCTGTGTGCGCTGGCGATGCCGTTCACGTTCTCGATCGCGCACGGCATCGCCTTCGGTTTCGTCAGCCATGCCGCAATCAAGTTGCTCGCCGGACGCAGCCGCGAGGTGCCGATGGCGGTGTGGGTCATCGCTGCGGTGTTCGTCGCGAAATTCGCGTGGCTCGGCTGATGTCGCGTGTCGAGGTCCTGGTCATCGGTGCCGGCTTTGGTGGCATCGCGATGGCGCATGAACTCGACTCGCGCGGAATCGACGATTACCTGATCGTCGAAAAGGCAGCCGAGGTCGGCGGGACCTGGCGTGACAACACCTATCCCGGCGCCGCTTGCGACGTCCCCTCGCACCTGTACTCCCTGTCGTTCGCGCCGAACCCGGACTGGTCGCGCCTGTTTCCGCGTCAGCCGGAAATCCGCGCCTGCATCGACGCCATGAGCCAGCCGTGGATCGCGCGCGGCAAGCTGCGATTCGGCTGGACGCTCAAGTCCATGGACTGGCAGCCAGATTCAGGAACGTGGCGGGTGACGAATGCCGCAGGCGAATGCATCGAAGCGCGCCATGTCGTCGCGGCCATGGGCGGATTGCACGTCCCGAATTGGCCCGACATTCCCGGTCGCGACCGATTTGCCGGCGAACATTGCCATACGGCACGCTGGGACCACCGCATCGAGGTGGCCGGCAAACGCATCGGCGTGATCGGCACCGGGACGAGTGCGATCCAGGTGATTCCGGAACTGGCCGGGGTTGCGGCACGACTGCACGTGTTCCAGCGCACCCCGGTATGGGTGCTGCCGCGTCCGGACTTGCCGATCCCGACATGGCTGCGGCGACTGTTTGCGACATTGCCGCCGTTGCGGTTGGCGTTCCGGGCGGCGCTGTACCTGCAGCTCGAAGCATTGTCGCTGGCGTTGCTGCGTCCACGCAGCGCGTTCTGGGCGCGCTGGCTGGCGAAACGACACCTGCGTCGCCAGATCGGCGATCCTGCGTTGCGGGCGATCCTGCAGGCGGACTATCCGATCGGCTGCAAGCGCATCGCCCTGTCCAGCGACTACTACCCGGCGCTGGGCCGCGACGATGTGACCCTCGAGACCGACGCCATCGCATCGATCGAACCGACCGGTGTGCGTCTGGCCAATGGTCGCCTGATCGAGCTCGATGCATTGATCTATGCCACCGGCTTTCGTCCGATGGATGTCCTTTCCGACGTGCGCGTGGCAGGCGAGGGTGGCGCCACCTTGAACGATCATTGGGCCGATCGCCCGCGCAGCGCCAACGGCATTGCCGTACCGGGATTCCCGAACCTGTTCTTCCTGCTCGGTCCGAACACGGCGCTCGGGCACAACTCGGTGCTGACCATGATCGAATCGCAGACGCGACACATCGGCGCGTTGCTGTCCGACCTGAATGCCGCCGGCAAGCAACGTGTCGAAGCCACCGCCGACGCCGAACGTCGCTTCATGGACGACATCGACGGCGCCTTTCCGCACACGGCATGGGCCGGCGGCTGCAAGAGCTGGTACATCGACGACCAGGGGCACAACATCGCCTTGTGGATCGGCCCGGCATTGTCCTATCGCTCGCGATTGCGCAGGGCGCGTCGGCGCGACTACCGGTTCGACTGAACTCGCGGCGGGTGCTTCGCCTTGGAAGTCGGAACCCCGCTCCGCCTACAATGACGGTTTCCGGAGGATGGACGCATGGACAAGGCAGGGATTCCCGTGGTCACGATCGATGGCCCCAGCGGGTCGGGCAAGGGCACGATCTCGCGCGCGGTCGCCGATCAGCTGGGCTGGCACTTCCTCGACAGCGGCGCGCTGTACCGGGCGGTCGGACTGGCCGCGAGCTGGGCCGATCTCGACTTGAACGACGACGACGCGCTGGCCCGCTGTGCGGCCGAGACCTCGGTGCAATTCGTTGATCGCAAAGGAGATGATCCGCTGGTGTTCGTCAACGGCGCGGAATCCAGCAGCGAACTGCGCACCGAACTGGCGGGTGCCACCGCGTCGGCGATCGCCGCCGTGCCGGCGGTACGCGAAGCGCTGGTCGACAAGCAGCGCTCGTTCCGGCAGGCGCCGGGACTGGTCGCCGATGGCCGTGACATGGGCACCGTCATCTTCCCGGATGCCATCGTCAAGGTGTTCCTGACCGCGAGTGCCGATGAACGCGCCGAGAGGCGATATAAGCAGTTGAAGCAAAAGGGCTTCGAAGTTACACTCTCCGCCCTTTTGCGCGAGATCCTCGCGCGGGACGCCCGTGACGCCGAGCGTCCGGTGGCACCGCTCAAGCCCGCATCCGATGCGATCCTGATCGACACCACCGGCATCGGCATCGACGATGTGGTGGCGCGTGTGCTGGCCCTGGTTCCCCGGAATCCGGTCTGACATCGCGTCGCCGCGGAGTCGTTGCAGGCGTGGCTCCGGTCTCGGCCGGAAATTCGCAACGGCGGCAACGCCATCAGCCCAAGCCCGTCGTGGTCCGCGCAGCGGTCCGGCGGTACATCCTCATTGGAACCCAACATGACCGAAAGTTTTGCTGAACTGTTTGAACTGAGCCAAGCCTCGTTGTCGCGCCTGAAGCCGGGCAGCATCGTGACTGGCATCGTGGTCGAAGTGCGCACCGACGTGGTCGTCATCCACGCCGGACTGAAGTCCGAAGGCATCGTGCCGATCGAGCAGTTCAGGAACGACCTGGGCGAGATCGATGTGGCGGTCGGTGACGAGGTCAAGGTCGCACTCGATTCGCTGGAGAACGGATTCGGTGAAACCGTGCTGTCGCGCGAGAAAGCCAAGCGCTCGATGGTGTGGGACGAACTCGAGAAAGCGCTGGAAGCGAACGCCACCGTCAATGGCCGCATCAGCGGCAAGGTCAAGGGCGGCTTCACGGTCGACATCCGCGACGTGCGTGCGTTCCTCCCGGGTTCGCTGGTCGATGTGCGCCCGGTGCGCGACACCAGCTACCTCGAAGGCAAGGAACTCGAGTTCAAGATCATCAAGCTGGACCGCAAGCGCAACAACGTCGTGGTCTCGCGTCGCGCCGTCGTGGAAAGCGAATTCAGCGCCGAACGCGAACAGTTGATGGAGCGCTTGCAGGAAAACGCGGTCGTCAAGGGCGTCGTCAAGAACCTCACCGATTACGGCGCGTTCGTCGATCTCGGCGGCATCGACGGCCTGTTGCACATCACCGACATGGCCTGGAAGCGCGTGCGCCATCCGTCCGAAGTCGTTGAAGTCGGTCAGGAACTCGACGTTCGCGTGCTCAAGTTCGATCGCGAGCGCAACCGCGTGTCGCTCGGCCTCAAGCAGCTCGGCGAAGATCCGTGGGTCAACATCGCCCGCCGTTATCCGTCCGGCGCGCGCATCTTCGGCAAGGTCAGCAACGTCACCGATTACGGCTGCTTCGTCGAGCTGGAACCCGGCGTCGAAGGCCTCGTCCACGTCTCGGAAATGGACTGGACCAACAAGAACGTCAACCCGGGCAAGATGGTCCAGGTGGGCGACGAGTCCGAAGTCATGGTGCTGGATGTCGACGAAGAGCGTCGCCGCATCTCGCTCGGCATGAAGCAGTGCACCAGCAATCCGTGGGAATCCTTCGCCGCCATGCACAAGAAGGGCGACAAGGTCTCGGGCACGATCAAGTCGATCACCGACTTCGGCGTGTTCATCGGTCTCGACGGCGGCATCGATGGCCTGATCCATCTGTCTGACATCTCCTGGCAGGGCACCGGCGAAGACCTGGTTCGCAACTTCAAGAAGGGCGAGAACCTGGATGCGGTCGTGCTGGCCGTCGATCCGGAGCGTGAACGCATTTCGCTCGGCATCAAGCAACTCGAGCAGGATCCGTTCGCCTCGTTCATGGCCAACAACCCGCGCGGCAGCGTCGTCAAGGGCCACGTCAAGGAAGTCGACGCACGCGGTGCGACGATCGACCTCGGCGAAGGCGTCGAAGGCTATCTGCGCGCGAACGACATCGCCAAGGAACGCATCGAAGACGCGACCACGCGCCTGAAGGTGGGCGAAGAAGTCGAAGCGAAGTTCATCGGCATGGATCGCAAGGGCCGTACGCTGCAGCTGTCGATTCGCGCCAAGGACGAGCAGGAACTGGCGGACACGCTGGCCGACTATCAGTCGGCTGCCGGTGGCACGACCAAGCTCGGCGCCCTGCTGAAAGAGCAGATGCGCAACAAGTAAGTCCTGCGCACCGCCGGCAGTCACCCTGCCGGCGGTGCGTTTTTCAGTTCCATCGGTATGGGTGTCCGGACCGTTATGACGAAATCCGAACTGATCGAAGCCATGGCGCGTCGCCAGATCCATCTCGCGCACCATGATGTCGAACTCGGCGTCAAGGAAATCCTCGAATACGTCAGCCAATCGCTCGCGACGGGTGAGCGCATCGAGATCCGCGGCTTCGGCAGCTTTTCCCTGCATTTCCGTCCGCCGCGCGTCGGTCGCAATCCGAAGACCGGCGACTCCGTGGCGCTGCCCGGCAAGTACGTGCCGTATTTCAAGCCCGGCAAGGAATTGCGCGATCGCGTCAACGGCATCGTCTCGTCCGACGACGGAAGCGACTGAGGACCGACCATGAAGCGCTGGATCGTCATCGTCCTGGCGCTGCTGGTGGCTTTGCTTGCGGCGGCGTTCGCATTGCTCAACGAGGCTTCGGTGCGCCTCGATTTCCATTTCTTCGCGTTCGAAGTGTCGTTGGGGGTGGTCGTCATGATCAGCCTGCTGGCCGGATTTCTCCTCGCCAGCGCCGCACTGTCGGCCGCCGTGATCGTTCCGCAACGCCTGCGCCTGCGCACCTTGCGTCGACAACTCGATCTCGCCCGCCAGGGCGGACAGAACGCGTCATGACTTTCGAACAGTCGGTACTGGCGCTGCTGGTACTGGCTGCGTTCGTGTCCGGCTGGCTGTTTGCACGACGCCATCCGGCGACCGCCGTCGGTGCGCAGGCCGATCGCCTGCGCCGGAACTACTTCCGCGGCCTGAATTACCTGTTGAACGAGCAGCCGGACAAGGCGATCGAAGTCTTCCTGCAAATCGCCGAAGTCGACAAGCAGACGGTCGAAACGCATCTCGCGCTCGGCAACCTGTTCCGCCGACGCGGTGAAACCGACCGCGCCATCCGCGTTCACCAGAACCTGATCGCGCGACCGAACCTGACACCGGAACAGAAGTCGCTCGCCTTGCTCGAATTGGGCGAGGACTACATGCGTGCCGGCTTGCTCGATCGTGCCGAGACCCTGTTCACCGACCTCGTCGGCATCGACGCCCATGCGCCGGCCGCGCTGCGGCATTTGATCGCGATCTGCCAGCAGGAGCGCGACTGGAAGCGCGCGATCGAGCACGCGCGCCGGCTCGAGGAACTCACCGGCGACTCGCAATCGGAATTGGTCAGCCAGTTCCTGAGTGAGCTCGCCGAGCACGCGGCTGCCCGCAATGACGCGGCCCAGGCGCGCGCTTATCTCACCGAGGCGGTCACTGTCGCGCCGCAGTCGGTGCGTCCGCGCCTGATCGAAGGGCGCCTGGCGCACGACGTGAAGGACTGGCGCCGAGCCGCGAATGCATTCGAACGCGCGGTCGAGAACGACATCGAATACCTTCCAATCGCGCTGGCGCCGATGCTCGATGCGCTGGAGCAGCTCGACCGCCGCGAATCGATCGACGCCATGCTCGACGAATGGATGCGGCGCTATCCCGGCATCTCGCCGGTGATCAAGATGACCCGGCGCGTGCGTGAACGCGAGGGCGATCAGGCCGCGATCCGGTTTCTCGCCGAACGCCTGCGCAAGAAGCCGTCTGTTCGCGGGCTCTCCGAACTGGTCGACCTGCAGCTCGCGGGCGTGCAAGGCGAGGCGCGCGAGCAGCTCGAACAGCTGCGCGATCTGCTGAAACAGTTGCTCGACGGACAGGCCCTGTTCCGCTGTTCGCGCTGCGGATTCGGCGCGCGCTCGCATCACT
The DNA here is from genome assembly GCA_035562895.1 of Patescibacteria group bacterium. Classification (GTDB taxonomy): domain Bacteria; phylum Pseudomonadota; class Gammaproteobacteria; order Xanthomonadales; family Ahniellaceae; genus JADKHK01. The sequence continues at coordinate 5,401 of DATMVT010000210.1, read as the reverse complement.
GGCAATGTCCGGGTTGCAAGTCGTGGAGCACGATCAAGCCGGTGCACGGCATCGCGGGCAACTGACATGCCGTTCTGGTGGCTGGCCGCGCTGGCTCTGTTCGTCTCGCCGGTACTGACCGCAGCTTGGATCCGGCGCGCGCAACGCTTGCGGTTGCTGGACCCGCCGGAACGGCGGCGACTGCACCTCGCGGCGACCCCGCGCGGTGGCGGCATCGGTCCGGTCGCGTCGATCCTGCTGACCTGCGTGCTGTGGCCGCAGCCCCTGGCCGGCTTCGCCGGGCCGATCACGCTCGGCCTGCTCGCCGTCGCCCTGGTCAGCTGGATCGACGATCACCGGCCCTTGTCGATTCGCACGCGACTGCTGGTGCACCTGATGGCTGCCGCGATCCTGGTCGCGGGCTTCATCAGCCTCGCGACTTGGCCGATCAGCATTTGGGCTCCGGCTGGCCTGCTTCTGGTCGTGGCGGTGTTGGCATCGATCAATCTGCACAATTTCATGGACGGTTCGGACGCGCACCTGACGTCCCAGATCGTGTTCGTGTTCGCAGCGTTGGCGATCCTGGCCGGACACCACGAGGGTGCCGACCTGCGCCTGCTGTGGGCGTTCTGCGCGATCGCGGTTGCCGCCTTCCTGCCGTTCAACTGGCCGCGTGCACGGGTGTTCCTTGGCGACGTCGGCAGCATTTCGTTCGGGTTCCTGGTCGCCGCATTCACGCTGGTCGCGTTGCAGCGCGGATGGATCGGCTGGGGCGGGGCGCTGATCCTTTCCTCGGGCTTCATGATCGATGCGGGCGCGACGCTGCTCGGGCGCCTGCGCCGCACCCGTCACTGGCTGCGACCGCATCGCGATCATCTCTACCAATGGCTGCGCCGTCGCGGCTGGTCGGCGCAGCGCGTGGTCGCGGCGTATCAGCTCTGGAACCTGCTGGTGGTCGTGCCGGCGTTGATGATGCTCGAAGCCCGTGGACAGGCCGCGTTGACGGAATTCGTGCTGACGGTGGCGGTCTACGCCCTCGGTCTGGGCATCTGGTTCGCCGCGCGTGGTGCGCTGCGACGAGCGCATCGGGCACAATAGCGGGCATGCACTTGCGTCGACTGATCGCCATCCTCCATCCGCGGCTTGCCGTGGTCGCACACGACCTGTGCATGATCTGGCTCGCCTGGTACGGCACCAACTGGCTGCGCTGGAACCTGCAGATCGATCCGCCGGAAATCGACTGGTTCGGCACCGAGTACGCGATCGTGCTGGTCGCACAGACGCTGATTTTGGCGTGGACCGGCCTCTATCGCGGGCTTTGGCGCTTTGCCAGCCTGCCGGATCTGTGGAACATCGCGCGCGCCTCGGTGCTCGGTGCGCTCGCGATCGCGCTCGGCCTGTTCTTCCTCGACCGCCTCGAAGGGACGCCGCGTTCGGTGCTGCTGATGTATCCGATCGCGCTGATGCTGCTGCTCGGCACGCCGCGCATGGCCTATCGCTACTGGAAGGACAGTCGCTACGACGGTGGCGGTGCACCGGCCAAACGCGTGCTCGTGCTCGGCGCCGGCCGGGCAGGCGAGACCCTGGTCCGTGACTTGCGCCGCGACGGCGCCTACCGCGTCGTCGGCTTCCTCGACGACAAGCCGGGCCTGCGTGGCGCGAATGTGCATGGTGTGCCGGTGCTCGGTCCGATCGAACAACTGCCGCAACTCGCGCGTGAAGTCGCGGCCGAAATGGTGCTGATCGCGATCCCGACCGCGAACAATCAACAGATGCAGCGCATCGTCGGCGTGTGCGAACAGACGACGCTGCCGTTCCGAACCGTGCCGCGCCTCGAAGACGTGGTCGAGGGGCGTTCGAGCTTCAACGAACTCAAGGAAGTCGCGATCGAGGACCTCCTCGGCCGCGAACCGGTGTCGCTCGACTGGACCGCGATCCGTGCCGGCCTGGCGTCGCGCCGCGTGCTGATCACCGGCGGCGGCGGCTCGATCGGATCGGAACTCTGCCGCCAGGTCGCGCGTCTCGGCGTCGAGCGACTTGCCGTGCTCGAACTGTCCGAATTCAATCTCTACAAGGTCGAGCAGGAACTGCGCGTCGAATTTCCCGATCTGGTGATCGATCCGATCCTCGGCGACTGCGGCGATGCCGCGACGCTGGAACGCGTGTTCACGCGCATCAAGCCGGAAGCCGTGTTCCACGCCGCCGCGTTCAAGCATGTGCCGCTGCTCCAGCACCAGGTCCGCGAGGCGGTGCGCAACAACCTGCTGGCGACGCAGACGCTGGCACTCGCGGCCGATCGCCACGGCGTGCACAACTTCGTGCTGATCTCGACCGACAAGGCGGTGAACCCGTCCAGCGTGATGGGCGCGACCAAGCGCGCGGCCGAGATCTTCTGCCAGAGCTTTGCGCAGCAGTCGAAAACGCATTTCATCACCGTGCGCTTCGGCAACGTGCTCGATTCCGCCGGCAGCGTGGTGCCGCTGTTCCGCGACCAGATCCGCCGCGGCGGTCCGGTGACGGTCACGCATCCGGAGATCTCGCGCTACTTCATGACGATTCCGGAGGCCTGCCAGTTGATCCTGCAGGCCGCCGTGCTCGGTCGTGGCGGCGAGATCTTCGCGCTCGACATGGGCGAACCGGTGCGCATCCGCTATCTGGCCGAGCAGATGATCCTGCTCGCCGGCAAGGTGCCCGAGCGCGACATCCAGATCGTCTATACCGGCCTGCGCGCCGGCGAAAAGCTGTTCGAGGAACTGTTCCACGAGCAGGAAAGTCACGAAAGCACCGGGCATCCGAAGATCTTCCTGTCGCAGCCGCGACTCATCGCGTTCACGGAATTGACGTCGACGATGCGCATGCTCGATGCAGCCGCGCGCCGCTTCGACGAAGACGAGGCACTGCGCCTGCTGCAGTCGCTGGTGCCGGAGTTCGACCAGTCGCGTACCGAACGCGACGCCGACATCGTTTCGATCCACAAGGCCGCTTCCTGAAAGTTCGTTTCCAGAGAAGGTGTTTTCCTGATGCGCATTCGCAAAGCGGTGTTCCCGGTGGCTGGCCTCGGCACCCGATTTCTGCCGGCCAGCAAGGTCGTGCCGAAAGAGATGCTGCCGCTGATCGACCGGCCGCTGATCCAGTACGCGGTCGAAGAAGCGGTCGAAGCCGGTTGCGACACCCTGGTGTTCGTGACCAACCGCTACAAGCACGCCATCGCGGACTATTTCGACAAGGCCTACGAACTCGAAGCCAAACTCGAACAGGCCGGCAAGCACGAGTTGCTGAGCATGGTGCGCGACATCCTGCCGCGCCACGTGCAGACCGTGTTCGTGACCCAGCATGAGGCGCTCGGACTCGGCCATGCGGTGCTGTGCGCACGACCGGTGATCGGCAACGAGCCGTTCGCGGTGCTGCTGCCCGACGACATGATCTGGAATCGCGGCCACGGTGCCTTGCACCAGATGGCCGATCTCGCCGAACGCGAGCGCGCCAGCGTCATCGCCGTCGAAGACGTGCCGCGCGAACACACGAACCGCTACGGCATCGTCTCGGCGCAACGGGTCGACGACCATGTCGCGCGCGTGCAAGGCGTCGTCGAAAAGCCGAAGCCGGACGTGGCGCCGTCGACGCTCGCCATTGTCGGCCGCTACATCCTGTCGCCGAAGATCTTCGAATTGCTGGAAACCACGCGCGCCGGCACCGGTGGCGAAATCCAGCTGACCGACGGCATCGCCGCGCTGCTCGCGCAGGATCCGGTGCTGGCCTATCGCTTCAACGGCCGCCGCTTCGACTGCGGCAATCGCCTCGGCATGGTCCAGGCGACCGTGCACCTGGCGCTCGAGGATCCGGAGTTGCACAACGCCGTGGTCACGATGATGCGCGAGCGCCTGGCGCTGGAAACGAACTGAGCGGGGCAGGGCGGCGATGGACCTGTCCTGGATCATCAACCACCTCGGCGAAGAGCGTGAGCGCTACTTCGACGCGGTGATTCCGCCGATCGTGCAGAGCGCGATCTTCGCGCACCCCGACATCGCGACCATGCGCTTGCGTCTTGCCGACGAGTTCAACGCGCACGTCTACACGCGCGGCCAGAATCCGACGGTCGAGATCATCGCGAAGAAACTGGCGGCGCTGGAGGGCGCGGAGCGGGCGCTGCTGTTCGGTTCCGGCGCTGCGGCGATGGCCGCCGGCGTGCTCGCGAACGTGCGCGCCGGCGACGAAGTGGTCTGCGTCGAGAAGCCGTACTACTGGACCGGGCAACTGGTGCGCAAACTGCTCGCGCAATTCGGCATGCGCGGCGTGTTCGTCGATGCGCGCGACGTCGCCGCCGTCGAAGCCGCGATCACGCCGGCGACGCGCATGATCGTGCTGGAGAGTCCGAATTCCCTGACCTTCGAACAACAGGACCTGACGGCGCTCGCGCGGATCGCGCAGGCGAGGGGCATCGTCACGCTCGTCGACAACAGCTATGCGACGCCGCTCGGGCAGTCGCCGCTCGCGCACGGCATCGATCTCGTCGCGCACTCGGCGACCAAGTACCTCAACGGCCACAGCGATGTGGTGGCGGGCGCGCTGTGCGGCACCGACACCATGATCCGCAAGGTCTTCGATGGACCGTACATGACGCTGGGCGCGATCCTGTCGCCGTTCGATGCCTGGTTGCTGCTGCGCGGCCTGCGCACTTTGCCGGTGCGCCTTGAACGCATCGCCGCGACCACGGCCACGGTGCTGGCCCATCTGGCGCATCATCCGAAGGTGCGGCGCATCCACGCGCCGACCGCGCCGCATGCGCTGCAGCCGGCATGGAGCGCGACGCAGCTGCATCACGCCAGCGGCCTGTTCTCGATCGAGCTCGACGTGCCGGAGATCGCCGCGATCGACCGCTTCTGCAATGCGCTGCAACGCTTCCTGATGGCGGCGAGCTGGGGCGGTTATGAATCGCTGGTGTTCCCGGTCGCGGGCGTGCGCGACTGGGGCAGCCTGTCGGCCTCGGCCAGCGTGCCGATCAATCTGGTTCGATGCTCGATCGGACTCGAAGCACCCGATGTGCTGATCGCCGATCTCGAACGCGGTTTCGCCGCGATCTGAACGGCGATTGCATCATCGCGCGGTATAGCCGCCATCGATGACCAGTTCCGAACCGGTCATGAACTTCGATTCGTCCGAGGCCAGATAGACCACGCCCCAGGCGATGTCATCGGGTTCGCCGACGTGACCGAGCGGGTGCACCGATCCGACCTGAGCCTTGGCGGCTTCGATGTCGGTCGCGCCGCTGTTGCGCAAGTGGTTCTCGACCATCGGCGTCCAGATATAACCGGGATGGATCGAATTCACGCGGATGCGGTCGGGCGCGTAGATCATCGCGTCGGTCTTGGCCATCAGCCGCACCGCGCCCTTGGCGGCATGGTACGGCGGCACGTCCGGTCCG
>DATMVT010000209.1:0-14436 GCA_035562895.1 Patescibacteria group bacterium | reverse complement strand
AACGAGGTGAGTCCGACCGGCCGAACGCGCACTGCGGAAGGTCCGGGCGGCAAGCTCGACCGACTGCGCTTCGCGGTTGCGTCCTGCCAGCACTACGAGCAAGCCTATTTCGGCGCGCACCGGCACCTCGTGGACGAGAACCTCGACCTGATGTTCTTCGTCGGCGACTACATCTATGAAAGCAATTGGGGCGATGATCTGGTGCGCCGCCACCTCGGGCCCGAGGCGAACACGCTCGATCGTTACCGCGTGCGCCATGCCCAGTACAAGACCGACTCGGACCTGCAGGCCAGCCACGCCGCCATGCCCTGGGCCTTCACTTGGGACGACCATGAAGTCGAGAACGACTATGCCGGCGATCGTGGCGAAAACCTCGATCCGGGTTTCCTGCTGCGTCGCGCTTCGGCCTATCAGGCCTTCTTCGAACACATGCCGGTGCCGCTGACGATGCGGCCCAAGGCGAGCGAGATGCGCATCTACGACACGCTCGATTACGGCGAATTCGCGCGTTTCTACCTCGTCGACAATCGCCAGTACCGCGACCCGCAGGCCTGCCCCGATCCGTACAAGGGCGGCGGCTCGACCGACGTCATCGCCAAGGAATGTCCCGAGGTCAACGAGCCCTCGCGCAGCATGATCGGTCTGCCGCAGGAACAATGGCTGGACGGCGCCTTCGCGAACAGCCGCGCGCAATGGAACGTGATCGCGCAGCAGACGATCTTCTCGCGCTTCGGTCTGATCCGCGACGGCCAGAAGTCGCAATGGACCGACGGCTGGGACGGCTATCCGGCGAATCGCGAACGCGTGCTCGCCGCGATCGAGGCGCATCGCGTGCGCAATCCGCTGATCCTCGGCGGCGACATCCACGCGGCGGTGATCGCCGACGTGCATCGCGACGCCGACCGCATGGAATCGCCGGTCCTGGCGGCCGAATTCTGCGGAACTTCGATCGCGTCGCAAGGCTGGAGCGAGGAGATGTTCAATCCGCGCCTGCCGCAGAACCCGCACGTCAAGTTCGGCAACACCACCAAGCGCGGTTATCTGGCCTTCGAAGCCACAGCCCAGGGTTGCGACGCACGCCTGCGCGTGCTCGACGACGAGAAGTCGCGGAATTCCGGAATCGGCACGCTGGCCGGTTTCCGCGTCGAGGACGGCAAGCCGGGCGTCGAGAAAGTCTAGCGCGACGTCGCGGGGCGGAGCCCGCTCCCACGACATCGCGGCAACCTGTGGGAGCGGGCTCCGCCCCGCGACCGCCCGACCTCAATTCGGTGCAGCGACGCGGATGTTCGGGTCGTAGGTGTAGTCGACCACCGTCGTGCTGCGCTGGCCCATCGCCTCGCCTTCGCTTTCCGCCCGCACCGGGTAGCCGGTCGTCTGGTCCAGCCAGAGGGTGCTGCTGCCCTTCGAGCGGAAACCCATCACTTTCACGTCGAAGTCGTACGCGTAGACCTTGCAGTCCTTGCCGTTGAGCGTCTCGTCGCGCAGATGGCGCACATTGGTCATGCCCGCCATCGACGCCTTCATGACTTCGGGCGTGTACTGGTCGATGATCTTCTTCATGCTCATCGGGAACTTCATCCAGCCCTGACCTTCGGCCTTCATCCAGGTGCTGTCGCCGATGATGATGAATTCGCTCTCGGCCGACCTCATGTGGAAACGGTTCGGCCAGTTCACGCGCATCTCGGAGCGCGAAACGCGGCCTTTCTTGTCGGTCGAACGGATGTCGGCACTGAACGCCAGATCGCGCGCATCGAACATTTTCTGCCACAGCGCGACCAGTTCGGCGCGGGCGGAAACATCGTCGGCACGCACCGCCTGCGGCGCGACGAGGGCGAACAACAGCGCGGCAGACATCAGCAGGGAACGCAAGGTCATCGGACTTTTCCTCGGGTCAAGGGACGCAAACCTTAGCAAGCCCAGCCCAAACCGGAGTCAAACAGATCACCCTTCCGGTGCCCGGACGAGGTGGCTACACTTCGCGCCGCTTGCGGCCTGCCGGTCGAAAGCGCCGATCCGCTGCGCCCTCCGTCTCATCCTTCCGTTCTGGAGTTTCACCCCATGATTTTCGAAACGCTCGCGTCCACGGGTCACGAGGAAGTCGTCTTCTGCCACAACAAGGACGCCGGACTGAAGGCGATCATCGCGATCCACAACACGGTCCTCGGGCCGGCGCTGGGCGGTTTGCGCATGTGGCCCTACAAGACCGAACAGGACGCGCTGAACGATGTGCTGCGCCTGTCGCGCGGCATGACCTACAAGGCGGCGGTGTCGGGCCTGAACCTCGGCGGCGGCAAGGGCGTGATCATCGGTGATCCGTCGAAGGACAAGTCGGAAGCCCTGTTCCGCGCCTTCGGTCGCTACGTGAATTCGCTCAACGGCCGCTACATCACCGCCGAAGACGTCGGCATCGATGTCAACGACATGGAATGGGTGCTCAAGGAAACCGACTTCGTCACCGGCGTCCACCAGGTCCATGGCGGTTCGGGCGACCCGTCGCCGTTCACCGCCTACGGCACGCTGCAGGGCCTGATGGCGACGCTGTCGGCGAAGTTCGGCAATGAAGAAGTCGGCAAGTACAGCTATGCCGTGCAGGGCGTCGGCCATGTCGGCATGGAATACGTGAAGCTGTTGCGCGAACAGGGTGCCAAGGTGTTCGTCACCGACATCAACAAGGACTCGGTGCAGCGCTGCGTCGACGACTACGGTTGCGAAGCCGTCGCCCTCGACGACATCTACGACGTCGATGCCGACGTCTATTCGCCCTGCGCGCTCGGCGGCACCGTCAACCACGCGACCATTCCGCGCTTCAAGTTCAAGGTCATCTGCGGCGCCGCGAACAACCAGCTCGCGACCGAAGACTGCGGCGACGAAGTCGAGAATCGCGGCATCATCTACGCGCCCGACTACGCGGTGAATGCCGGCGGATTGATGAACGTGTCGCTGGAAATCGACGGCTACAACCGCGAGCGCGCGATGCGCATGATGCGCACGATCTACCACAACCTCGGCAAGATCTTCGCGATCAGCAAGCGTGACGGCATCCCGTCCTACAAGGCCGCCGACCGCATGGCCGAAGAGCGCATCCAGACCATCGGCAAGATCCGCCTGCCGCACATGGGCAACGGCGCCCCGCGCTTCCTCGGCCGCATGCGCGGACTGGGCTGAGCAGATCCCGATGCGCGCATTTCCCCTCGGCGAAGACATCGACCTGCTGCGCGACACCGTGCGTGCGTTCGCGGAGAAGGAAATCGCGCCGCGCGCCGCACAGATCGATCACGACAACCTGTTCCCGGCCGACTTGTGGCGCAAGCTCGGCGAGCTTGGCCTGCTCGGCATCACCCTGCCGGGCGAATACGGCGGGTCGGAGATGGGCTATCTGGCGCATCTGGTGGCGATGGAAGAGATTTCGCGCGCCTCGGGATCGGTCGGACTCAGTTATGGCGCGCATTCCAACTTGTGCGTGCAGAACCTGTACAACAACGCGACCGACGCGCAACGCGCGAAGTACCTGCCGAAACTGTGTTCGGGCGAGCACGTCGGCGCGCTCGCGATGAGCGAGCCGGGCGCGGGTTCGGACGTCGTCGGTTCGATGGCCTGCCGCGCGGAACTGCGCGGCGACCATTACGTCGCCCATGGTTCGAAGATGTGGATCACCAACGGCCCCGATGCCGACGTGCTGATCGTTTACATGCGCACCGCCCCGAAGGACATGAAGTCGCGGGCGATGACCGCCTTCATCGTCGAGAAGGGGATGAAAGGCTTCCGCACGGCGCAAAAGCTGGACAAGCTCGGCATGCGCGGTTCGAATACCTGCGAGCTGGTGTTCGAGGACTGCGAAATTCCGCTCGGGAACGTGCTCGGCGACGTCAACCAGGGCGTCAAGGTGTTGATGAGCGGTCTCAACACCGAAAGACTGGTGCTCTCGGGCGGCCCGATCGGCCTGATGCAGGCGGCCATGGAGATCTCGCTGGCCTATTCGCGCGAGCGCAAGCAGTTCGATACGCCGATCGGAAGTTTCGGCATCATGCAGGCCAAGCTCGCCGACATGTACACGGCCTTGCAGAGTTCGCGCGCCTTCGCCTACCAGATCGCGCGCGATTACGACGCCGGCCACAAGTCGCGCGTCGACGCCGCGTCCTGCCTGTTGCATGCCTCGCGTTCCGCGGTGCAGGTGACGCTCGAAGCCATCCAGACGCTCGGCGGCAACGGCTACATCAACGAGTACCCGGCCGGCCGCCTGCTGCGCGATGCAAAACTCTACGAAATCGGCGCCGGCACCAACGAAATCCGCCAGATGCTGATCGGCCGCGAGCTCTTCGAAGGGCGCGGCTGAGGCCGTCTTCGGTCCTGGCGCGTCAGTCTGGCTCACCGATCATTGTCGCGACTTCCGTTTTCATCGCAGGCTGGTAGGCTCGGGCGAGAGTCAGGTCAGGGGTCGGCACGATGGATGAGCTGTTTGCGCCCGAAGAGCCCACGAGCGTCCAGCCGTGGAAGGTGATGATCGTCGACGATGAACCCGAGGTGCACAACGTCACCCGCCTCGTCCTGTCGAACTTCCGTTTCGAGAATCGACCGCTGCAGTTCATGCAGGCGTACTCCGCGAAGGAAGCACGCGGCCTGATCGCGGCCAATCCGGACACTTCGGTGATGCTGCTCGACGTGGTCATGGAAAGCGACCAGGCCGGGCTCGACCTGGTCAAGGTGATCCGCAACGAACTCGGCAATCGCTTCGTGCGCATCGTCCTGCGCACCGGCCAGCCGGGACAGGCGCCCGAGCAGGAAGTGATCGCGAACTACGACATCAACGACTACAAGGAAAAGACCGAGCTCACGGCGCAGAAGCTGTCGACGATGATGTACGCCACCTTGCGCGCGCATCGCGACATCATGACCATCGAGGCCAACAAGCGCGGCCTCGAGCGCGTCATCGAGGCGTCGGCCAAGATCTTTTCGCACCAGCATTCGCACGAATTCGCATCGGCGGTGCTGAGCCAGCTGACGACGCTGGTTGGGGTCGAACGCGGTGCGCTGTATTGCAAGGTGCCGCGACCGGCGACGCAGACGCCCGAGCATTTCGTCATCGCCGCCGCCAACGGCGACTATTCCCGCTTCGTCGACAACAATGCCGACGAGCGCCTGCCGCCGCACATCGCCGATACCCTGCGCGATGCCTATTCGCGCAAGCGCCATGTCTTCAACAAGGACCACTACGTCCTGCACTTCACCGACAGCCATCGCACCGAGAGCCTGCTCTATGTCGGGCAGACCTGGGACCTGAGCCCGCTCGACATGAAATTGGTCGAAGTGTTCTGCACCAACGTCTCGATCGCTTTCGAGAACCTGCACCTGCAACGCGAGATGTTCGACTCGCAAGTCGAGATCGTGACCTTGCTCGCCGGCGTCGCCGAGAGCCGCTCCAAGGACACGCTGAATCACGTCAAGCGCGTCGGCCATCTCGCCGACCTGCTGGCCGAGGCGTACGGCCTCGAGAATCGCGCGCGCGAAATGCTGCGCTACGCCGCGCCCTTGCACGACATCGGCAAGATCGGCATTCCCGATGCGGTGTTGAACAAGCCCGGATCGCATACGCCGCAGGAAACCGACGTGATGCGAACGCATGCCCGCATCGGTGCGCAGTGGCTCGCGGCATCGCGCCTGCCGCTGCTGCAACTGGCCGCGATCATCGCCGAAGACCATCACGAGAACTGGGACGGTTCCGGCTATCCGCGCGGGCTCAAGGGCGACGAGATCTCGATCGGTGGACGCATCACCGCACTGGCCGACGTCTTCGACGCGCTCGGCAGCAAGCGCTGCTACAAGGAAGCCTGGACGGCAGACGACATCCGCGGCTTCATCATCGAACAGACCGGCAAGAAGTTCGATCCGAAGCTGGTGCAACTGCTGTTCGACAATTGGCAACGCGCCGAGCACATTCGCGACCGGTTCCCGGACTGATCAGGCGTTGGCCGCAAGCTCGCCCTGAGGAAAACGCAAAAGAAACCGAACGCCGTTGCCCGGCGTGCTTTCGCAAGCGAGCGTACCGCCCAGCATCTGCGTCACCAGGTTGTAGACGATGTGCATGCCGAGGCCCGAGCCGCCCTGCCCGCGCTTGGTCGTGAAGAACGGCTCGAAGATGCGCGTGCGCACGGGTTCCTCCATGCCGCGGCCATCGTCGCGATAATCGAACTCGACTTGGCCATCGGCACAGCGGACGTCGATGCGAACCGTGCCCTGCTCGATGCCTTCGAAGCCGTGAACCAGCGAATTGATCACCAGATTCACGACCACCTGGTAGAGCGCTCCGGGATAGGTGTTCACGCGGATCGAAGGGTCGCAATCGACGACGACCTCGTGTTGCGTGCGCTTCAGACGAGGGTGCAGCGAGGTGAGGATCTCGTCGAGATACTCGGCCAGTTCGATCACGCGCCGCTGTTCGCTGCTCTGGTCGACCGCGACCTGCTTGAAACTCTTGACCAGATGATCAGCGCGCTTGAGATTGCGCAGGATCAGTTCGGAACTGTCGCCGGCCACACTGAGATAGCTCTCGAGATCGGAGCGCTTGAGCCCGTTCTCGGCGACCAGTGCGCGTACGCGCTTCGATTCGGTTTCCAGATGCGATGCTGCGGTGACGCCGATGCCCAGGGGCGTGTTGATCTCGTGCGCGACACCGGCGACCAGAGCGCCCAGCGCCGCCATCTTCTCGGATTCGACCAGTTGCTTCTGCGCGAGCCGAAGTTCGTCCAGCGTGCGTCGCAACTGTCCGTTGGCGCCCTGCAGGTCGCGGGTGCGGGCGTCGACCCGGTGTTCAAGTTCCGCATTCAGTTTCTGCAGCGCTTCTTCGTGCTGCATGATGTCGGTGATGTCGCGCGAGACGCCGATCAGGCGCGTCGCCCGACCTTCGCCATCGCGCTCGACGACGCGCCCGTAAGACAGGGCCCAGAGCCAGCCACCGGCGCGCGTGGCGATGCGGAAGCTTGCCTTCATGCGTTCTTGCGCGCCTTTGATCGCGGCGTGGTACGCGTCGAGGAAACCCTGCTGATCGTCCGGATGCACGGCCGCGTAGATGTCCTGAAGTTGCAGCCGGTCCCGATCCGGGATGACGGTCTCCGGATTGGCATTGCGGCGCACGATGGTGCCGTTGGCCAGGTCCGCGTCCCAGATCTCGTCTCCCGAGGACTCCAGCGCCATGCTCAACCACTCTTCGCTCTGACGAAGGCGACGCTGCTGTTCGATGCGCGCGCGCGCGACCCGAGTGCCCCGCTGCAGCAGCATCCAGAAAGCGATCAGCGCCGTCGAACCATAAAGGGTCCATGCCCACCACGACCACCACGGTGCAGGCAGCACGCGGACGCGCAATGGCTCGGTCGATTCGATCCAGGCGCGACTGCCCGGCCCGGCGGCACGCAGCCGCAGGCCATAGTCGCCGGAAGGCAACGCGGTGAAACTGGCGGTGCTGGTGCCTGCGGCCAGCGCGATCCAGTGGTCGTCGAACCCGTCGAGTTGGTAGGCATAACGGATCGACGTCGGATGCGTGAAATTGAACGCCGAGAGGTCGACGTCGAAGACCTTGTCGCGATGCGTGAGCAGCACCGTGCCGTCACGCGGCGTCAGGCGGCGCAGCCCAGACTCGATCTCGCCGCCGACGATCGCATTCGACCCGAGCACGCTGATCGCCGATACCACCGGCGGTTTCGGAGCGCGCGGCTCGCGCACCGCATGCGGATCGAACAGGGTCAACCCTTCCAGTCCGCCGAAGTAGATCTCGCCGTTCACCCCCTTCGCCACCGCACCCACGAAGTAGCCCCGGCTCTGCGTGCCTTCGGACCAGTCGAAGTTCACCAGCGACCGGTCGTCCATGTTCAGCCGCGAAATGCCGGTGGAATGCGAAATCCACAAATGGCCGTCCGCATCTTCGGCGAGCGCGGCGATCGCGTCCGCCGCCAAGCCATCCGAACGCCGGATCGCGCGAAAACGGTAACGCCCCTGGGCTGCGCGTTCGCCGCGATTGAGACCGCCGCCCTGGGTCGCGACCCAGAGCACGCCGGATGCGTCTTCGTGCAGGCAGGTGATGACGCCGTTGCTCAGCGCGCCCTCGCCGCCCGGCGCGTAATGCGCGAGCTCGCGACTGCCAGGATCGAATCTCACCAGACCTTCGCTGCGCATCCCGAACCACATTGCGCCGTCGCGCGTCTGATACGCGAGATTGACGACCTGCAAAGGCAGGCTGCGGCCACCGCTCAGTGCTTCGAAGCGCTCGAATCCGGCACAGCCGGAACATTGCCGGACCACGCCCGTGCCGAGCATCGACACCCAGAGCGCGCCGTCGCGATCCTCGAACAGTCCAGCGACATTGCGTCCCGGCAACGTCGTTGGATCGGCCGGATTGGGCAGGAAATGTTCGAACGTGGCCGCGTCGGCTGCGAGTCGTGACAATCCTGCCGTCGGCGAACCGACCCAGAGGCTCCCGTCGCGGGTTTCAAGCAGCGTCTGGACGGTCGATGATCCGATCGAACCGGCATCTTCCGGATCGTGCACATAAACGCGCTCGACGCCGGACTTCGGGTCGAGCAAGGCGACACCGCCCTCTTCATGCATGCCGATCCAGAGTTTTCCGCCACGAGCCGGCGCCACGGCGATCGCGGTCGGTCGCGGCAGATAACGTGCATCGCCGGGACGAAACGGCGCCAGCCGGAATCCGGAAGTATCCGGATCATGCAGGCTGACACCGTTCGCCCAGGTCCCGACCCAAACCAGCCCGTCGCGGTCGATCGCCAAGGACTCGATCCGGTGCGCACCCAGACCGACGCGGCCGTAGGGGTCATAGCGCCAGTTGCGCAACTCGCCACGGCGCACGTCGAGCCGCGTCAGGCCACTGAGCGTGCCGACCCAAAGCGCGCCGTCCTGCCCGACCTGGAGGGCGCGCACCGAATCATCGGCAAGCCCTTGCGTGCGCTTGTTCCAGCGCGATACCGCGCCATCGGCAGCGACGCGGAACAAGCCGGCATCGCCGGAGCCGATCCAGACGGCACCATCGAGGTCTTCAGCGACCGCAAAACTGTCGATCGCACCGAGTTCGGCATCCCGCCATTCGCGGACCAATGCGCCGACAGGATCGAGTTCGTAGGTGCCGAGGCGCGTCGCAACCAGCAGATTGCCGTTGCGGCGGACGCTGATTTCCCGTGTGGTGTCGAGTCCCTTCAAACGCCCGGCATCGCGGGCGGGCGAGAATTCGTCGCTGCCGGCGTTCATGCGCTGAAGACCGCCGGCGAGCGTCGCGACCCAGAGGGCGCCATCGATCCCGCGTGCCATCGCCGTCACGCCGTCGCCGGCCAAAGAAGTCTTGCGTCCGGCGTCATGGCGAAAGTGCTCGAAACGATCACGTTCGGGATCGTAGCGATTGACGCCGCCGCCACCGGTCCCGATCCACAAGCGCCCATCGCTGTCTTCGATGAGCGCCGAGACATGGTTGTCGGAAAGGCTGTTGGCATCGCCGGTGCGGTGCCGAAACACGCGGATCCGGTTGCCGTCGCTGCGATTCAGGCCATCGAGCGTGCCGATCCAGACGAAGCCGCGGCGGTCCTGAAGGATGGTGCGCACGGTGGGCTGGCTGAGCCCCTGATCGACCGAGATCGAACGGAAACGCACGCTTTCGATTGTCGCGACATCGGCCACCGTCGATGCCGCCAGACCTGAGCTGCAGGCCAGCAGAAACGCACATGCGACGAGGGGACGATGCATGGTCGCAGGCTATCGCCCGCGGACGACGCCGACAACCGTGACGATTCTTCATTGCCGGCGTCATGCTGCACCGCGATAATCGGGACTCCGCACCCCCCTTTTCCTGGAGCTGCCATGTCCGAAAATTCCGTTGTCATCGTCGGCGCAAAGCGTACGGCGATCGGTTCCTTGCTCGGCCAGTTCACGGGTGTTGCAACGCCGCAACTCGGGGCCGCCGCCATTCGCGCTGCGCTTGCTCAGGCGGGCATCGCCGGCGACCAGGTCGAAGAAGTGCTGATGGGTTGCGTCTTGCCTGCCGGCCTCGGTCAGGCACCGGCGCGTCAGGCGGCCCTTGCGGCCGGCATCTCGAGCGCCGCAGCCTGCACGACGCTGAACAAGGTCTGCGGCTCAGGCATGAAGGCGATCATGCTCGGCCATGACGCGCTGAAACTCGGGAATGCGCGCGTGGTCGTTTCCGGCGGCATGGAATCGATGACCAATGCCCCGCACCTGCTCCCGGGCAGTCGAACCGGCGTGAAATATGGCGGTTTCGAGGCATTGGATCACATGGCCTGGGACGGTCTGGTCAATCCCTACGACAAACAGGCGATGGGCGCGTTCGGCGAACAGTGTGTCGAGAAGTACGCGTTCACGCGCGAGGCCCAGGATGCATTCGCCAGCGAGTCGGTGAAGCGTGCGCTCGCGGCGCAGACTTCGGGCGCGTTCAAGGACGAGATTGCCGCAGTCACCGTTGCGGGCCGGAAGGGCGATGTCGTGATTGACAGCGACGAACAGCCGGGCAAGTGCGACCTGTCGAAGATCGCCACGCTGAAGGCCGCGTTCAAGAAGGACGGCACCATCACCGCCGCGAGTTCGTCGAGCATCAACGACGGCGCCGCGGCCGCGGTGCTGATGCGTGAAAACGACGCGCTGGCGCGGGGTTTGAAGCCGATCGCACGCGTGCTCGGCCATGCCACGCATGCACAGGAACCGGCTTGGTTCACGACGGCGCCGGCACCGGCCATCCGCAAGTTGCTGAAGCAGGTGGGGTGGTCGGTCACCGACGTCGACTTGTTCGAGGTGAACGAAGCCTTTGCGGTCGTCGCGATGGCCGCGATGAAGGAACTCGACATTCCGCACGCGAAGATCAACGTGAATGGCGGCGCCTGCGCGCTGGGCCATCCGATCGGCGCCAGCGGCGCGCGACTGGTCGTCACGCTGATCCATGCGCTGCAGGCACGCGGCCTGAAAAAAGGCATCGCGTCACTGTGCATCGGTGGCGGCGAAGCCACCGCCATCGCCATTGAACTCGTGTAATATTCCACTTCGGCCTTGCAACCATCCGAGACCGTATGGCAGGCCAGCCGTACGGCCCGGAAAGGTCGTTTTTTTCAACCTACTCCTTGGAGAATGAAATCATGCAACTGAACAAGCTCGCTTTGATCGCCGCTCTGGCTGCCGCTCTGGCTGCTTGCGGTGGTGACGCCCAGCAGGCCGCCGACACGGCCGCGACCGAAGCCACGCAGGCTGCGGAACAGGCTGCCGATGCGACTGCCGCCGCTGCCAGCGACGCTGCTGCTGCCGTGACCGATGCTGCGACGGACGCCGCTGCCGCGACGACCGACGCCGCCACCGACGCCGCTGCCGCCGTGACCGACGCCGCTGCCGACGCAGCTGCCGCAACGACCGACGCCGCCGGCGACGCTGCTGCCGCCGCGGGCGAAGTGGCCGCCGACGCCGCTGCCGCGACGGGTGAAGCCATGCAGGAAGCCGGTGAAGCGGTGCAGGAAAAGGCCGAGGAAGTGAAGGAAGAGATCAAGCAGTAATCCTGCTGATCGTTCCGCACGACTCAGAAACCGCCGGGGCAACCCGGCGGTTTTTTGTTGCGCGCTCGCTAAACTCGCGACCTCCTTCAGGGACCGATCCCATGCCCAAGATCCAGTCGAGCATCGACCCGCGCAGCGCGGACTTCATCGCCAATGCCGAACAGATGCGCAGCGTCGTCGCCGACCTGAACATGCAGACGGCAAAGGCCGCGGCCGGTGGTGGGGACAAGGCGCGCAAGAAGCACACCGAGCGCGGCAAGCTGCTAGCACGCGAACGCATCCGCGCCCTGCTCGACCCGGGCTCGCCGTTCATGGAGTTGTCGGCGCTCGCCGCGCACGGCATGTACGACGACCAGGCGCCCGGCGCCGGCGTCGTCACCGGCATCGGCCGCGTGCACGGCATGGAAGTGATGGTGGTCGCGAACGACGCCACCGTGAAGGGCGGCACCTATTTCCCGATGACGGTGAAGAAGCACCTGCGCGCGCAGGAGATCGCGCTCGAGAATCGCCTCCCTTGCGTCTATCTGGTCGATTCCGGCGGCGCCTTCCTGCCGTTGCAGGACGAAGTCTTTCCGGACAAGGAACACTTCGGCCGCATCTTCTACAACCAGGCGCGACTGAGCGCGCAGAACATTCCGCAGATCGCGGTGGTGATGGGCTCCTGCACCGCCGGCGGCGCCTACGTGCCGGCGATGTGCGACGAATCCGTCATCGTGCGCGAACAGGGCACGATCTTCCTCGGCGGCCCGCCACTGGTGAAGGCCGCCACCGGTGAAGTCGTCGACGCCGAATCGCTGGGGGGTGCCGAAGTTCACTGCTCGGTGTCCGGCGTGACCGACCATTTCGCCGAGAACGACGAACACGCGCTCGAAATCGCACGCGATATCCTCAAGCATCTGAATCGCACGAAGACGCTGCCGGTCGCGGTGCAGACGCCGAGTGAACCGGCCTATCCGATCGAGGAGATCTACGGCATCCTGCCGCGCGACACGCGTTATCCGTACGACGTGCGCGAGATCATCGCCCGTCTGGTCGACGGCTCCGAATTCCAGGAGTTCAAGGCGCGCTACGGCAAGACGCTGGTGTGTGGCTTCGCGCACATTCACGGTTATCCGGTCGGCATCGTCGCCAACAACGGCATCCTGTTCGCGGAGTCCGCACTCAAGGGTGCCCACTTCATCGAACTCTGCAACCAGCGCAACATCCCGCTGGTGTTCCTGCAGAACATCACCGGCTTCATGGTCGGCAAGAAGTACGAGAACGCCGGCATCGCGAAGGACGGCGCCAAGATGGTGACGGCCGTCGCCTGCTCGCACGTGCCCAAGTTCACGGTGATGATCGGCGGCAGCTTCGGCGCCGGCAATTACGCGATGTGCGGCCGCGGCTACCAGCCGCGCTTCCTGTGGATGTGGCCGAACTCGCGCATCAGCGTCATGGGCGGCGAACAGGCCGCGAGCGTGCTCGCCACGGTCAAGCGCGACGGCATCGAAGCCGCGGGCGGCGCGTGGCCGAAGGACGAAGAAGACCAGTTCAAGGCACCGATCCGCGAGCAGTACGAAATGCAGGGCCACCCGTACTACGCCAGCGCTCGCCTCTGGGACGACGGCATCATCGACCCCGCCGACACCCGCCGCGTCCTCGGCCTCGCCCTCTCCACCGCCATGAATGCCCCGATCGAAAAGACCGGCTTCGGCGTGTTCAGGATGTGACGTTCATCGATGGTTTCGTAGGCTGGGCTCGCCGGTTCAACCTGAGAGCTAGCGCGCGGAGGACTTCGAATCGCCGCAGCCGTTGCACGAGGTGCTGCCGCAGGCCCCGGAGGATTGCGGTTTCGGTGCGAGCCAGCGGCCGAGTGTGCGCTCGACGGAGCTGCTGCCGGGCTGCAGGAACATGAGCGCGAGTTTCGTGCGCGTGCGGCGCAACGCGTTCGGGGCGAGCTTCCGGACGGCGTAGACGGCGCTCATGAACACGGCGAGGCCGATGATGGTCCACTGCATCGTGTCGTAGTTCATGTCAGCACCTTCGCGATCTGATACGTGACCAGCGACGCCAGATAGGCCAGGCCGAACAGGTAGCCGGCGGCGATGCCGACGTTCTTCCAGCTGTTGGTTTCGCGGCGGATCACCGCCAGCGTGCTGATGCACATCGGCGCGTAGATGAACCAGACGAGCAGCGACAGCGCCGTCGCGACTTCCCAGGAGCCGGCGATGATCGGCGTCAGTGCCTGCGTTGCCGCATCGTCATCGACCGCGGACAGCGCATACACCGTGGCCAGCGACGAGACCGCGACTTCGCGCGCCGCCAAGCCCGGAATCAGCGCGATGCAGATCTGCCAATTGAAGCCGATCGGCGCGAACAGGGGCTCCATGAAATGCCCGATGCGACCGGCGAAGCTGTAGTCGATCGCCGGGCCGGTGGCATCGACCGGCGCTGCCGGAAACGACAGCAGGAACCACAGCAGGATGGTCAACGCCAGGATGATCCCGCCGACGCGCTTCAGAAAGATCAGCGCACGCTCGTACAGGCCGAGCAGCAGGTCGCGCAGATGCGGCACGCGGTACGCCGGCAATTCCAGCAACAGCGCATGTTCGCTCTTGTCGCGACGGAACTTCTTCATCACGAAAGCGACCAGCAGCGCGCTGACGATGCCGGCCACATACAGCCCGAACAGCACGAGGCCCTGCAACTCGAACCATCCAGCGACTTTCTGCTGCGGGATGAAAGCGCCGATCAACAAGGCGTAGACCGGCAATCGCGCCGAACAGGTCATCAGCGGCGCCACCAGGATCGTCGCAATGCGATCGCGCGGATCCTGGATCGAACGTGTCGCCATGATGCCGGGAATGGCGCAGGCGAAACTCGACAGCAAAGGGATGAACGAACGTCCGGAAAG
>DATMVT010000208.1:0-8043 GCA_035562895.1 Patescibacteria group bacterium | reverse complement strand
CGCGCTGCGGCGACGCCCGCGCCGCCGCGATGACCTCGGGAGCGCCGACCGCGAAGCCCGATCGCCCGTGGTTGCGCCATTACGACCCGGGGGTTCCGCACACGCTGGACTATCCCGAGCACGGCCTGTTCGCCGCCTTCGCCGCCAGCGCGCTGCAGCAACCCGACGCGATCGCATGGGAGTTCGAAGGCGGTCATGCGACCTATGCGCAGACGCTGGACGAGGTGCTCGCCGGATCGCGCGCATTGGCCAGTCTCGGGCTCGGCGCCGGCGACCGGGTCCTGGTCGCCTTGCCGACCACGCCGCACGCCCTCGTCGTGCTCTATGCGGCGGCGCGCATCGGCGTCGTCTGCGCGTTCATCCATCCCTTGTCGACGTCCACCGAGATCACGCACTACCTCGATGCGACCGGTGCGCGCGTCGTGGTCGGTCTCGATCTGTTCCATCCGGCGATCGCCGCGGCGTCTCCGCGTCAGCCGCTGCGCCACATCTTGCTCGGACGCATCGGCGACTACCTCTCGCCCCTGCGTCGCATCGCGTTTCGCCTGCTCAGGCATCGGCAGATTCCGCGCATCGCGCGCGACCCGCGCATCCGCCACTGGCGCGACGTACTCGCGACACCGGGGGCGCTGCCGCGCGATGCGCTCACGCGCGGCGACGATGCGGCGGTGATCCTGTTCTCGGGGGGCACCACCGACCTGCCCAAGGGCATCCTGCTCAGCCATCGCGCCATCATCGCGGAAGGCATGATGGCGGCCGCCTGGGGCGGACTCGGCGCCGGCGATTCGATCCTCGCGATCCTGCCGGTCTTCCATGGCTTCGGGCTCGGCGTCTGCATCAACGCGACCCTGATCGCCGGCGGCCGCTGCCTGCTGGTGCCGCGCTTCGATGCGCATGAACTGGCCAGGCGCATCCGCCGCCAGCGACCGAACGTGCTGGTCGGCGTGCCGACGCTGTACGAAGCATTGGCCCGCGACCCGGCGCTGCGCGGCATCGATCTGTCCTTCCTCAAGGCCGCGTTCTGCGGCGCCGATACCTTGCCACGCAGCGTCAAGGACGCCTTCGAGTCACGCGTCCGCGAAGGCGGCGGCGACGTGCGCCTGCTCGAAGGCTACGGACTCACCGAAGCGGTCACCGCGATCATGGCGATGCCGACGGCGAGCGACCGCGAAGGTGCGATCGGCCTGCCGTTTCCGGACATGGACGCAAAAATCTGCACGCCGGACGGCGAGGAACAGCGACCCGACGGCGAGGAAGGCGAAATCTGCCTGAGCGGCCCGACCCTGATGCTCGGCTATCTCGATGCCCCCGACGCGACCGCGAAAGCGCTGCGTCGCCATCGCGATGGCCGCATCTGGCTGCACACCGGCGATCTCGGCCGTCGCGATGCCGATGGCTTCTTCTACTTCGGCGTGCGCCTGAAACGGATGATCAAGTCCTCAGGCTTCAACGTCTATCCGGCCCAGGTTGAAGCCGTGCTGCAACAGCATCCGGCGGTCGCCGCCGCCTGCGTGATCGGCGTGCCCGATCCGCGCCAGGTCGAGCGCGTCGTCGCCGTGATCGTGCCGCGCCCCGCGCAAGCTGCGAACCGGCGGTTCGCCGACGAACTGATCGCGCATTGCCAGAGCCGGCTGATCAAGTGGTCGTGCCCGCGCGACATTCATTTCCGCGATGCCTTGCCGACCACGCGCGTCGGCAAGATCGATTTTCGCGCGCTGACCGAGGAGTACCGCCGATGAACCCGTCCGTCCGCGACCATGGCGGCGACCGCGTCGCACAAGCCTTGCAGGCCCATGGCATCGATCATCTGTTCACCTTGTGCGGCGGCCACGTCGCGCCGATCCTCGCGGCTGCGAAGGCACGCGGCATCCGCATCGTCGACACCCGCCACGAAGCCAGCGCGGTGTTCGCGGCCGATGCCTGGGCCAGGCTGAGCGGCAAACCCGGCGTGGCCGTGGTCACGGCCGGCCCCGGCGTCAGCAATGCCGTGACCGCGCTGAAGAATGCGCAACTGGCGCAGTCGCCGCTGCTGCTGATCGGCGGTGCCGCACCGACCCTGCTGCAGGGTCGCGGTGCCCTGCAGGACATCGCCCAAGCGCCACTGGTGCAGCCGCACGTCAAGGCCTGCCTGCGCGTGCGCCGGGTCGCGGACCTCGGCCCCGGCATCGCGCGCGCATTGCAACTGGCCGTCGAAGGCGTGCCCGGCCCGGTCTTCGTCGAATGCCCGGTCGACCTGCTCTATCCCGAGGCGCAGATCCGCAGCTGGTATGCCGAAGCCGGCGGCAAGGGAAACACGATCGCGGCGCGACTGCGACGTCGCTATCTGGCATGGCATGCGAATCGACTGTTTTCCGGCGAGACGCGGATCGACCCGCCGGCGGCGCCGGCCCGCGCGCACGAGGTCGTGCCGATCGATTCGATCCTCCGCGCGAGCGCCCTGATCGCCTCGAGCGAACGCCCGCTGCTGGTCATCGGCAGCCAGGCGGTCTCGCAACCGGATCGAGCCACGGAACTGGCCGATGCCGTCACCCGCATCGGCGTGCCGGTCTATCTCTCGGGCATGGCACGCGGTCTGCTTGGACGCGCGCATCCGTTGCAGCGACTGCATCGCCGCCGTGAGGCGTTGCGAGAATCGGACTGCGTCATCCTGGCGGGCGTGCCCTGCGATTTCCGACTCGACTATGGCCAGCACATTCGCCGCGAGGCGAAGATGATCGCGCTGAATCTGAGTGCGCGCGACGCCCGCCTGAACCGGCGTCCGGACGTCGCGCTGATCGCGCCGCCGCTCGCTGCGCTGGTCGCGCTGGCCGCGGCGACTCCGGCGCCGAAGCCGCAACGCGAGGCCTGGCTCGCACAACTCGAAGCACGCGATGCCGCACGCGAAAGCGAGATCGACACGCAGGCGGCAATGCCGGTTCAAGGCGAAGGCCTCAATCCGCTGGCGCTGTGCCGTGCCATCGACGCGGCTGCCGATGCGGACGCGATCTTCGTCGCCGACGGCGGCGACTTCGTCGGTACCGCCGCCTACGTGTTGCGCCCGCGCGGTCCGCTGCGCTGGCTCGATCCGGGCGTTTTCGGCACCCTCGGTGTCGGCGGCGGATTCGCGCTCGGCGCGGCGATGGCGCGCCCGCGATCGGAACGTTGGCTGCTCTGGGGCGACGGCGCCGCCGGCTTCAGCCTGATGGAGTTCGACAGCTTCGCGCGCCAGGGCGTGGGCGTGATCGCGGTGATCGGCAACGATGCCGGCTGGACCCAGATCGCGCGCGAACAGGTGAAGCTGCTGGGCGATGATGTCGGCACGGTGCTCGCACGCAGCGACTACCACCGCGTCGCCGAGGGTCTCGGCGGCATCGGCCTGCGTGTTCGCGATGCCGGCGAACTTCCCGCCGCACTGGCACAAGCCAAGGCGGCGGCGCGCATGGGCAAGCCGGTGCTGGTCAACGTCTGGCTCGGCGCCAGCGCCTTCCGCGAAGGTTCCCTGTCGATGTAGGGTGGCGGGGACGCCACGGTCCTCGACATGGACCGAATCGACCGACCTGGAGTGAAGCCGATGACCGAAGACTTGCGATCCGCCGCGACCCGGGTCGCGCAGCACGCCTACGCGCCGCATTCCGGCTATCACGTCGGCGCGGCCTTGCGCTCGGTCAGCGGGCACACCTACGTCGGCTGCAATGTCGAGAACGCCTCGTTTTCGGTCGGAAGCTGTGCCGAACGCGCCGCAATCTCGACCGCGGTCGCTGCCGAAGGACACGCGTTCCGTATGGCGGCGATCGCCGTGGTCGCGCTCAATGCGCGCGGCGAACCGCTGCCGGTGACCCCGTGCGGCGCCTGCCGGCAGGCGCTGGTCGAATTCGGCGACGACGCGGAAGTCGGATTCAACGGGCCGGGCGGCCTCTGGCAAACCGTGTGCGCCGGAGAACTCCTGCCCTACCGCTTCATCCTGCCGGACACGGGTCCGCGCTGATCATTCCGCCAGCGGTTGCCAGGTCGGATCGTCGAAGAGCGTCGGATAGTCGGCCAGTGCCGCGCGCAGGGTCGCGACCGGCGCCGGATCGGCGGGTTTGTCCTTCAGCGCCTTGGAGGCCGCCAGCAAGGACCCGATGATGCCGTGCAGGGCGGCATCGGCTTTCGGATCGAGCTTGCAGTGCTCGATCAGGTACTGCACCTGCGCGTCGATCTCGGCCGCCAAGGTGACGACTTGCTTCTTGTCGAGGTGGCCCATTTCGTGATGTCCGAGGCTTTCCACGGCCGTGCGGATCTTGGCCATGCCAGCCTGCAAGGGCGCGTCGACCGCCCAGCGATGTTCCGGTGCGGGGCTGGTTGCCGTCGCATCCGACGTTGCGTGCGTGTCGTGACCGTGCGCGTGCGCCGCATGCGCATCCTGCGCGAGCGCGATCGGGGTCGTTGCCATCAGGGCGAGAAACAGGAAGGGTGTGATCGGTCGCATGGCAGGTCTCGTCTGGGTCATCGACATCCAGCGTGGTGGCGATGCCGGTCCAAGACAAGACCGCGCGGCTGACCTGGATCAAGGACGATGTCCGGGTGACGGGCGCAGCATGCACGTCTTCACTCGCATCTGGATGCGCGATGCAACTGGTCTGTCCCGCCGGCAACCTGCCGGCGCTGAAAGCCGCGATCGAACACGGCGCCGACGCGGTCTATGTCGGCTTCCGCGACCAGACGAATGCGCGCGCCTTCCCCGGCCTCAACTTCAGCGAGGCGGAACTGCGCGACGGCATCGCCCACGCCCATGCGCGCGGGCGCAAGGTCTACATCGCGCTCAATACCTATCCGGACAGCGCCCGCGTCGCGCATTGGTTCGCCGCAGTCGATCGCGCCGCCGAATTCGGCGCGGACGCCATCATCGCGGCGGAAATGGCCGTGCTCGACTACGCCGCACGCACGCACCCGCAACTGCCCCGGCACTTGTCCGTGCAAGGCTCGGCCACGACCGCGGCGGCCCTGACCTACATGCACGAGCGCTTCGGCATCAGCCGCGCCGTGTTGCCGCGCGTACTGTCGATCCAGCAGGTCGAACGCGTCTGCGCGGCTTCGCCGGTGCCGCTCGAAGTGTTCGCGTTCGGCAGCCTGTGCATCATGGTCGAAGGCCGCTGCCAGCTCTCTTCCTATGTCACCGGCGCCTCGCCCAATCGCCACGGCGTGTGCTCCCCCGCACGCTTCGTGCGTTGGGACGAGGCGCCGGATGGCACCCGCACGGTGCGCCTGAACGGCGTGCTGATCGACCGCTTCCGGGAGCACGAATCCGCCGGTTACCCGACCGTATGCAAGGGCCGCTTCGACGTGAACGGCGAGGTTTTCCACGCGCTCGAAGAGCCGACCAGCCTGAACACCATCGAATTGCTGCCGAGGCTCGCGCAAGCCGGCGTCGCGGCGCTGAAGATCGAAGGCCGACAACGCGGCGTCGCCTACGTCGGAGCCGTCGCGAAGACCTGGCGCAACGCGATCGATCGCTACCGCAGCCAGGCCGACCACTGGCAGGTCGATCCAGCCTGGCAGACCGCGCTGTCGGCCCACGCCGAAGGTCATCAGACCACGCTCGGCCCGTACCATCGCGCCTGGCACTGACATGCAACTGAGTCTTGGGCCGCCGCAATATTTCTGGCCGCGCGAGCGCACGCTGGCGTTCTATCGCGAAGCGGCGACTTGGCCCGTGGATCGCATCCACCTCGGCGAGACCGTGTGCAGCAAGCGCCGCGAGCTCGGCTCGCGCGACTGGCTCGCGCTGGCGCATGAACTCGCCGCCGCCGGCAAACAGATCGTGTTGTCCACGCTGGCACTGATCGAGTCCGAATCCGAACTCGGCGCATTGCGCCGCATCGTCGAGAACGGCCAGTTCCTGGTCGAGGCAAACGACCTCAGCGCCGTGCAGTATTGCCGCCAGCGCGGCCTGCCCTTCGTTGCCGGACCGACGCTGAATGTCTACAACGCGCAAGCGCTGTCGCTGCTGATCGACGATGGATTGTGCCGCTGGGTGCCCGGCGTCGAACAGGGCCATGACCTGATCGCGGAACTGCGCGCGGCGATGAGCGAACTTGGCCGGCGCATGCCGGAACTCGAGGTGATCGCCTGGGGCCGGCTGCCGCTGGCGTTTTCGGCGCGCTGCTTCACCGCACGCGCGCTCGACCTGGCCAAGGACGACTGCGGCTTCCGCTGCATCGAGCATCCGGACGGACTGCCGCTGGCGACGCGCGAGGGCGAACGCTTCCTGCGCATCAACGGCATCCAGATCCAGGGCGACGAAATCACCGATCTCGCACCCGAAATCGATGAACTGCGCGCGCTCGGCGTGAATGCTCTGCGCCTGTATCCACAGCAGGAGGGCATGGCCGAGGTCGTCGCACGCTTTCGCGCCGCGCTCGACGCCGACGCGCCGATCGCGCGTGTCGGCGCCGTCAACGGCTATTGGCGCGCCGAACCCGGCAAGCCCGGGCTGCCGCTGCAGCCGGCCTGATCAGGCGCGCGCGAACACCAGGGTCGCGTTGGTGCCGCCGAAGCCGAAGCTGTTCGACATCACCGTGTTCAGGCGCGCGTCGACGCGTTCGCGCAGGATCGGGAAGCCGGCCGCGCGTTCGTCGAGGGTGTCGATGTTCGCCGACGCCGCCATGAAGCCGTCGCGCATCATCAGCAGGCAGTAGATCGCCTCGTGCACGCTGGCGGCGCCGAGCGAATGTCCGGACAAGGCCTTGGTCGAGGACAGCGGTGGCACCTGGGTACCGAACACCTCACGCACGGCCTTGAGTTCAACGACATCGCCGAGCGGCGTCGAGGTACCGTGGGTGTTGAGGTAGTCGATCGGCGCGGTCACGTCGGCCAATGCCATCCGCATGCAGCGCACCGCGCCCTCGCCGCTCGGGGCGACCATGTCGACACCATCCGAGGTGACGCCGTACCCGACGAGTTCGGCATGGATCTTCGCACCGCGCGCGACGGCATGGTCCCAGTCCTCGAGCACGAGCATGCCGCCGCCGCCGGCGATGACGAAACCATCGCGATCCGCGTCGTAGGGACGCGACGCGCGCGTGGCGTCGTCATTGCGCTTGCTCGACAACGCACCCATCGCATCGAACTGGCAGCTCAGGCCCCAGTGCAATTCTTCGCCGCCGCCCGCGAACATCAGGTCCTGGCGACCGGCGCGGATCAGATCGGCGGCGGCGCCGATGCAATGTGCCGAGGTCGCGCAGGCCGCGGCGATGGAATAGCTCACGCCCTGGATCGCGTAGGCTGTCGCGAGACCGGCGGAAACGGTCGAGCACATCGTGCGCGGCACCATGTATGGACCGACTTTGCGCACGCCGCGATGGCGCATCAAATCGCCAGCCTCGATCTGCCATTCGGCCGAGCCACCGCCGGAACCGGCGATGACGCCGACGCGCGGGCTGCTGATCCGTTCGGGCGTCAATCCGGCATCGGCGATCGCGTCTCGCATCGCGACATGCGCGTAGGCGGCGGCATCGCCCATGAAGCGCTTCTGCTTGCGGTCGATGGCCGCATCGAGGTCGATGTCGCAAGCCCCGCCGACCTGGCTGCGGAAACCGCGTTCGGCGTAGTCGGGCAAAAATCGGATGCCGCTGCGGCCTTCGCGCAGCGAGGTCGAGACGTCATCCAGCGTGTTGCCGAGGCACGAGACGATGCCCATGCCGGTGATCGCGACGCGACGCATCAGAAGCCTTCGGTCGAGGTGAACAGGCCGACGCGCAAGTCGTTCGCGACGTAGATCTCGCGACCATCGACGAGCATGCGCCCGTCCGCGATCACCATCGCGAGCTTCTGCTGCATCACGCGGCGCACGTCGATCTCGTAAGTGACGAGTTTCGCGTCCGGCAACACCTGTCCGCTGAACTTGACCTGGCCGACACCGAGCGCGCGACCCCGTCCCGGCAGTCCCTGCCACGAGAGATAGAAACCGGTGAGCTGCCACAAGGCATCGAGGCCGAGACAGCCCGGCATCACCGGGTCATCCTTGAAGTGGCAATTGAAGAACCAGAGGTCCGGCTTGACGTCGAGCGCCGCGCGCACGATGCC
>DATMVT010000207.1:0-9577 GCA_035562895.1 Patescibacteria group bacterium | reverse complement strand
TTCAGGCCGATGCGGAAGGGCTTGTCCGGATCAGGCGAACGCGCCATCACGCGGTAATCGCAGAAGATCGACAGCACCGCGCCGCCGGCCGGCGAATGTCCGGTGATCGCGGCCACGGTCGGGATCGGGCTACGCGCCAGCGCCGCCATCAGGCCGAAGAAGTCGTTCCAGAACGCGATCATGCCGGCGCGGTCGAGTTGCAGCAGTTCGACGACGTCGAGCCCGCCCGAAAACATCTTCGGCTGGCCCGACAACACCACGGCGCGGAAGCCTTGTCCGGCGGCATCGGCGAGGGCGGGGCGCAATTGCGCCACCAGGGCCGGCGACAAGGCATTCACCGGCGGGCGCGCGAGGCGCAGTTCGAGGATGCGGGATTCGTGTTCGATTCGTTCGAGCATGGCGGCACCCGGTGGACGAGGGAGGAGATGCCCAGCATAGCCGCGCCAAGTCGCTGAATCGATTGGTCTTGAAGGTTTCTTGATGAAGTGCTGAGGGCTTCGGAAAGTCTTTCCTTCGACGGCATTGGACATTCTCAGCGTGCCGCGAATCACGGATTTCGCGCCCCTTTTCCTCCCAGGAGACCACGCCCCATGCTGTTCCGTCCCATTGTCGCCATCGCGTTCCTGCTGTTTGCTTCGAACCTGTGGGCTGGATCCGAGCCCAACCTCGTGCTGCTGGATGCCGACTTCAACGACAAGGCATTGAACGTACTGATCGGTACAGGCGGTGCCGTCGTGGGTGAACCCGTCGCACTGTCATCCGGACTGCAGGCCGTAGTGACGCCGGTTCCGCTGCCGACACCGTCGCTCCGGCTGGGGCAATCGAGTACCGGGTCGGCGCGCTTTGCCGAGTTCGAGTTCCTCGGCGGTGAAGAGGTCGGTACCGGTCCGCTGAGCATTTTCATGTTGCTCAAGCCGGCGGCGCTGGATCGCTATCTGGTCTACCTCCGCGAGACCACAGGGGCGTCCAAGAACTTCGCCAATCTGGTGTTGATGAACGATGGCGGGATCGCATTGTCCGATGCCAATGCCGGCGTGTTGTTGGGGGCGACTTATAGCCCCGGCCAGAACTTGGCTTTCGAATTTCGATATGACCTGGACGCAGGGACCTACGACCTGTTGCTGAACAACACGTTGCTGGTCGACGACCGGGCACATGGTGTGGTCGGCGGTGGTATCGGCTCGATTTACATCGGCCTCGACACCACGACGACCTCACAGATCTTTCTGGACGAACTCAGTGTGACCCGGCCGGACCGCATTCACGGTGACGGTTTCGAGTGATCGCCCGACTGTCGATGCCGAAATCCGAGCGGAGTCACTTGCCGTCGCCCTAGAATGCGCGAATGCGTTATCGCTTGGGCGAATTTGAACTCGACACGGATCGTGAGCGCCTGAGCGGGCCAGCAGGTGCTTTGGTGCTGAGGCCGCAGGCCTATCGGTTACTGCTCCTGTTGGTGCAGCGCGCGCCGGCCCTCGTGGCGCGCGACGAACTGATGGATGTGCTGTGGGGACACCACGCACTCTCTCCGAACGTAATCCCGCAGACGGTCAGTGAATTGCGCCAGGCCCTCGGCGATGACCCGCAGGCGTCGCGCTATGTGGAGACACGACATCGCCGCGGCTATGCGTTCGTCGCCCCAATACAGGTGCTCGACGACGCGCCGCCTCCGGGCCAGGTGGCCGACGTCGCTCCTGAGGCAGCTGAAACCTCCGATGCGGCGGTGTCCGTGGTGGTGGCCCCGCCGCCGTCGACTGCGGCTGCGCCACGACCCGATCGACGAAGTCGAGTGCTGGCATGGGTTCTCGCGGTGCTCGCCTTGGGCGCGATCGGGTTCGCTTGGACGTGGTTTCCCGCTCGAGTGGTCGAGACACGGGTCGTGGCCGCGCCGACCCCAAAGGGCGCGGGCATTTTGGTCTCGTTGAACGTTGACGATCCACGATTGCGGGCCTATCTGGTCGGATTTGCGCGTGGCAACCATGCATGGCATGCCTATCCGCGGCCATTGCAGCCGTCGGTCGGGTGGTCATTGTCGGTGACGCGGGAAGGGCAGTGGTCGCTGCGTGCACCGGGCGGCGAGGTGCGCAGCAGCGGTGATTTGCCGCGCACCGATGCGCCGAGCCAGGCGTCCGCCTTGCTTCAGGCGATGGCCGCAGGTGTGGGACGCAACGAACTGGTCGAAGCGCCGCCCGGCTGGCCAACCGCACGGGATGTCCGAACGACGCTGATGGAGGCTGCATGGGCCATGAGCGAGGGCTTGCATGCAGACGCGGATGCCGCATTCGATGCGCTTCAGGCGGCTGGCGAGGTGTCGGGTTGGCCACGATTGTCGTTGGTCGAACATCTGGTCGCCGTTGGGCGTTGGAAGGCGGCCGAACGCGAACTGTCGCTGCTTGATCCGGGCCCTGACCGCATGTTGCAGTTGCAACGGGAAGTCTGGCGAGCCCGTCTCGCGGGCAGGCCCGACGATGCGCTGGCGTCATTGCGTGCGGCTGCGTTGCTGGCGCCGGGCGACATCACCATCCAGTTGGATCTGTTCGACGCACTGATCGCGCAGTCCCAGTGGCATGCGGCCGCAGCGCAATGGTCGGTGCTTCCGGCGCTGCTTGCGGACAACGCGCCGGAGCTGGCGTGGCGCCGCGCGGAATATCTTGCGGTGGCGGCACCGGGTGACGCCGAGGTGGCCTTCCGCCATGCGGTAACGGTTGCGCGCATGGCGTCCGATCGCGAGGTGGCACTGCTCGCACAGGTGCGCTGGATGATTCACCGCAGTGCCCTGAAGGACGCCGCCGAGGTGCTGGATGCCTTGGACGGCGGTCATGCCGCCGTCCAGATGCAACGCGCCGAATGGGCGATGGCGACGGGTCAAATGGATCTGGCGCGGGCATCGTTTCAGACGGCCGAGGCGGCATGGACGTCGGACCAGCGCTCGGGCGATGCGCGCCGTGCACGCCTCGGTTTGATCGACGTCGCGCTGCAATCTGGGCAATCGGATATGGCTGTGCGACTCGCGACACGTCTGCTGGCGGATGCGGCCACCGAGGGGGATCGAGACATAGAAATCGATGCGCTGGACGCGATGGGGCGAGCATGGATTGGTGCCAGTCGCTTCGACGACGCGCGGGCGTCCTTGCAGCAAGCGATGACTCTGGCGCGCGCCCGCGGGCAGGGACTGCGCGAGGCGCGCGCCCGCTACCACCTTGGCAATGCCTATGCGCAGGAACGCCAGCGTCCGCACGAGGCGGAGCAGGCATACCGCCTGGCAGCCGATGCCTTCCACTTGCTCGGCGACCGCCTTTGGGAGGTCAAGGCCTTGTCGAACCTCGCGCTGATGGCCGAGCGTGCTGGCCGTCGCCTAGACGCGCGTGACGCCTATCGCGATGCGCTGCTGCGCATTCGAGAATTGGGCGTGCCCCGCGAACTGGGCCGGATTGGGTTCAACGCTGGCATCAACGAACGCGATATGGGCGATCTGTCCGCCGCCGCAGTGCTGATCGACGAGGCGTTGTCCGTGTTGTCTGCCGCAGGCGCCGGAGATGTTCAGGTGGTGGCGGTCGCGGCGCGGGCCGACATCGCGATGATGCAAGCCGATGCACGTCTTGCGGAATCCTTGCTCAATGGGACACGCGAACGCGCGGAACAGGCGGCGCCGCTGCCGAGGTCCGTCTGGCATTCGGCGCAGGCGCGTCGTTTCGAACTCGCCGGCGATCTTGATCGCGCGCGCACGGAGCTCGATCGTGTGGCTGAACTACGTCAGGCTACTTCCGTCAGAACGGCGCAACTGGATGGTGAGCTGAGCCGGTTGCGGCTTCGCGTGGCGACCGGTGATGCGAGTCGCGCCACCGGCGTCGCTTTGGAGCGCATCGAGGATGAACTGCGGCGCATGGGTGAGACCAAGTATTCGTTGTCCGCGGCCCTGGGGCGGGTGGAATGGGCGCTGGCCGCGGATACGAATGCGGCCCAGGCACGCAACTTGATGGATGCCTTGCGTCCGCAGATCCAGTCCGCGGGCAATCGCGCGCAGCAACTGCGGCTCGACTGGCTGGCCGCCCATGCGGTCGAGGGCGACGAGCGTTCGTCGCGTTTGCACGCGCTGATCGATGATGCAGATGCATCGCATTTCGAGCTGCTGTCCATGCTCGCGCGTCGTGCCGTCGCCGAGGACGAAGCGACGCGTGCGCGCATCGATCGCGCGCTCGCCGAACGCCGCCTGTCTGGCGCGGTGCGGTCACCGCTCTCGGTATTCTGATCGACACCCGGGCAATGCATGGCTCGCGTATCATCGCCTCTTATTCCTGACGACGGTTTTTCATGATCAGACTGATTGTCTCGCTGGTCCTTGCGCTGAGTACGACCATCGCCAGCGCCGCATCCTTGACCACCCGCGACGGCTGGATCCGCGCTGCGCCGCCGGTCGCGAAAGTCCGCGCCGGTTATCTCGTGATCGAGAACGCGGGCGATGCCGAGATCGTGTTGACCGACGCGAAAAGTCCCGATTTCGGCGCCATCGAAATCCACACGATGTACGACGACGCCGGCACGATGCGCATGCGCCGCGTCGAACGACTCAGCGTGCCGGCGAAGGGCAAGGTCGAACTGAAGCCGGGCGGGCTGCACCTGATGATGTTCCGGCCGCAGCGCACGTTGAGCGCCGGCGACGAGGTCGAGGTCGCGATCAGCGGTGCGGATGCGACCGTGACGACGAAGCTGGTCGTGCGCAGCGAGTAGTCAGGTCAGCGCGGCGCGCAGGTGCGGCGGCAGTTCGATCGACTTGCCGGACTTCGGATCGATCCAGACCAGCACGCTGTCGCCTTCGGCGTACAACACGTCCGGCGCTTGGCGGTCGACGATGCGGAAGCGCGCGGTGAACGATGAACGACCGACGCGTCCCGCAAACATCTCGACGACGATTTCCGCCGGCCATTCGATCGGCTTGCGGAAGTTGGTGTTCAGCGCGGCAAGAATGGGGGCGGCGTCCTCGCCCATCCAGTTCGGGTCGAGGCTGCGGAACCAGTGCAGACGCGCTTCCTCGACATAGGTCGCGTAGACCGAATTGTTGACGTGGTTGTAGGCATCCATGTCGCCCCAGCGCACCGTCACCGGGGCGCGCACCAGCAATTTCGGCGCGGTCGTGTCGCTCATCGTTTCGTCTTCTTCGTGGGTTTCGCCGGCTTGGCGTTGCCCGAGGGTGAGTGATGTGCGTCGAGCAATCGCTTCAGGAAGTGGCCGGTATGCGAGTGCCCGTTCGCCGCGATGTCTTCCGGCGTGCCGGAGGCGATGATGCGGCCACCGCGGGCGCCGCCTTCGGGGCCGAGATCGATGATCCAGTCCGCGGTCTTGATCACGTCGAGGTTGTGTTCGATCACCACGACGGTGTTGCCGTCGTCGCGCAGTCGATGCAGCACGCCGAGCAGTTGCGCGACATCGTGGAAGTGCAGGCCGGTGGTCGGTTCGTCGAGAATGTAGAGGGTGCGACCGGTATCACGCTTGCTCAGTTCGCGCGACAGCTTCACGCGCTGCGCTTCGCCGCCGGACAGCGTGGTCGCGCTCTGGCCGAGCTTGATGTAGCTCAGTCCCACGTCCATCAGCGTCTGCAGCTTGCGCGCGATCACCGGGACCTTGTCGAACACCGCGAGCGCGTCCTCGACCGTCATTTCCAGCACGTCGCGGATCGAATGGCCCTTGAACAGGATTTCCAGCGTCTCGCGGTTGTAGCGCTTGCCATGGCAGACATCGCAGGGCACGTAGACGTCGGGCAGGAAGTGCATTTCGACCTTCAGCAACCCGTCGCCCTGGCAGGCTTCGCAGCGACCGCCCTTGACGTTGAAGCTGAAGCGCCCGGCCTCGTAGCCGCGCGCGCGCGCTTCCGGAACCTGTGCGAACAGCTCGCGCAGCGGCGTGAACAGCTGCGTGTAGGTCGCTGGATTCGACCGCGGCGTGCGTCCGATCGGGCTCTGGTCGATGTCGACGACCTTGTCGAACAGCTCGATGCCCTCGACCTTGCCATGGGGCGCGGCCGGCTCGGCGGCACCATTCAACTCGGTCGCGGCGATGCGGAACAGGGTGTCGTTGATCAGCGTCGACTTGCCCGAGCCGGACACGCCGGTGATGCAGACGAACAAGCCGGCGGGAATCTCCAGATCGACGTGCTGCAGGTTGTTGCCGTGCGCGTCGCGCAGGCGCAGCCACTTGTCCGGATCGGGCGCATGGCGCCTCGCGGGAATCGCGATGGTCTTGCGGCCGGACAGGTAGTCGCCGGTCAGCGAGCGCTTCGCGGCGAGGATGTCGGCCAGTTGACCTTGCGCGACGATCTCGCCGCCATGCACGCCGGCGCCCGGGCCGATGTCGAGGATGTGATCGGCGCTGCGGATCGCGTCTTCGTCGTGTTCGACCACGATGACGGTGTTTCCGAGGTCGCGCAGGCGGGTGAGCGTGGCGAGCAGGCGTTCTTTGTCGTGCTGGTGCAGGCCGATCGAGGGCTCGTCGAGCACGTACATGACGCCGACCAGACCGGCGCCGATCTGCGATGCGAGGCGGATGCGCTGGGCTTCGCCACCGGAGAGCGAATCGGCCTTGCGGTCGAGCGTGAGGTAATCAAGTCCGACATCGATCAGGAAGCGCAGGCGTTCTCGGATCTCTTTGACGATCTTCGCCGCGATCTCGCCGCGCCAGCCGTCGAGGTGCAGGTGTTCGAAGAAGCGCTGGGTCTCCTCGACCGGCCAGGCGGTGATCGCAGGCAAGGCCTTGCCGCCGACGAAGACGTTGCGCGCGGCGCGGCCGAGGCGCTGCCCGGCACATTCCGGGCAGGGACGTTCACTGATGAATTTCGCCAGTTCCTCGCGCACCATCGCCGATTCGGTCTCGCGGTAGCGACGCTCCAGATTCGGCAGGATGCCCTCGAAGCGGTGCTTGCGATTCACCGTCAGGCCGCCGGATTCGCTGGCGTAGCGAAAGTTGATCTCTTCGCTGCCGCTGCCGTGCAGCACCTTGTCGCGCACCTCTTTCGGCAATTGCTGCCAAGGGGCCTCGACGTCGAAGCCATAGTGTTTCGACAGCGCCAGGATCATCGCGAAGTAGTAGCTGTTGCGACGGTCCCAGCTGCGGATCGCGCCGTTCGCCAACGCCAGCTCCGGATGCGCGACGACACGTGCCGGATCGAAGAACTGGGTGATGCCGAGGCCATCGCACTTGCCGCAGGCGCCGACCGGCGAGTTGAACGAGAACAGGCGCGGTTCCAGTTCCGACAGCGAGTAGTCGCAGATCGGGCAGCTGAACTTCGACGAGAACAGGATTTCCCTGGCCGCCGGCGCGTCCATCTCGGCGACGATGATCATGCCGTCGCTGAGCTTGAGCGCGTTCTCGATGCTTTCCGCGAGCCGCTGCTTCAGGTCGGCCTTGGGCTTGAAGCGGTCGACCACGACGTCGATGCTGTGCTTGTTGCGCAGGCCGAGTTTCGGCACCGCGTCGATCTCGTGGATGTCGCCGTTCACGCGCACACGCACGTAGCCCTGGGCGCGCAACTGCTCGAACACCTGCAGGTGCTCGCCCTTGCGCTCGCGAATGACCGGCGCAAGCAGCATGTAGCGCTTTTCCGGATCGAGCGCGAGTGTGGCGTCGACCATCTGCGACACGGTCTGAGCCGCCAGCGGCTGGCCATGGTCCGGACAATGCGGCGTCCCGGTGCGCGCGTACAGCAGTCGCAGGTAATCGTAGATTTCGGTGATCGTGCCGACGGTCGAGCGCGGATTGTGCGACGTCGACTTCTGTTCGATCGAGATCGCCGGCGACAGGCCCTCGATGTGGTCGATGTCGGGCTTCTCCATCACCGACAGGAATTGCCGCGCATACGCCGACAACGATTCGACATAGCGGCGCTGGCCCTCGGCGTAGATGGTGTCAAAGGCCAGCGAGGACTTGCCCGATCCGGACAGGCCGGTGATCACGATCAACCGGTCGCGCGGGAGGTCGAGATCGATGTTCTTGAGGTTGTGCGTGCGCGCACCGCGCAGCCGGATCGTGTCCATCGCCCGAAATCCTCCGAAATAGCCGGATAGGCTAGCAGCCGCGGGTGCCGCGTCGATGTGAACAACGGGCCGGCGTCAGCCGCCATGGCTGGTCATTCATTGACCGTTTGGCGGCATTCCGGCTATGATCCGCGCCCTTTTTGGACTTCCGGTCCGGAAAGGAACGGGCAGGCGGAGCAAAGTGTCCACCTGCCGTGGCCAAAATAACTACAGAGGCATTGCCATCATGTACGCAGTTGTTGTCACTGGCGGTAAACAGTACCGCGTGATGCAGGGCGAAACCCTGCGAGTTGAGAAGCTCGATGCCGAGGCAGGTTCCTCGGTGAAGTTCGACCAGGTCCTTCTGGTGGGCGACGGCGACGCGATCAGCGTCGGCACGCCGACCGTGGCGGGTGCGTCGGTCTCCGCGACGATCAAGTCGCATGGCCGTGGCGAAAAGATCCGGATCGTCAAGTTCCGTCGCCGCAAGCACCACCGCAAGCAGATGGGTCACCGTCAGTACTTCACCGAAGTCGAAATCACCGGCATCAGCAAGTAAAGCCCGAGGAGAGCAGCCATGGCACAGAAAAAAGGCGTAGGTTCCACCCGGAACGGCCGCGATTCCAATCCGAAGTACCTGGGCGTGAAGCTCTATGGTGGCCAGGCGGTTGAAGCCGGCAACATCATCGTGCGTCAGCGCGGTACCGAATACCACCCGGGCGTGAATGTCGGCCTCGGTCGCGACCACACGCTGTTCGCGCTCGCGGACGGCACGGTCGAGTTCAGCGTCAAGGGTCCGAACGGCGGTCGTCGCACCGTCAGCGTCCGCTAAGCGCACGCAACGTTCGGTTCACCGGAGAGCCCCGCGCTGCGGGGCTTTCCTGTTTCTGGGCGCCAGAAAGCCCGTATCCGCGAAATTCCCGTTCGCGGCCTTTCCGTTTGCAGAAGAATCGCGCATCCTCCCGCCCATGAAATTCGTCGACGAAGCTGAGATCAAGGTAATTGCCGGAGCCGGTGGCAACGGCAGCGTCAGCTTCCGGCGCGAGAAGTTCATCCCGCTCGGCGGACCCGATGGCGGCAACGGCGGTGCCGGCGGCAGCGTGATCGTGCAGGCCGACGAGAACCTCAACACCCTGGTCGACTTCCGCCACGAGCGCGTGTTTCGGGCCAAGCGCGGCGAGAACGGCATGGGTCGGCAGATGACCGGTGCCGCAGGCGAAGACACGGTGATCCGCGTGCCGGTCGGGACCGCGATCCTGAACGTCGACACCGAGGAAACCATCGCCGACCTGACCCGCCACGGGCAGCGCGCGCTGGTGGCCCAGGGTGGCAAGGGCGGTGCCGGCAACATGGTGTTCAAGTCCTCGACGAATCGCTCGCCGCGACGTGCGCAGCCGGGTACGGCGGGCGACGAGCGCGAGATCCGGCTCGAGTTGAAGCTGCTGGCCGACGTCGGACTGCTCGGTTTCCCGAATGCCGGCAAATCGACGTTCATTCG
This sequence comes from Patescibacteria group bacterium, assembly GCA_035562895.1. Classification (GTDB taxonomy): domain Bacteria; phylum Pseudomonadota; class Gammaproteobacteria; order Xanthomonadales; family Ahniellaceae; genus JADKHK01. Next base: position 76 of record DATMVT010000207.1, on the reverse strand, counting down.
CGCGGTGTCTGCGGCGACGCCGAAGGTCGCCGACTACCCGTTCACGACCCTGTATCCCAATCTCTGGGTGGTCTCG
>DATMVT010000206.1:0-18243 GCA_035562895.1 Patescibacteria group bacterium | reverse complement strand
CATGACATCGAAGAACGAGTCGACGAATTCCTTCGCCTCGCGCTTGTTCAGGCCGACCTGCTCGAAGAGCCGCTCGGCGAGTTCTGCCTTGGTCAATGCCATTTCAGCCTCGCAACCTTGCGCCGGTTTCACGTTCCAGTGCAGTCAGGACAGACTGCACCGCAGAATCGGCGTCCACGTCGGCAAGGGTGCGCGAAGCATCCTGCAAAATCAAGCCCATAGCGAGGCTTCTTGTGTTTTCAGGCAAGCCTTTGCCGGCAAACTCGTCAAACAGCAAGAAATCACGCAGCAGGACTCCAAGTGTTTCCCGCACAATGCGTTCCAAACGGGCGAATTCAATCGACTTTTCGACGACGATCGCGAGGTCGCGGCGAATCGACGGGTAGCGACTTTGCTCCCCGGCCCGCGGCAACGCGCGTTCGGCCAGCGCGCCCAGTTGCAGCTCGGCGACATAGACGTCGCCGGTCAGACCCAGGGCACCGGCCAGCCGCGGATCCAGACAGCCGACGACCCCGATGACGCGACCATGGCGCAGGATTTCTGCGCTGCGGCCGGAATGCAGGTAGGCGATCCGGGCCGGACGCAGCGAGAACGCTGCTTCCGCACCGGTCAACGCGAACAACTGGGCCAAGTCGCCCTTCACATCGAAGAAATCGATCGCGCGCTCCGTCACGCCCCATTGTTCCGCAGCGGCCGAACCGCTCGCGACCAATGCCACGCGCGGGGTCTCGACCGGCGGATCGCCGGCTCGGAACGACTTGCCGACCTCGAACAGGCGCACACGATCCTGCTGACGCGCCTGATTGCGACGCAAGGCATCGACCAGACCCGGCAGCAGGCTGGTGCGCATCACGCCCAGATCCGCCGACAACGGATTGGCGAGCGTGACGCCTCCTTCGTCCAGGCCCCACTGCTTCAGCCAATCTGCCGAGACGAAGCTGAAATGCAGGCATTCGCGATAATCGCGGCCGATCAAGGCCGCACGCATCGCTGCGGTCGGCACCAGCGCTTCCGGCGGCAAGCGCAGCGCGATCTCGCCACGCGGCACCGCCGTCGGTACGCGGTCGTAACCGTGGATGCGCACGATTTCCTCGATCAGGTCTTCCTCGATCTCGATGTCGAAGCGCTGGCTCGGCGGCACCACTTCCCAGCCACCCTCGAACTTGCGCACCGCGAATCCGAGCGCATGCAGGATCTGCTCGACTTCGTTTGCCGGCAGCATCAGGCCGGTGACGCGCGCGAGGCGTGCAGCACGCAGGCGCACCGGCGCACGCGTCGGCAGATGCGCGTCCGACTTCGCTTCGACCACCGGACCCGGCTTGCCGCCGGCGATGTCGATGATCAATTGGGTCAGGCGCTCGATAGCCTGGCGCGGCAATTCGGGATCGACGCCGCGCTCGAAGCGGTGCGAGGCGTCAGTGTGCAGGCCGAGCTTGCGTGCGCGTCCCTGAATGGCGGACGGCGCGAAATGCGCCGATTCGAGAAACAAGTTCGTGCTCGCGTCCGTCACGCGCGAATCGAAACCGCCCATGACGCCGGCGACGGCGAGCGCCTGCCGTTCGTCGGCAATGACGAGGAAACCCGGATCGAGCGCGACCTCGCGTTCGTCGAGCAACTTCAGCTTTTCGCCGACCGCGGCGCGGCGCACGACGATGCCGCCCGACAATGCATCCAGATCGAACGCATGCATCGGCTGGCCGAGTTCGAGCATGACGTAATTGGTCGCGTCGACGACGGCGCTGATCGAGCGCAGCCCGGAACGACGCAGACGCTCTTTCAACCACAGCGGCGTCGGCGCCGAAGGATCAATGCCCTCGATGGCGCGACCGAGATAGCGCGGACAATCCGATGGCGCATCCAGTCGCACACCTCGCGCCGTGGTCGACCGGGCATCGACCTGGATGCGTGCGCCATCGTTCGGCGTCAGCCCGTACAACGCCGTCACTTCCGCAGCGAGCCCGCGCAGACTCAGGCAATCGGGGCGATTCGGCGTCAGCTTGATCTCGATGCAGGCATCGGGCAAGCCGAGCCATTCCGCGAACGATTGGCCCACCGGCGCATCCGCCGGCAGCTCCATCAGGCCGCCATGGTCGTCGTTGAGCGATAGTTCGCGTGTCGAGCACAACATGCCGAAGGACTCGACGTCGCGCAGCCTCGCCTTCTTGATCTCGATGCCACCCGGCAAGATCGCGCCGATGGTCGCGAGCGGCGCCTTCAGGCCCACGCGCGCATTCGGCGCACCGCAGACGATCTGCAGCGCTTCACCTTGCCCGATCGACACTTTGCAGACGCGCAACTTGTCGGCATTCGGATGCTTCTCGGCTTCGATGATTTCGCCGATGACGACGCCATCGAGTCCCTCGCCGAGCACGTCGACGCCCTCGACTTCGAGGCCGGCCATGGTCAGTCGATGCAACAGGTCGGCGCGTTCGGCCTTGGTGTGGGCCAACGAGCGCAGCCAGTTCTCGGAGAATTTCATGGGTTCGATTCCTTCCGGCCGTCAGGCGAATTGCGCGAGGAAACGCGCATCGTTTTCGAACAACGAGCGCAGGTCGTCGACGCCATAACGCAGCATCGCGAAGCGCTCGACGCCGAGCCCGAACGCGAAGCCGGTGTAACGCTCGGCGTCGATGCCGCAGGCCTTGAGCACGTTCGGGTGGACCATGCCGCAACCCAACACTTCGAGCCAACCTTGTGTGCCGTCCGCACGATCCCAGCGGATGTCGACTTCGGCCGACGGCTCGGTGAACGGGAAATAGCTCGGGCGGAAACGCATCTCGAAATCACGCTCGAAGAACGCGGTGACGAACTGCTTGAGCGTGCCCTTCAGATCGGCGAAGTTCGAGGTCTCGTCGACCAGCAGACCTTCGACCTGGTGGAACATCGGTGTGTGCGTCTGGTCCGAATCGGAACGATAGACCTTGCCGGCGGCGATGATGCGGATCGGCGGCGTGCGACCCTTCATCGCGCGGATCTGCACCGGCGACGTGTGCGTGCGCAACAGGCGCCCGTCCGGAAAATAGAAGGTGTCGTGCATGGCGCGTGCCGGATGGTGTTCCGGGAAGTTCAGCGCCTCGAAGTTGTGATAGTCGTCCTCGATCTCGGGACCATCGGCGAGCTGGTAACCGAGGCGACCGAAGATGTCGGTGATGCGATCCAGCGTGCGCGTGACCGGATGCAGGTTCGCGCGCGAACCGTTGCGGCCGGGCATGGTCACGTCGATGCGTTCGGACGCCAGGCGCGCGGCATACGCAGCGCTTTCGAGTCCGGAACGACGAGCTTCGATGGCTTCGGACAGCAGCATCTTGATCTGGTTGACGCGCTCGCCGACGATCTTCCGTTCTTCGGGTGGCAGCTTGCCGAGCAGCTTCAGTTGTTCGGTGAGCCTGCCCTGCTTGCCGAGCCAGGCGACGCGGATCGCGTCGAGCGCTTCCAGTGTTGCCGCGGCCATGATCGAACCGGTCGCGGCTTCGGCGGCGGTCTGCAATTCGTCCATCGTCATTCCCGTATCGATGGCGCCAGCGACTCCGCAAGCGGAATTTCAGCGGCGCAAAAAAAACGTGGGGAAGAGCCAAGCCCTTCCCCACGCGTGTCCTGCATTGGCCGGCGCGAACCGGCTTGGAAGTTTACGCGGCGAGAGCGGTCTTGGCCTTCGTGGCGAGCACTTCAAACGCCTTCAGGTCATGCACGGCGAGATCGGCCAGGGCCTTGCGGTCCAGCTTGATCCCGGCCTTCAGCATGCCGTTCATGAAACGGCTGTAGCTCAGGTCGAACATGCGGGCGGCCGCATTGATGCGGACGATCCACAAGCCACGGAACTGGCGCTTGCGCTGCTTGCGGCCGATGTACGCGTACTGGGCGGCCTTGGTGACGGCCTGCTTGGCAACGCGCAGCACCTTGCGGCGTGCATTGTAGTAACCCTTGGCCTGGGCCAGGATCTTCTTGTGACGTGCGCGGGCGGTTACACCACGTTTGACTCGTGCCATGGTCTATACCTCCGGCTTAAAGATAGGGAACCATGCGGGCGACGCGACCTGCGTCCTCCGCACGAACATGATTGGTGCCGCGAAGGTTGCGCTTACGCTTGGTGGCCTTCTTGGTCAGGATGTGGCTCTTGAACGCATGGCCGGCCTTGAATTTGCCGGATGCGGTCTTCCGGAAGCGCTTTGCAGCGGCCCGGTTCGTCTTGATCTTCGTCTTTGCCATGACACTTCCTATGAGTGTTGTTTGACTGTATCGAGCGGTGGCCGAGGCCACGCTTTCCATCCTGCTCGATCCGGCTTGTGCGGCATTCCGTTCCGCGTTCCTAATGCGCCGTCACTTCCGCTTCGGCGCCACCATCATGACCATCTGCCGCCCTTCGAGACGCGGCCATTGCTCGATCGTCACTTCTTCCTTCAGGTCCGCTTCCAGACGCTTGGCCATTTCGATACCGAGTTCGGTATGGGCCATTTCGCGACCGCGGAAGCGGATATTGATCTTGACCTTGTCGCCTTCGGAGATGAAACGGCGCAAGTTGCGCAGCTTGATCTCGTAGTCGCCATCGTCGGTGGTCGGGCGGAACTTGAGTTCCTTGATCTCGACGACCTTCTGCTTCTTGCGCGCGGCATGCGCCTTCTTCTGCTCTTCGAACCGGAACTTGCCGAAATCCATGATGCGGCACACCGGCGGATCGGCATTCGGAACGATCTCGACGAGATCCAGTTCCAGATCCATGGCCATGCGCAGCGCTTCATCGCGGCCGATCACGCCGATCTGCTCGCCATCGGCGCCGATCAGACGCACGCGCGGAACGCGGATCTCGTTATTCCGTCGGTTCAATTTCTCGGTACTGATACCGCTACCTCCAAAGAGCCCAAGTCACTGAAGCACCGAAAGATCAGTGCTTCACCGTTTCTGCGCGAAGCTTTGCGATGAATTGCTCGAGCGTCATCACGCCCAAGTCGTCGCCGTTCAATGCGCGCACCGCCACTTGGCCATGGTCGCGCTCGCGGTCTCCGACGACGAGCAGATACGGCACTTTTTGCAGCGTGTGTTCGCGGATCTTATAGCCGATCTTGTCGCCACGCAAATCGGCCTTGACGCGGAAGCCTTGATTTACAAGGGTTTCACCCACCGAATCGACGTATTCCGCCTGTCCCTCAGTGATATTCATGACCACCGCCTGAACCGGGGCGAGCCAGGACGGCAGAATGCCGGCATGGTGCTCGATCAGGATGCCGATGAAGCGCTCCATCGAGCCGACGATGGCCCGATGCAGCATGACCGGCGTCTTGCGGCTGGAATCCTCGGTCACGTATTCGGCGCCGAGGCGGCCAGGCATGAAGAAATCGACCTGCATCGTGCCGACCTGCCAGCCGCGCCCGATCGAGTCGCGGAAGTGATATTCGATCTTCGGGCCGTAGAACGCGCCTTCGCCGGGCAGCTCTTCCCAAGTCACGCCGCAGGCGCGCAAGGCCGATCGCAGGGCCTCTTCGGCCTTGTCCCAGGCCGCGTCGTCGCCGATGCGGTTGTCAGGGCGCAGCGCGATCTTCAGCGCGATATCGCTGAAGCCGAAGTCCGAATACACCTTCATCGCCTGACGATGGAAGGCCGTCACTTCGGGTTCGATCTGCGCTTCGGTGCAGAAGATGTGGCCGTCGTCCTGCGTGAACCCGCGCACGCGCATGATGCCGTGCAGCGCGCCCGAGGGTTCGTTGCGGTGACAGGCACCGAACTCGCCGTAGCGGATCGGCAGTTCGCGGTAACTGTGCAGTCCGTGATTGAAGATCTGCACGTGTCCGGGGCAATTCATCGGCTTGACCGCGTAATCGCGGTTTTCCGAGTGCGTGGTGAACATGTTGTCGCGGTAGTTGGCCCAGTGGCCGGTCTTTTCCCACAAGGACTTGTCGAGGATCTGCGGGCAGCGCACTTCCTGGTAGCCGTTGTCGCGGTAGACCTTGCGCATGTACTGCTCGACGACCTGCCAGACCTGCCAGCCCTTCGGGTGCCAGAACACCAGGCCCGGCGCCTCTTCCTGCATGTGGAACAGGTCAAGCTGCTTGCCGAGCTTGCGGTGGTCGCGCTTCTCGGCTTCCTCCAACTGGAACAGGTAGGCCTTGAGGTCCTTGTCGTTCAGCCACGAGGTGCCGTATACGCGCTGCAGCATCTCGTTCTTGGCATCGGCACGCCAATAGGCGCCCGAAATCTTCATCAGCTTGAACGCGCGCAATTTCGAGGTGTTCGGCACATGCGGGCCGCGACACAGGTCGATGAACTCGCCCTGTGCGTACAGCGACAAGTCCTCGTTGGCCGGAATGCTTTCGATGATCTCGGCCTTGTAGTGCTCGTTCTTGCCCTTGAAGAACGCGACCGCATCGTCACGGCTCATCACCGAGCGCACCACCGGCAGGCCTTCGGCAACGATCTTCGTCATTTCGGCCTCGATCTTCGCGAGGTCGTCCGGCGTGAACGCCGTCTTGCGCGCGAAGTCGTAGTAGAAGCCGTTCTCGACCACCGGGCCGATCGTGACCTGCGTATCCGGGAACAGCCGCTGCGTCGCCTGCGCGAGCAAATGCGCGGTCGAGTGACGCAGAACGTCGAGCGCGTCCGGATGTTTCTCGGTGACGATTTCAATCGCGGCGTCGGCGGCGATCGGATGGCTCAGGTCGACCAATCTGCCATCGACCTTGCCGGCCAGCGCCGCCTTGGCCAAGCCGGCGCCGATGCTGGCAGCGACTTCGCCAATCGTCGTGTTCGGCGCGTATTCGCGCTTCGCGCCATCCGGCAGCGTGATCGTGATCATTTCAGGGTTCCTTGCGGCAACAAAAAGGGCGCAGAAAGCGCCCTTGGAAAGTCGGAGCCATTCTGCGGTTTCGCTAGATGTGGGTTCCGGTTCGCGTCATCGTGATCGTGTTCGTTCGAACTACGGCTCTCGGCTGGACTATTTGCGGGAAAACCAATTCTGGGAATTGGTGGGCGCATCAGGGATCGAACCTGAGACCCCTACCATGTCAAGGTAGTGCTCTACCGCTGAGCTATGCGCCCGCAAGGGCCGCGAACTATACGCAAATCGCCGACCGCAGGCAAGCCCGCCTATACTGCGCGGCCGCCCGAAACCGCCACCCATGACCTTCGATTCGCTCACCTTCGTCGTGTTCTTCATCGCCGTGGTGGCGATGTTCAACCTGCCGGGGCTGTCGTGGTCGGCGCGAAAGTCGGTGTTGCTGGGCGCCAGCTTCCTGTTCTACGGCGCCTGGAACCCACCCTTCCTGCTGCTGTTGATCGGCTCGGCGACGGTGGACTGGTGGCTGGCGCTGCGCATGGCGCAGGCGCGGTCGAACCGTCGCAAGCCCTGGCTGATCGTGTCCCTGGTCGCGAATCTCGGCCTGCTCGGCTTGTTCAAGTACGGCGACTTCCTGCGCGACAACACCCAGACCTTGCTGGCCTTGGTCGGCATCGACTGGCAACCCGCCACCTTCGACATCCTGCTGCCGGTCGGCATTTCGTTCTACACGTTCCAATCGCTGAGCTACTGCATCGATGTCTATCGTGGCGAAGTTCGCGTGCAGAAATCCTTGCGCGACTACCTGCTCTTCGTCGGCTTCTTTCCGCAACTGGTCGCCGGCCCGATCGTCCGTTACCACGACTTCAGCGCACAGTTGCACACGCCGCGACGCACGACGGTGGACGGTTTCACGCTGGGCTTGTCGCTGCTGCTGATCGGCCTGTTCGAAAAGATCGTGTTGGCGGATTCCGTCTTCGCGCCCGTTGCCGACCCGATCTTCAAGGCCGGGGGGACGGTCGACACCGCCTCCGCGTGGACGGGCACGATCGCATTCGCCGGACAGATCTTCTGCGATTTCGCCGGCTATTCGACTTGCGCCATCGGCTGTGCCGCGATGCTCGGTTTCTGGCTGCCGGACAATTTCCGATCGCCCTACGCCGCGAGCGGCTTCTCGGACTTCTGGCGGCGCTGGCACCTCTCGCTGTCGACCTGGTTGCGCGACTACCTGTACGTGCCGCTCGGCGGCAATCGCGGCGGCAGCTTGCTCACGTTGCGCAACCTGATGCTGACCATGCTGCTCGGCGGCCTTTGGCATGGCGCCGCCTGGACCTTCGTCGCATGGGGCGCGTTCCACGGCCTCATGCTGGTGCTCGAACGCGTATCGGAACCGGCCATCGCCGCGACATCGCGCTTGCTCGGCGGCCTCGGCACGCTGCTCGGCGGTCTGCTGACCTTGCTCGGCGTTCTGGTCGCATGGGTCTGGTTTCGCGCACCCGATTTCACGCATGCGGCGCAGATCCATGCCGCGATGTTCGTGCCGGATGACACATCAGGTCCGATCAGCGCCGAGGCGAAGATCGCCTGGATCGCGTTCGGCCTGATGTGGTCGATGCACTGGCTCTGGCGCCATCACGACCTGCGCCGCTGGTTGCGGCAACGCGGCGCGGCCACGCTGGGCTTGATCTGGGCGACGCTGATCGTCGCCATCGTCCTGTCGCCCGGCGTCTCGCGCGCCTTCATCTACTTCCAGTTCTGACATGCGCCGCGCCCTCGCCGCCCTTGCCATCGCTCTCGTGCTTTCCGCCACGGCGCTGATTGCGCTCGAGCGCCATTGGCGCGGACGCGGCTACACGCCGATCATCGTCGACGCGCCGGATCTGTGGTCGCTGCAGCGCGCGAAGGCGACAGCGACGCCCGACGCCCTCGTCTTTCTCGGCGCCTCGCGCACGCTGTACGCGATCGACCGCGATACCGTCCGTGCACGGCTGCCGCATCATGAGCCGGTGATGTTGGCGATGGATGGTCGCTATCCGCTGGCGACGCTGCGCGACCTCGCCGCCGATGCGGATTTTCGCGGCCTCGTCGTGTGCGACATCGACGGCGCCGGCTTCGCCGCGCCCAGCATCGACATGCAGCAACCCGAAGTCGAGTTCTACCGGCACGCGTTTTCGCCAAGTCGGGCCGCGCATCGGCTGATCCTCAATCACTGGCAGCTCCGAGCGGTGATCGCGCGCAGCGACTTCAGCCTGCTGCGCAGCGCCGTGCGTGCATGGAACGACGAAGGCGAACCCTTCCATCCCTACCAATGGCTGGACCGGCGCCGCTTCGGCCACATCGATTTCGAACGCGGCGACAAGGAGGCCCAGAAACGCGAACTGGCCGCGAACCTCGAACGCTTCGGCGGACACTTGCCGAAGATCCCGTTCGTCGACTGGTGGCCGCAGGTCGAGGCAGCGAACGGCTGGGTGCGCGCGATCCAGGCGCGCGGTGGCGACGTGATCTTCTATGCCTCGCCGACCAGCGGACAGCGCCGCTGGGCTGAAGAAGACTGGTTCCCGCGCGCGGAATACTGGGACAGAATGGTCGCCTCAACGTCGGCGAAGACCCTGTTCGCACTCGATGTCCCCGCGCTGCGCGACTTCCCGCTGCCGGATGATTCGCATGTCGATTACCGCCAGAAGCCGGCCTACACGAATGCGCTGATCGATGCGCTGGTCGAGCGGAATTTCATCGCACCGACGAAACCGAAGACCGAGGCCGCAATGCGGCCGCTGGCGATTCAATCGGCGGCGGGTGACGGCGGCACGTAACCCGCGACCTGGTCGGCGTCGCCACCGAACAGGAAGGCCTGCATCTGTTCGCGCAGGTATCTGCGCGCCTTCGGGTCCATCGGCGACAACCGGTTTTCGTTGATCAGCATGGTCTGGTGCGCCAGCCACGACGCCCACGCTTCCCTGGACACTTCGTTGAAGATGCGCGCGCCGAGTTCGCCGGGATAGGGCGCAAAGTCGAGGCCTTCGGCTTCGCGCTGCAACTTCACGCATTGGACCGTCCGGGTCATCGGACGACTCAATGCCCGCCGCCGCTGTCGATCGCCTTGAGTTCGGTCGACAGCGCCGCCGCCGCCGCCTGGCCATCGGCGTAGAGCATCTTGCAGTTGTCCTGGTAGAACAGCGCGTTCTCGATGCCGGCGAAGCCGGCGCCTTTGCCGCGCTTGATGACGATGACCTGGCGCGCGTTGGCGACGTCGAGGATCGGCATGCCGTAGATCGGCGAACTCTTGTCGGTCTTCGCGACCGGATTCACGACGTCGTTCGCGCCGATCACGATGGCGACGTCGCAGGTCGGGAATTCCGGATTGATCTCGTCCATGTCGACGATCAGGTCGTAGGGCACGCCGGCTTCGGCGAGCAGCACGTTCATGTGACCGGGCATGCGCCCCGCCACCGGATGGATCGCGAACTTGATCTCCTTTCCTCGCTCGCGCAGCTGCTTGCACAGCTCCCAGATCTTGTGTTGCGCCTGCGCCACGGCCATGCCGTAACCCGGCACGATCACGACCTTGTCGGCCATGTAAAGCAGCGACGCCGCGTCGCTGGCCTCGATCGGCTTCATCGAACCCTTGATGTCGGTCGCAGCCTGGCCACCACCGCCGAAGTTCTTGAACAGTACGCCGCTGATCGGACGGTTCATCGCCTTGGCCATCAGCTGCGTCAGCAACATGCCTGCGGCACCGACGACCATGCCGGCGATGATCAGCGCCTCGTTCTGCATCACGTAACCTTCGAAGGCCACGGCGAGCCCGGTGAAGGCGTTGTAGAGCGAGATCACCACCGGCATGTCGGCGCCGCCGATCGGCAGCGTCATCAGGATGCCGACGAGCAGGGCCATGACGAAGAAGGCGACGATGATCGTGGTGTCGAGTTGCAGCACCAGCATGCCGCCGAGCGCCACCGTCGCGAGGAAGAACAGCAGGTTGAAATACTGCTGGCCGGGAAAGGTGAACCGCTTGTCCATGCGGCCGTCGAGCTTGGCCCACGCGATCACCGAACCGGACATCGAGATCGCGCCGATCAACGCACCGACCACGGCCAGCACCAGCGTGGTCTTGCTCGGCACGGCGCCCTCGTGGACGTACTTGACCATTTCACCGGCGCCGATCGCCGCGGCCGAACCACCGCCCATGCCGTTGAACAACGCGACCATCTGCGGCATGTCGGTCATCGCGACTTTCTTGCCCCACAGCCAGGTCGGGATCACGCCGACGGCGATCGCGGCGAGGATCAGGCCGATGTTGTGGCCACCGGTGACGGCAAAGGTCGCGACCGTCGCGAGCACCATGCCGATGCCGGCCTGAACGATGCCCTTGCGCGCCGTGACCGGACTGGCCATGCGCTTGATGCCGAGGATGAACAGCACCGCGGCGATCAAGTAACTCGCTTTCGCGATATTCGGAAGCAATGTTGCCATGTCGAAGTTCATCGCTTACTTCCCCTTCGACGACTTGAACATGTCGAGCATGCGCTCGGTCACGACGTAACCACCCGCCGCATTGCCGGCACCAAGCGCGACGCCGATGAATCCGATGATCTTGCCGAGCGTGGTGTCGGCATGCGCCAGCGCGACCATCGCACCGACCAGCACGATGCCGTGCACGAAGTTCGAACCCGACATCAGCGGCGTGTGCAGGATCACCGGGACGCGCGAGATGATTTCGTGACCGGTGAACGCGGCCAGCAGGAAGATGTACAACGCAAGGAATCCGTCGATCATGATTGCTTCTCCAATGCAGCGCCTTCAATCGCGACACGACTGGGCTCGTGCTTGATGACGCCATCATGCGTCAGGCAGGTCTTTTCGATCAGCTCGTCGCTCCAATCGAGGTTCAGCGCGCCGTCCTTGAGCATCAGGCTGAGGAAGTTGAACAGGTTGCGCGCATACATTTCGCTGGCATGGATCGCGCCCATGCTGGCGAGATTGACCGGGCCGATCACCGCAACGCCATTGCTGACGACGGTTTCACCGGGCTGCGTGAGTTCGCAATTGCCACCGGTTTCCGCGGCGAGATCGACGATCACGGCGCCTGGCTTCATGCCTTTGACCATGTCGGCCGTGATGATGCGCGGCGCCTTGCGCCCCGGGATCGCCGCGGTCGTCACGATCACATCGATGCCGCGCACATGTTCGCCAAGGCGCTTCTGCTGCTCGGCCTGTTCTTCCGGCGTCAGCGCGCGCGCGTAGCCGCCGCTGCCGGCGGCGGACACGCCGAGGTCGAGGAATTTCGCACCGAGCGATTCGATCTGCTCCTTCACTTCGGGGCGCACGTCGAAGCCTTCGACCTGCGCACCCAGGCGCTTCGCGGTCGCGATCGCCTGCAATCCAGCCACGCCGGCGCCGACGATCAGCACCTTGCTCGGGCGGATCGTGCCGGCGGCGGTGGTCAGCATCGGAAAGAATTTCGGTGCCGCCTGGGCAGCGATCAGCACCGCCTTGTAGCCGGCCATGCCGGCCTGCGAGCTGAGCACGTCCATCGCCTGCGCGCGCGTCGTGCGCGGCAACAACTCCATCGAGAAGCTGGTGATCTTGCGATCACGCAGCAGCTTGACGCGTTCCGGCGACGCGTGCGGTTGCAGCATCGCGATGAGCACCGTGCCTGGCTGCATCTTCGCGATGCGGTCGTTCTCCGGTGCCTGCACCGCCAGCACGACATCGGCCTTGGCCAGCAAGTCACCGGCGGAGGCCACCGACGTCGCGTCCTTGAACAGGTCGTCCGGCATGGCGGCATCCAGGCCGGCGCCGGTTTCGATGCGCACTTCGGCACCGAGCGCCTTCAATTTCTTCGCGACTTCTGGCGTCAATGCGACGCGCCGTTCATTCGCTGCGGTCTCGCGCAGCGTGGCCACCGTGACGGTCATGCAGGTTCCCCGGATCCGTGGATTGGACGCCCGGATGCTAGCCGATGCGCAGGCGCAGCGGGAGGCGGCGTCGCTACACTCGGTGCCCGATTCGTTCTCTGCAGATGCCCGCCCGCCATGACGCCACTCGATCTGCTGCTGGAACGCCGCTCGCATCCCTCGCGCCAACTGCTCGATCCGGGCCCGGATGCCGACACCTTGCGGGCCTTGGTCGAAGCGGCGATGCGCGTGCCCGATCACGGCAAACTGGAGCCGTTCCGGATCATCGGCGTTCGCCGCGACGACGGTCGCGTGCTGGGCGCGCGACTCGCCGCGATCGCCGCGCATCGCGAACCCGCAGCGGATGCTGCCGCACTCGACAAGGATCGTTCGCGCTTCGACCGCTCGCCGCTGTGTCTGATCGTGGTCGCGCAACGGCGCGAAGGCCTCAAGATCCCAACCCAGGAGCAGCTGTTGTCCGCCGGCTGTGTCGCGCACAACTTGCTGCTCGGCGCACAGGCACTCGGCTTCGGCGCGCAATGGATCACCGGCTGGCCGGCATACGATCGCGAGGCCGCCGCGCTGTTCGGACTGGCCGCGGATGAACACGCGATCGCCTTCATCCACATCGGCACCCGCGATGGCGATGCGCCGGATCGCACGCGCCCGTCGTTCGACGCGAAGTACAGCGCGTGGCTGCCATGAGCGCACGGCCACCGGTTCACTTGATCGACGCCAGCATCTACGTGTTCCGCGCGTATTTTTCGGTGGCCTCGGAGTTCGCCGACGTCGAGCAACGGCCGGTGCACGCCGTGTTCGGGTTCCTCAGCACCTTGATGACCTTGCTGCACGACGAGAAGCCGACGCACATGGCGGTGTGCTTCGACGAATCGCTGACCACCTCGTTCCGCAATCGCCTGTATCCACCGTACAAGGCGAATCGCGACTTGCCGCCGGCCGACCTCGCGGCTCAGTTCGAGTACTGCAAGCAGTTGTGCCAGTCGCTCGGCCTGCGCGTGCTCGTCGATGGCGAATACGAAGCCGACGATCTCGCCGGCAGCGCCCTGCACGTGCTGCATGCGCAGGGCTATCGCGGCGTGCTGATCACCGGCGACAAGGATTTCTCGCAACTGGTCGGCGAGCACGACGTGATCTTCGACGTGACGCGCAAGGAAAGGAGCGACGCCGCGGCCGTAAAGCGCAAACATGGCGTTCGACCCGAGCAGTTCGCGGACTATCTCGCGCTGATGGGCGACGCCGTCGACAACATTCCCGGCATCCACGGCATCGGACCGAAGACGGCAGCGACGTTGATCGGACATTTCGGGTCGCTGGACGCCTTGCTGGAGCGCGTCGAGGAAGTGCCTTTCCTGCGCATGCGCGGCGCGACGCAGATCGCCGAAAAACTGCGCAAGGGACGCGACGACGCCCTGCTCTATCGCCTGCTCAGCCGCATCGCGCTGGATGCACCGGTGCCGGTCGATGCGCAGGCCTACGCCTGCATGCCGCCCGACATGGCCGCGCTCGAAGCGATCCTGGACCAGCTCCGGTTCGGGCCGCTGACGCGCCGTCGCTGCCGCGAATGGCGGCAGCGCTTCGACTGATCGCGCTTACTGTTTGGCCGGCATCGGCGCGGCGGCAGGCGAGATCACGCCCTTGCCGCTGTCGGCCGCGAAGGTGATGTCGCTGCGATAGACGTGGACCGGCTTGAGCTTGGCGGCGTCCTTGGGAATGCCGTAGCTGTCGTATTGCCCGCGCTGGGAATTGGCGATGACCCAGAATGCATCACCGACGACCACGCCCTGGGTCGGCAATCCGAATTCCGGCTTGGCCGCATCGAGCGCCTGCGCGTGCTGCACGCGGGTCCCGGTCTCGTCGAGTTGCAGGCGCATCACGCGCGCCGGCGGGAAGCCGTTCTGCACCACGATCAATTGATCGTTCCACCACGCCAGACCGTCGATGCTGTAGAGCGTCAAGCCCTTCTCCGGGGCCACGGCGAAGGGCTTTCCGGTGTTCAGGTCGATGCCGAAGAGTCCGAGGTCGTAATCGGCGAAGTAGAGCTTGGTCGCGGTCTTGTCGTAAACCATGCCGCGGATGCTGGTCAGTCGCGGATTCTCGACGATCACCTGCAGCTGCTCGCCGCTCAACTGGTAGATGCGGCGCGCGACGCCATCGGCGACGACGACGTCACCCTTCGGCGATACCGCGATCGACGACAACAGGCTCGGCCGATGCGCCACCGGCACCTCGAACTTGCCCGCCAACTTGCCGGTCGACAGCACGAACTTGTACAGGACGCTGCGGCCGAAATCGCCCTGGGCGATGCCCTTCTTGTGCGGTACACCGTTGCCGATCACCCACAACAGGTCGCGCGGCGCATCGACCGCCAGACCGTAACTGGCGAGCAGTCCGTTGTCCGGGCCTGCCGGGATGAACGACGACATCGCACCGTGTTCGTCGACCAGGTGGATCGATCCTTCCCGAACCGACGCAACGACGAACTTCTTGCGCACCGGGTCGTAGCCGATCGATTCGAACAAGGTGTCGCCTGCGGGCAGATCGAAGCCCGGTCGACCACCGCCGAACGGCGTCAGGTTGGCCTGCAGGTTCAGCACGACGTAGTCCCAGACGCGGGTACCCTTCACGTTGTCGAAGCGCGCGTCCTTGGTCGGATCGAAGCCATAGCCCGAGCCCTGCAGGCGCACCAGCACATCGTAGGCATTGCGCTTGTCATCCTGGCGCGCATACGCCGCCGCGAGCTCGTAGCCGATGGTGCCCTGCATTGGACGCATCGCGAACAACTTGGCCAGGGCATAGGCCTGGTGACGCCAGTCCTTGGCCTGTTCGAACTGCTTCGACAGTCGCATCAGGGTCAGGGCATCGGTCACCGTGTCGATCTGGTTCTCGGTCGCGGTAGGAACGCGCACAGCGACCTTGGGATTGCCGGCCGGACGCGCCAGCAAGGGTGGCACCGTGGCCGCCGGCGCGGTCGTGGCTGCGGCTGCGGCCGGCGCTTCGGACGCCGCCAGAAGCGGCAGGGAAATCAGCGACGCCAACGCACCACTCAGCACAGAGAACGGAATTCGCATGGACAACCTCGGAAACGGAACGGGGCTCAGACCGGTCGAAGGCGCGGAAGTTTCACGCGGCGCAACGACGCATGCATTGCCGGCGCGGAAAGCCGGCCGTTAGCATGCGGGCTGGATCTGGGGGCGCGCACCATGACGGAAACCGAACTGCTTTTCAACGGACGCTGGCTGAACGTGCGCCGTCGCGATGGCTGGGAGTTCGTCGAACGCGCGAACCCCAAGGGTGCCGTGATCATCGTCGCCCTGACCGACGCCGACGAACTCGTGTTCGTCGAACAGTTCCGTCCGCCGCTGAACGCGGTGACGATCGAGATGCCGGCGGGATTGATCGGTGACATCGAAGGCAGCGAACACGAAGACGCGATCGTCAGCGCGCACCGCGAACTGGTCGAGGAAACCGGATACGCCGCCGCACGCATCGACTACATCGCCGGCGGCCCGGTGTCGTCCGGCCTGAGCACCGAAATCGCGCATTTCGTCCGCGCCACCGGACTGACGCGCATCGGCGACGGCGGTGGCGACGAGACCGAAAACATCGTCGTCCACCATGTGCCGCTCAAGGATGCCGCGGCCTGGCTGGTCGCCAAGGGCGCCGCGGGTTTCCCGATGGATCCGAAACTTTGGGCCGGCCTGTATTTCGCCGAGCGCAATGCCGATGGCTCGGTCTGGCGGTGATCAAAGCGGCCCGCGCTCCCACGGCCCGGTGATGGCGACGGTGAAGCCGGGCGTGTAGCAGTTCGCGAACAGCCAGCGGCCATCCGGCGAGAAGCAGACGCCGCACCATTCCTCGTAGCGGAAATCGCCGCGGAAGCCGCGCTCGCCGTTCATCACGACATGGCTTTCGGCGAACGCGAAGGTTCGACCGTCCAAGTCCATGCCGACCATGCGCTGCGGGTTGCCGCTGTCGTTGTCTTCGTTGATCAGCAGCGCGCCGCGCGGAGTCACGCAGAGGTTGTCGGGATAGTCGAGCGCGTCCGCGGACTTCGCTTCGAACAGCAAGGCCAGCGTTTCCTCGCGCGGGCGGTAGACCCAGATCTGGCCGCGACCGAGATCTCCGCCCGAAGTGGCCGTGAAAAAGATCGCGTCGCCGTGGAGGTAGCAGCCTTCGAGCCGGGCGAAGCCGCTGGCACCGAGCTTCAATCCCTGTTCCGCCACCGCGGCACTTTGCGGCGCGGTGGGCGAACTCAGTCGCTCGGGCTCGGCGATCGGCACCCAGTGCACGTCGAAGCGCGCACCGACCGCCACCGCCGTGCGCAGGTCCGGACGCCCCTTGACCGCGAGCATGTGCAGCGCGCCGCCGGCCGACAATCGCTCGCGATCGAGCGGCGTGTAGCGATAGAAACCCGACAGGCCGCGGCCATCCTCGGTGAGATAGACGATGCCGGTCGCAGGATCGGTCGTGGCCGCTTCGTGCTTGAACGCGCCCATGCCGGGAATGCATTCGGGCGCCCGCACGCCATCGGCGAACACTTCGAACGCGTAGCCGTGTTGTTTCTTCAACTCCGGCCGATGCCGACCGCGGTCGTCGCGGGCGGTGGCCGGATCGAATGTCATCTCTTCGCAACTCAGCCAGGTGCCATGCGGCGTCGTGCCGCCGGCGCAGTTCTGCAGCGTGCCGCCGAGCACGGCGCGGAAATCGCTGGCGATACCGGCTTCGAGGTCGAAATCGAAGGCGACGCAGCCGCCCGCCGCCGGTGCGTCGTACTGCAAGACGGCGTCGCCGAAGGCCCCGGCCGAGGTGATGATCTCGTGGTTGCGGATCAGGGTGCAGCGCGATCCGGCCTGCGCGACCACGCCCATGCCGTCATGTGCGGCGGGAATCAAGCCACCGCGCATGGCCTCGCCAGTCCAGCCGAAGCTGCGATAGCGAAAGCCTTCCGGCAGTCGCAACAGCGGCATGCCGGTGGTGTCGTCCGCCACCGGCCGCAACGGACCGTACCCCAGGCCAGGTCTCGACCCCGACGTCGGCGTCAGGCGCGCACGACACCCCGCCAGTCCGAACAGGCTGGCCAAGGGCAGACTCGCACCCAAACCCAAACCGGCACTGCGCCGCAGGAAATCGCGGCGGGCGTCGCGCACATCTTCGGTCATTGCATCACTTCGCGGCGACGACGCCGCGCGCCGCGATGCGGTATTCGACGCGCGAAGCGGCCGGATCGAAGTCCTTGCCGGCATCTTCGGCCATGTGCCGGGCTTCCTTCTCGCTGATTTCGACGCGTTCCAGCTTGCCGCTGACCACGGCATTGCCCGACAAATCCTTGGGCACGGTGAAGTCGTGGTTGGTCATGACGCGCGCCATCTGTTCGCCATCGATCAGTTGCAGCCAGCAACCCTGCTTCTGGCAGACCTTGCCGACGCGACCGCTGAACAGACCGTCGACACTGGCGTTATCGGCGCTGAGCTTGGCGAGTGCAGCCGCCAGGGCGTCGGCCTTGGCATCCGCCGCGATGACTTCGCCGTAACCGCCGGCGGCATTGACCGTCGGCGCCGGCGC
>DATMVT010000205.1:0-4816 GCA_035562895.1 Patescibacteria group bacterium | reverse complement strand
TTCGGCAGTACGCCAAAGTCTGGCGTCCGCCGATTCGTGTCAGCTGTGGATTGGCAAATCCGAGCACCTCACCGGGTCCAAGGACCAGGAGGCCACCGGGCTTGAGCAGATCGGCGAGCGCATCGAGCAAGGCCTTGCGGCGCTCGCGGGCGAAGTAGATCAGCACGTTCTGGCAGTAGATCAGGTCGAGCTTCTTCAGTGGCGAACGCGCCACGTCGAGCAGGTTGAACATCGCGAAACCGACGCGCTTGCGCAGCGGCTCCACGACTTCGAACGAGTCCTTGCCCTCGGCCCGGGTATAGGTCGAGCGAAAGGGTTCAGGCAGTTCGGCGAGACGTTCGCGCGGGTACAACCCCGATCGTCCGACCGCGAGCGCCGGGTTGCTGATGTCCGTCGCGGTCACCCCGAAATAGACCTTGCTGGCATCGAGCATGCGCAACTTCTGATCCAGGGTCATCGCCAGCGAATACGCCTCTTCACCCGTCGCGCAACCGACGCTCCAGGCATGCACGGCCGCACCCGGATACTGCTTCACGTGGGTCGGCAACCACTCTTCCGAGATCAGCTCGAGCGAAGGGGCATGACGAAAGAATCGCGTTTCGTGAACGGTCAGACGATCGACGAGCGTGGCCCATTCGATCGCGCCGCGCGCCCCGTTCAGGACCTGGTCGAAGTAGTTGTCGAAATTCGAGTGACCGGTCTCGCGCATGCGCATGCGCAGGCCAGTCACGAGAAACGTCTTGCGGTCCGGCGGCACCACCACGCCCGTACGGCGCTGCAGCAGGTCGACCCAGCGCACGAACTCCTCGTCGCCCATGCTCGGCATGGGCGAAAAGGGGTTCCTGACGGGTGCGGTGGTCACCATCGAGCGCTTCCGTCAGCCCGGCAGCTTGAAGTCGGCGACCGAGCGGCGCAGGTCGGCGGCGAGCTGCGCCAGATTTCCGATCGACTCCGCGGTTTGCGATGCACCGGCCGAGGTCTGCGTCGTGATTTCCTGAATCACGTTCATCGTTGCCGAGATGTTCGTCGCGGCGGCCGACTGCTGGCGTGCGGCTTCCGAGATGTTCTGGATGAGGTCGGCAAGGTCGTTCGAGACTTTTTCGATCTCGCCCAGCGCGAGACCGGCATCTTCCGCGAGACGCGCACCGGCCACCACTTCGGAGGTCGTCTGTTCCATCGACGACACGGCTTCGTTGGTATCCGCCTGAATCGTCTGCACCAGCGTTTCGATTCGCTTCGTCGCGCCACCGGAGCGTTCCGCGAGTCGCTGCACTTCGTCGGCGACGACCGCGAATCCGCGACCGGCCTCACCGGCGGAGGCCGCCTGAATGGCGGCGTTCAGCGCGAGGATGTTCGTCTGTTCGGCAATGTCGTTGATGAGTTCGACGATCGATCCGATTTCCTGGGTCGACTCACCGAGGCGCTTGATTCGCTTCGATGTTTCCTGGATCTGGTCACGAATGTTGTCCATGCCCTGGATCGTCTGGCGCACCATGGCCGCGCCCTTGCCGGCGATCGCCACCGAGCGCTGCGCCACGTCGGCCGATTCGGCGGAGTTCTTCGACACTTCGTCGATGGACACCGCGATTTCGTTGATCGCCGCCGATGCCGAGGTGATCTGCTGCGCCTGATGCTCCGCTGCTTCAGCAAGGTGCATCGCGGTGGCCTGCGTTTCCTGGGCAGCGGCCGCGACCTGCACGGCCGTCTCGTTGATCGTGGTCACCAGTGAGCGCAGCGCTTCGACCGCGAAGTTCACCGAGTCGGCGATCGCGCCGGTGATGTCTTCGGTCACCGTCGCCTTCACCGTCAGATCGCCTTCCGCGAGCGATCCCATTTCGTCCAGCAAGCGCAGAATGGCTTCCTGGTTGCGCTGATTGAGGTCGGCCGTGCTCTGCAGCTGGCGACGCGTGGCGCCGTACTGGGCGAGACCGGCGAGGAGCGCGAACACCAGGGTCAAGGCGCCGAGGCCCAGGGACAGATAGTCGTTGCCGAAAATGCGCTGCCCCGGCAGCTTGCCGAGACCGGTCGCCATGTTCTTGCTGGAATCGAGCAATTGACCGGATGCGAGGAAGATGTTGTCCGCCGCCTCGGTCACTTCGAACAGATCGGTCGACGCGCTCTGGATCTTGTCGACGTTCTCGCGGATGCCGCCGTACAGGGCCTGCACGTCGGTCGCGATGCTGCGGGCGGTGGGATTGGTCAGCGCCGGAATGCCGATGCCGGCATCGCCCTGCAACCAGGCGTCAAGCACGCGACCGTAGACCTGCGCGTCACGCGCGAACTGGTCTGCGGCGGAGATCGCCTGGTCGCCGCCGCGGAGAATGTCGGACACGCGGCGCAACATGCGGTCGGCGAGCAGCATCTGGCGACTGGCTTGATAGATCTGGATGCCTGAGGCACCCGAGTCGCGCAGCACCGAGAACAATTCATCGACCTTGCTGGTCAACTGCGGGATCGCGGCCGAAAATTCTTCCGCGGTCTCGGTGATGTCGAGCACGAGTTCCTGGCGAGTCAGAATCGTGTTCGCGGCATTGTTGATCGGCTGCCAGTCCTCGTTGAGCTTGTTCAACGGGATCTTCACGGCGTCCGAATCATTCTGGTAGCCGGGAATGCCGGACTTCGCCTCGCCCTTCATCAGCCCGTTGACGCGAGTTTCGATGCCGGTGCGCGTGGTCTTCAGCTCCTCGAAGGCCTCGAGGTTACCGGCCGCGGCTTCCGTCGCGAACTTGGAGATCTGCTGCGACAACACCTGGAGATCGGTGGTGTAGACGATCGCGGCGCGCTCCTGATTGTCCTTGTAGAAGCGCCAACCCACGTTCGCGAGCAGCGCGAGCAGGCTGAGGAAGGCCATCAGGCCCCAGAATGCGGAACCGCTGAATCGCGACCCGGTATTGGCTGACGTTGCACTCATAAGTTGTTCCTCGCCACTCTAACTGCCAAACACTGCGGACTATGCCGCCGCCTGTACGAATTCCCGGTTCCGCACCAGCGCATGCACGCTGAAGCTCAGGTACCGGACGCCTCCGAGATCGAACTGCTTCGGGACGTAGCGTCGATAGCGCTCGTCTTCCTCCACCGCACCGATCGCCTCATTCTCGTCCACGAAGCTGCGCTGACCGAGCACTTCGTCGACCAGCAAGCCGACGTTGCCGCCCTGCTGCTTCACGACCAGCACCCGGGAACGTTCGTTGTGGGTGTTCTTTTCGCCTTCGATGAAGCCGCGCAAGTCGATCACCGGCACCAGGTTGCCGCGCACGTTGGCGACGCCGAGCAACCAGGGCCGCGTACCCGGCACGAAAGTCAGGGTCGGGTAGGTCAGGATTTCATTGACCTCGGTGATGCTGCTGACCATCAACTTGCCGGACACCCGGAACGCGATGCCGCGCCACAATCCGGGCGCATCGATCTGTTCCGGCAAGCCGGCGACATGGGCAAGACTGCGCTGCTCGAAATCGAGCAGGGTGTCGAATGGGCCCAGCGGTGTTGCGGATTCGCTCATTCGTCCCTCACGCCGTGCAACTGCTTTCCAGAATCATCGCATTCCCCCTGCGAAGCACGTCAGCCCTTCAGGTCGACGTGGCGACGGATCGCACCCAGCAACTCTTCGCGGGTGAAGGGCTTGGTCAGGTATTGCTCGGAGCCGACGATGCGGCCGCGCGCCTTGTCGAACAGGCCGTCCTTCGAAGACAACATGATCACCGGCACGTTCTTGAACAGCTGGTTGTTCTTGATCAACGCGCAGGTCTGATAGCCATCGAGGCGCGGCATCATGATGTCGACGAAGATGATCTGCGGCTGCTGGTCTGAAATCTTCGACAGCGCTTCGAAGCCATCGGTCGCGGTGACGACGTCGCAGCCTTCCTTCTTCAGCAACGTCTCGGCGGTGCGGCGAATCGTCTTCGAATCATCGATGACCATCACCTTCAAACCGGCGAGGGAACCTTCTTTGCCTTGCTCGTCCATGTGACCCCCGAGAGTCTTTGGGTCCAACTTGATGCCGCTTCGCCGCCCGCCGAATGTGCTGGAGCGCACATTGCAACGGCCTCGAACCTGATTGAAAGCTGTTTAGCCAACGTAGAGAAACCTGTCAAGTAAAGACTCTAACGGCTTGTTGAAAAAGGGTATCATGCGCGAAACTGACACAGTTGCGCGACCCCATCGATTCGCGCGCATCCCGTCCTGCCTTCCATTCCAAAGTACCCCGCCCATGCGCAAGATTGGCGTTCTGATGGACCCGCCCGAGCGGATCCGGCCGGCCAAGGACTCCACGGTCGCGATGCTCCGTGCCGCTTCGCGGCGTGGACACGAGATCCTCGTCTGCAGCCCGTCCGACCTGATCCTGTCCCCCGGCGCGCCATCGGCACACTTCCGTCGTCTGGACATCGGCAGCGACAACGCCGCCTGGTTTTCCGCCGGCGAGCGGCAACTGCTGAGGCTGGACGAACTCGATGTGCTGATGCTGCGCAAGGACCCCCCCGTCGACACCGCCTTCCTGCATGACCTGCTTTGGGCGAGCATGGCACGGGGACCGAAACCTTTGCTGGTGAACAATCCGCAAGCCTTGCGCGACTGCAACGAAAAACTGTTCGCACTCGACTTCCCCGAATGCTGTCCGCCCACCCTGATCGCGCGGGATGCGGCGCCGCTGCGCGCCTTCGTCGCCGAGCACGATCAGGTCGTGCTCAAGCCGATCGACGGCATGGCCGGGCGTTCGATCTTCCGCAGCCATCGCGGCGACCCGAACCTCAACGTCATCCTCGAGACCTTGACCGACAACGGCCAACAGTTCGCGCTCGCACAGCGCTTCATCCCGGAG